>JAQGOE010000328.1 GCA_028293725.1 Gammaproteobacteria bacterium | reverse complement strand
GCCCGCGGCATTCGCGTGATCATGCCGGACCTGCGGGGACATGGTGATAGCGCGAAACCACACGATCCGGCTTTCTACCCCCGCGACGTTCTGGCCGACGACGGCCTTGCGTTGCTCGAGCATCTGGAATTGACCGACTACGACCTCGGCGGCTACTCGCTCGGCGCCCGCACGACCATTCGTATGTTGGTGCGAGGCGCGACCCCGGGCCGCGCGATAATCTCGGGCATGGGGCTGGAAGGCATTCTCCGCACGGGCGGACGCGGCGGTCACTTCCGCAACATTCTCACCAACCTGGGCAAACACAAACCCGGCTCGGCGGAGTGGATGGCCGAGGCATTCATGAAAACAGTCGGCGGCGACCCCATCGCGTTACTGAATGTTCTCAACACTTTCGCCGACACCCCGCCTGAAGCGCTGTCGCAAATTGACATACCAACGCTGGTGTTGAATGGTGCCGAGGACGACGACAACGGATCGGGAGAAGCGCTGGCCGCCGCGCTACCGAAAGGCCATTACGTCGTCGTCCCCGGCAATCACATGAGCGCGGTCACCAAGCCGCAGCTCGGAACGGCGATAGCCGATTTTCTGGGCACCTGAGGGTTTTGTTGCGTCCGAGCCGCGCGATTGCACCATTTTGGTGATGCGTCTCCCCCGCCAAAATCCAGTGCGCCACCACCCCCGCGACTCTGTAAGAATGGCTCCGCGACTTAATACAAACGAGCGGGAGCACCTGGAGCGTGGCGGTACATTTAATCGGGATCGACGTGGACGGCACACTGGTTGGAGCCAGCGGCGAGGTGAATCCTCGCGTGTGGGAAGCAGCCGAAACCGCACGCTCGAAGGGAATCCACCTGGCACTGTGCTCTGGGCGCCCTGCATTTGGAGTGGCTCTGGAGTACGCACACCGACTGCATCCAAGCGGATGGCACGCGTTTCAGAACGGCGCCAGCATCGTGAACCTTGCAACGAAGCAGTCACGATCCGTCGCCCTCCCGCCCGCCGCGGTGAAGTCATTTATTGCCGAGGCCCGCGCGAGCGGGAATGTTCTCGAGTTGTATAACGACACGGGATGGGTCGCCGAAAGCACGGCTGCCTGGGCGGAGGACCACGCGAAACTTCTCGGCGTGAAGTTCGAGCCGCGTCCCTTCGAAACACTGGACGGCCCGGCCGTGCGTGCGCAATGGCTCCTGACACAGGCCGAGGCGAGCCACATGATGTCGTGCACTCATCCCGGCCTCGAAGTTGCGCAGTCGACTTCCCCACTCATGCCAGACACGCAGTTCGTGGGATTCACACACGCAGGGGTGACCAAAGCGAGCGCGATGCGCACCATCGCCGAGGAATACGGTGTTGCATTGAGGGACGTGATGTACATCGGCGACTCGGGAAATGATCTCCCAGCTCTGCGGATCGTGGGTCACCCCATCGCCATGGCGAACGCCACACCCGCCGTCATTGCGGCCGCCGAACGCACCGTCGCCAGCGACGATGCAGGCGGAGTCGCGGAGGCACTTTACCTGGCGATCGAATCGATCGTTACGGCGGCCGCTTCATATCAAAGCGGCTCGCCGGCGTGATGGCGGCATAGCCGGAGGGCCCTCCGGCGCGCAACACAACACCGGCGCCGAAGGTGTCGAACACTCCATCCTTCAACAGGCTGCGCAGGATGTGAACCGCAACGACCTCGCCGAGCACCAGCCACGCCTGCGCGGGTCGCTGGAGATGATCCTGGAGTTGCACGATCTGCGTGACCTTGCACTCGAAGTTGACCGGGCTCTCGGCGATCCGCGGGGGAGTAACGAGACTCGAGGGCGCCGGCGTTAGCCCGGCAAGCGCGAACTCATCGGTCTCGTACGAGACGGTCGCGCTCGTCGCATTCATATGCTCGGCAATTTCGCGGGTCGCCAGGTTCCAGACGAACTCGCCCGTTTCGCGCGCATTGTGCAGAGTGTCCTTCGCGCCGGTACTGGAGAAACCGATAATCGGCGGCTTGTAGCAGAAGGCGTTGAAAAAGCTATAGGGCGCGAGATTCAGCGCACCCTCACGCCCCCGGGTCGATATCCAGCCGATCGGCCGGGGACCGATGATCGCATTGAGCGGATCGTGGGGGAGTCCATGCCCCTGGGAGGGCTCGTAGTAATGACGGTCATGGTCGGGCTGCATACCGCAAGAATACCGTGCAAATCCCTCTTCAGGAGCATTCCTTTCCACCCGCTCCCTGCGATCCAATAGACCCTTTCCAGGACCGGCCGCGGTCCGCCGCCAAGGCATCCAATGGTCAACACCGTCACCCCCGCCGCCCGCCCCTTCGTCATTGTCTCGATCATGCTGGCGACCTTCATGGCCGCGATCGAGGGAACGATCGTCGCGACCGCGATGCCCAGCATCGTCGGCCAGCTGGGGGGCTTTACTTACTACAGCTGGGTCTTTTCCGCGTTCCTGCTGGCGCAGACCACCACGACCGTGATTTACGGGAAGCTGGCCGACCTCTTCGGACGTAAGCCCACCCTGATCGTGGGCATCGTACTGTTGTTGCTCGGCTCGCTCCTGTGCGGCTTTGCCTGGTCCATGACTTCCCTGGTGGTGTTCAGGCTGCTGCAAGGCTTAGGTGCGGGAGCCATCTTTCCTGTCACCATCACGGTGATCGGCGATCTATACAAGCTCGAGGAGCGCGGGCGCGCCCAGGGAATGATGGCCAGCGTCTGGGCGGTCTCTGGCGTCCTCGGCCCTCTAGCCGGCGGTCTCATTGTCGACCATTTCTCCTGGGCCTGGATCTTCTGGCTGAATCTGCCGATTGGCATCGTGACCATCATCGGACTGGCGCTTTTCCTGCACGAGTCCGTCGAAACCCACCGCGCCCGGATCGACTACCTCGGGGCATCACTGTTCTGCATTTCGATCGGCTCGCTGCTCGCCCTCCTCACGGAGACCGACGCGGACCTGTGGGTCCTCGTGGCTCTCGGAGTTGTGTTCGTTGCGACGGGAGCGTACTTCCTCATTCACGAGCGGCGCGCCCCGGAACCGATCGTCTCGATCGAGCTCTGGGGACGTCGGCTGATTGCCACGAGCAACATCGCGACATTGTTGGCCGGAATGGCGCTCATCGGACTCACGACCGTGCTGCCGATTTATGTGCAGGGGGTGTTAGGCGGCTCGCCCCTCGTGGGCGGCTTCACCCTCAGCGCCCTCATCATCGGCTGGCCACTGGCCGTCATGGCTTCAGGCAGACTGTATCGTGCCTTCGGTATCCGGCGCACGCTACGCGGGGGTTGTGTCCTGTTTCCCGTGGGAGCGGTCTTCCTGCTGTTTCTCGGCCCGCAAAGCAGCCCTTGGGTGGCGGCCGTCGGCTCGTTCCTGATGGGGTGTGGTATGGGTCTCCTGAGTATCACCAGCATCGCCACGGTGCAGGACAGCGTCGAGTGGTCGAAGCGGGGCAGCGCCACGGCCTCGCTCATTTTTTCACGCGGCCTGGGAAGCACCATCGGGGCCACCGCCATGGGCGCGTTGCTCAACATCGGCATCACACACTACGGCACCGGCGCGCTAGCCACGAGGCTGCACGACCTTCTGAACCAGCCCGCCGGCCTTACACGGCTGTCGAGCGATCCCGCCGTGAGAGCGGTGTTTGATCAGGCGTTGCGCTGGAGCTTTGTAGGCGTCGTCATCATGGCGGGACTGACCTTCGTCGCGACGTGGCTCATCCCCGTGGCGGCCCGACCCGCATCGGCGACACCATCGGGCGTGGAGGCGCAGTCCGCCGCGGCGGCACCGCAGGCCACTTCCCACTGACCGTGTATCATCGGGTGCATGACTTACGACACCCGCGCACCCCAAAACTCATTCGGCGAGCCAATCATTGAGCAACTGCGCGGCGGGCGGCCCGCCGTGTGGCTGCGCCCGCCCGCCGCCGCAACCACGAATCAAACACCGATCACTCCTGCGGAAATCCGCGAGGCCGAGCAGCGCCTGGCCCGCTTCCGCCCTGTTCTGGCAGCTCTCTTCCCCGCGACGGGTTGGGACGGCCGGATCCGCTCATCGTTGCTCGAATACCCACGGCAGGCCGACCTTCCCCCATTGCTCGTCAAGGCCGATCATGACCTGCCAATGACCGGATCAGTAAAGGCACGTGGCGGAGTCTACGAGCTCCTATGCCGCGTCGAGACGCTCGCTCTTACGCAGAACATCGTCAAACCGGGAGAGCCGCTGACGCCGCTGCTCACTCCCGCTGCACGCTCGCTGTTCTCCAAACATCGCATCGTCGTCGCCAGCACCGGCAATCTCGGCTTCAGCATAGGTCTCGTGGCGCGCGCGTTCGGCCTCGAAGCCGAAGTCCACATGTCGCATGACGCGAAGACCTGGAAGAAAGAGCGACTGCGCCGTACGGGTGCGAATGTGATCGAGCATCCTTGCGACTACACAGAGACGGTCGCCCGTGCGCGCGCCTCGGCAAGTGCCAGCGGCAGTTACTTCATCGATGATGAAAGCTCACGACTGCTGTTTGTCGGATACACCACGGCCGCCGCCGAACTGGCGGAGCAACTCGACGAGCGCGGCGTAACAATCTCGACCGGCACGCCGCTCGTTGTTTATCTCCCCTGCGGAGTCGGCGGCGCCCCTGGAGGAATCACGGCCGGACTGAAAACGATCTTCGGCGCTGACGTGCGTTGCGTCTTTGTCGAGCCGGTCGCCTCTGCCTGTGTACTCGCGGCGCTAGCCGTAGGCCACGGCTCGCCGGTGAGTGTGTATGACATCGGCCTCGACAATGACACGATCGCTGACGGTCTCGCGGTACCGGTTGCCTCCAAACTGGTCATGAGCTCTGTCGGTGCGAGCATTGACGCCGCCATCGCGGTAACCGATGCCGCGATGTTGGATTGGGTGCGGCGGGCCTGGAAGGAGTCCGGATTGCGCCTCGAACCCTCGGCGACGTCTGGTTTCGCCGCCGTGCCGCTGTTCCTCGAAGCAGCACGCAACGCTGGCGCGGCCCTTCCCTCCACGGCCATCCACGTGGTCTGGACTACAGGCGGATCACAACTCCCCGACGATCAGTTCAGCGCCCTACTGGGAAGTACGCCGCCATAATTCTGCCTATTCGCGGACGCACCCTGGATGCTGCAATGCAGCGCTACGGAGAGCGCGGCTGACCCGAGAGAGCTCGCGACGGACAAGCTCAAGTACGGGTCGCGTGTGCATGACGACCTCGCTATTATTTCAGCGCTCATGCACAAGAACACCACGACCGCCGGATGGTTCGACGCGGCGCTTTCGGAGCATGGAGGGATTCTCGCTCTGGCGCTGCAGGCGGGCCGGGTTGGGCTCTGGAGTCGCAACCTGCTGACGGATCGCGCTGACTGGAGCGCGCAACTTCACGAGATCTTTGGCACGACGCCCGAAACCTTCGACAGCTCCTCGGCCGGTCTGATGTCGATCATCGATCCGCAAGACCGCGCATCCGCGCGGCAATCGATCCAGCAAGCGATCGACACTCACAGCACTCTCGTCGTGGAATTCAGAATCCATCAACCCAACGGCGAGTTGCGTTGGATCGCGACCCAGGCACATGTCCTGTATGACGAGCTCGGCAAGGCGACCCAAATGTACGGCATCGCCGTCGACATCACGGAGCGCAAGCTCGCCGAGATAGCCCGGGCGCAACTGCTCGAGTCCGAGCGCTCGGCACGCTCGGAGGCCGAGCGCCTCGGCCACCTGAAGGATGAGTTTCTCGCCACGCTGTCACACGAGTTGCGTACGCCACTGAGCGCGATCCAGGGTTGGGCAACACTGCTCAAGCAACCGAACCTGAGCCCCGCCGACCGGCGGCTCGGCCTGGATGCGATCGAGCGTAACGCGCGCTCCCAGGCGCAGATCATCAACGATCTGCTCGACATGAACCGGATTGTGGCCGGCAAATTCCACCTGGAGGTGCAGACCGTGCATCTCGACAAAGTGATCCACGCGGCCATCGAGGCGGTGAGCCCATCCGCCGAAGCCAAGCGGCTGCGCGTCCGTACCCTCATCGATTCCGGCATTGGGGCCACCCGCGGCGACCCCAACCGTCTGCAACAGGTGATGTGGAACCTGCTCACGAATGCGGTGAAGTTCACCCCCGCCGGCGGTTTCATCCAGATCATCCTCGGGCGAGTGAATTCCCACCTCGAAATCGTAGTGGAAGACAACGGCGCCGGCATTTCCGCGGACTTCCTGCCTTACGTGTTTGATCGCTTCCGCCAGGCCGACGCCTCGACTACGCGGCGCTACGGCGGTCTGGGATTGGGGCTTTCGATCGTGAAGAACCTCGTCGAACTGCACGGCGGCTCGGTTCGCGTGAAAAGTGCCGGCGAGAATCAAGGCGCCACGTTCGTCGTCTCGTTGCCCGTAATGATGGTCGATCCCGCTCCCAGCGAAAGTTCTGCTTCCAGCGCGCCTGTGCCAAGCGAGCCGCCGGCCATCGAGCTGCCTCGACTGGATAACCTTCGCATCCTGGTCGTCGATGACGAGCCCGATGGCAGAGTCCTCCTGGCCCGCATTCTCCATGAGCGCGGCGCGATTCCAACCTGCACGGGCGACGCACGAGTCGCGTTGGACTCGCTACGCAATCACACCTTCGATCTGCTCTTGAGCGACATCGGCATGCCAGGCATGGACGGCTACGCCCTGATACAACAGGTACGCGCGCTGACCTCGCCGATGGGGCGTATTCCCGCGATCGCGGTCACGGCCTACGCTCGCGCGGAAGACCGCCAGCGTTCCCTGCTCGCTGGATACCAGATGCACATTTCCAAGCCGCTCGAGGCAACCGAACTCATCGCGGCCATTGCGAGCCTGCTGAAGGTCTGGCGCACCTGATTCGTGCCCGATCTGTGACCGGTATCGCCCCGGGAAACGGGCCAGCCACAGTAAACTCGAGAATAATCTGGGGTGTGATGTGTCATCTTCACAGCGAACAGCGAGGTCCACGGGACGGGCCGCCGTAATCACGGCAGGCCTCCTCTTTGCGTCCGCCATGGGAGCCGCGCAGGCCGACCAGATTTACAGGTCAGTGGATGCCCAGGGACACGTCACCTACTCGGACCGGCCCAACTCATCCGGCGCTCAGAAGGCGGATGTCAGCGTTCAGCAGGCCGATCCCGCCGAAGCCGAGCGCCTTGCGAAGGAACGTCAACTGCTCAGGGCCGAGGACGACCAGCGCAAGAAACAACAGGCCAGCGACAGCAGAGCCAAGGCACAACAGCACCACGACAAAGAGGCCCGCTGCCGGGTCGCGCGCGACAACTACAATTCCGTAAAGGACGCCGGCCGCATCTACAAACTGGATGCCGACGGCAACCGTGTTTTCTTGAGCGACTCGGAAGCAGAAGCCAAACGTGAAACGGCCAGGCAGGTGATGACCACCGCCTGCGGCGCGTGATCCGCCGCTTTACCCTGCTGTCCCGCTGGGCGTTGGCCGTAACGCTCGTATTCTACAGTGCCGCGTCAATCTCCCAGACCGCCTACAAATACAAGGACGCGAACGGGCAATGGATTTTCACGGACAAGGCTCCGCCGTCCGCCGAGCACGATGATTCCATCAGTCTGGGCCACCAGAGCGAATCCCTGAACATCACAATCGCGCGGACTAACAGCGGCACCACGTCCCGGCTCACAGCGATCAACGACTGCCTCTGCGTGGCGACCTACGAAGCACGGATACTGCACACCGACGATCCCAACGTTCCCACCGGCAGCCTGTACCGGACAATATTGCAGCCCCGCAGCCAGGAACTGCTGGTCAGCATCGAGAACGCCGGCGCCAGCGCCAAAGATCTCAAATATCAATGGGAAATCGTTCTCGGGTCACCGCAAGCACAACACCGGCCTCCCCGTCCTTATCGCGCTCCATTTGCCGTCGGTGCCAGCTTTGTGATCTCGCAGGCCTACCCGTCACAATTTACCCACACCGGCCCCGACAGCCAGTACGCCGTGGACATAGCTCTCCCCGACGGAACACAGGTCTACGCAGCCAGGGAAGGCACAGTCATCAACGTACGCCACGATGCATTCAGGGGCGGAGTATCGCCGGCGATGATGGACCAGGCTAACGTCATCGAAATACTGCACGACGACGGCACGATTGCGATGTATGCCCATTTGCATTGGGATTCCATTCGCGTTCACATCGGTGAGCACGTCGAGCGTGGCGAGTACATTGCCAACTCCGGCAACACAGGTTTCAGCTCGGGCCCCCACCTGCACTTTTGCGTCGTCCGCAACGCCGGCTTCACGCCGGTGTCAGTGCCGATCGTGTTCGCGGGGCCCTCAAATATCCCGGTGACGCCGGAGACGGAGAAGTCCCTGACGGCTTATTGAGTTCTCGGCGGCAACGGCACATCCCGCGGCCACAGTAACCACATACTCCCCTGCTGCCGCATCCGCCCCGCAAGGTCGGCGGCCTGCGGCCCACTCCCACAGAAATAATCAGCTCGCGGCGCCCCGCTGATCGCCCCACCCGTATCCTGCGCGATCACGAGCCGCTGCAACGGCTCACCCGAGTCCGGCAGCGTAGTTGCCAGAAACACGGGCGTCCCAAGGGGAATCCACTTCGGGTCGACCGCGATGGAGCGTCCCGTCGTGAGCGGAATCCCCTGCGCGCCCTTCGGACCGAGGTTGGGATCTCCAAGCGACGCCTCGCTAAAAAACACCACGCTGGGATTGGCATCCAACACTTCCCGAAGCCGCTCCGGATGCGCCATGAGCCACTCACGAATGCCCGGGAGATTTGCTTGCTCGACGGTAAGCGCTCCTATCGTGACGAGGTAGCGCCCGATGGAGTGATACGGTTGACCGTTCTGATCGGCGTACTGCAACCGGATCACCTTCCCGTCAGGAAGTTGCACCCGCCCCGAGCCCTGCACTTCCAACATCATCGCCTCGAAGGCGCTGTCAATCCAGACGATCTCGTGACCCTTGAGGGCGAGATCCGTCGCTAACTCTCCACGCGTGTAGTACGGCACCACCTTATTGCCTTCCAGCCGACCGCGCACCCGTTTCCCCTTGAGCTCGGGATAAA
>JAQGOE010000318.1 GCA_028293725.1 Gammaproteobacteria bacterium | reverse complement strand
CTCAGCAAAGCCCATTTCCACTTCGAAATACGCCTGCATAACTACTCGTTTCCGTGAAAGTCCTTGTAACAGGAGTAAATGCTGTTCGCATCGTTCAAGTGATCGGCGAAGATGGAGGACAGTCGCGTGCCTCGGGTCTTGTCCCCGACGTAGCCGAAGTCAGTGGAATTGAGAGTGATATAGCGCTCCACGCGAATGATGCCTTCATTGATCATGAAGATCAGGCCCGACAGCCCCGCAAGAATCTTGGCGTCGGGCACAGTCGGCCCGAATCCCGGACCTTTGAGAACGTTATTGACAGTGCCCAGGAACTTTGCGAAGTCGGCGTTGGAAATCGCCGGTGGATCGTATTTTCCCTCAAAACTACACAGGTTCCCGCCGACCTTGTGGGTCCCCACGGTTTGATTGGCCGTCGTTCCGTCCACGAACACGTCGAGAATTCCCGGGCGCCGAATCTTGCCCAGGATGCACTTGGCCCGTTCGGTTCGCTTGCCCGACGGATCGGGCACCACCTTGTTGGTCGCGAGTAGCCGCAGGAATCTCTCGACTCGGGCGTCAAAAGTATCGGGAGGAGGTACCGGCGCGCCGCGCTGGCGCAGTTGAATCTCCGCCCGTCGATTCAAGGTTCTGTCGGTGACACGAGGTACATTGGCAGAGTCCGGCTGAGTGGCGCCCACCCCGATTGGACTTGGCAGAAAGGCGATCGCGCCCTTTGCCAGGTGTCCTATTTTTCGTGCTTTGAATGCTTTGATGATGGCCGTGCTGAGCGCGGCTGCGACCGACTGCGCTCTCTCGTCACTGACTTTCTTCTCGAATGCCGCACCGTGGAAGTCCTTGTCGGCGTGTCCAACGACAGTAATCTGGCCCAGTGGCACGCATCCGGGAGTTGTGAAACTCGCGACGACGAGATCCGCAATTCTACTGACCTTGTCGCGCTCCGCCTGCGGCAGACGTTCTACCGTGTCCTGGTACTGTCCCCACCCATGAATGACCTCCGCGACTTCCGCGGGACAACTACTCCCAACAGCGGGGGTCTCCGATCCCACTTCCGGCGCCGCGCGCGCCGGACTCACCCCCACCTCACCCAGTTCGAAGGGTCCTTCGAGATCCACCGTGTCCGGTTGGCGCGTCGTGGTGCGCGCAGAGGGGAAGAGAAACGGTCCCTCCGTATCCGGCAAATCGGGCGCTCGCAGCGACATGTTCGGTCAACGAGGCGGCAACTGACGCGCCGTTGAACGCGTAACAGCTGGCGGGCGTGGAGCAATCGGCGGACGCGGCCTCTCCGAGACGACACTAGTCGCCTTGAGATCTCTGCCCGTGGCGAGGCCGTACTGGTCAATGACGATTTCGGCGTTCAGCTCGGACACGTTGTTGGGAGGTATGATGTTGTACAGCAGCGCCGCGCCGCCCGGATCGTTGAATGCACCCAGCTCGATCGACTGCATGAGGAACGAGAAGGGTTGGGCGAGATCAAACAATGGCTTAGCCCTCGTGTGTGCGTTCAAACCCACGCGTGCCGCCAGCTTCGCCAGCCGCTGCTCCGGGCTGGACGCGGTCGCTTTGAGGTCGACCACGGCTGGCGAGTCGTAGCTCACTGCCAAGTGCAGCCACGACATGATGGAGACCGCGCGAAATTCCTCGCGTGAAAGATTTCCGTTGATGCGGCGTGTGGCCATCATGTCGTAGAGGCGACGCGCCGCGGTCGCGATCGCGACCGGATCGGTCGTGTTCGCCCCGGAACTGTTCTTCGCGTTCATGATGCCGCCCCAGACCTGGCTCGCGAATGCCTCGAAGGTGGGAAAGAAATCCCGGTTCGATGCAGTCGGTTTGCGGTACGGGTGCTCCTTCGCCAACTCAACGCCATGCGATACGTCGATCCCGAACATCCAGTTGTACACGGTCTGGCGGTTCGCGATTTCATCGCGGCGCGCCCGGCTGGTGGTGTTCCAAATCATGGACGGCATCCCATCGCCGTAGATCAGGTACTCGGTGTTGCGCCAGAAGTTCTGCGCCGCAGGGCTCGGCGTCTCGAGGTCTTCAGAGAACGCATATGTCTCGAGCAGGCGCGCGAAGATGTCGAAGATGCGCGTGTTCTCGATCAGGTAGGCATAGATCAGGTGATCCCAGTTGGTGGGCTGAACCAAGCCGCCCACGAGCGCGACACCGGGAAGCTGGTCGGGCGACACAAACGCCGCACCCGAGGGCAGCGGAAACGGCCACTGCGGATTGCCCGCACCCGGTAGCGGAGACGGTGGGAAGGTATACCCCGAAATGAAATTCGGGTTGGCGCCGCTGGGATCCGTCTGCGAGAGAAGCGCGGCCGTCATCCACTGTGGCCAGGGCGTGAAGGTCGCGCTCGCCGCGTTATAGCGGTTGCGCCAGACCGTCTCGACGAGCGCCGAAATCTGTAGCGGTGTGTACAGAAAGAGGCTGTCAAGATTCTGCAACGCGGCCGCGCTGAGGACGGGAAACGGCGGGCCGGCCGTGGGCATGATGAGCTGAAGAAACATGATTACTGCCTCCCTCCGTTATCGCGCGCTGGAAAGACCGGACGATTGAAGCGTCCCGCCGAATCCAACAGGGCCTGTGGCCAGTATTGACCCGGTTGGCCGCCGCACAGGCTTTGAAAGAGACGGTGCAGTGCGCGTGCCGTTTTGACCTGGTCGGCGCTCAATCGTGTGACGCCAAAGTTGTCATCGATGTTAACGTTGACGTCGACGTCGCCATCACGATGCGTTTGCACTGGCGGACGGTATGTGTCGGATGGTTGGACTTGCGAGCCCTTGGCCCCGGTAGGGGAGGCTTGCGACGTATGGTGTTCGCTCATCTGTTGTGTTCCTCTTCGCGGTGCGACGGGTATTTTTTTCGCCATGTCAGGCGGCCTGACGTACGGTAGCCTGCTGTCCGAGCTTCACCATCCAGGCTTCCTGCTCTTTGAGAATCTCGCGCCCGGACTCCGGTTCGGTGGCGAACCGCAGTCCGGAGAGCGCGGTGAGCCGCAAGCACTCTGTCCAGATCCAATGCGTCGATGTAAAGGCGGCGGCTCCGGCGTCGCGCTGCAGTTGTCGCAACGCGGCAGGAGCCACGCGCTGCGGATCAACCAGATCGGCGAGCCGCCGGCCACGGAAGCAGGGCAGCTCGGTCAGGAGCGAAAGTGTGACGATGCGAGGTAACAGCGGGATGACCGCATCGATTAGCGCTGCGGTAAACGCATCTGCCCGTGCGACCCGATGTAATGACGTCCACGATTCGGCCAACTCATCCCACGGCCCCATACCGTAGAATTGCCGGCACATCTGCACGCCCATCATCACGCGCAAGTACGCGATCGGATGCGGGTCACCGGGGATGAAACGAAACGCGTCGGCATCGGTGCCCGATATGACGTCAGAGACGGCGACGACGGCCGCGAATCCGGACTGCGCGAAGGCGAATGCGTCCGCCGCAATCTCGCCCGACCAACTGGCGACCTGCTGCGCGATCTCGGCCCCACCCGGCGTTAGCTCGCGCAACAGCAGTTGATGGAAGGCCTCGTTCCAGTTACTCACTGCGGCGAACTGATGGCCGCACTCATGGAAGAGCGCCGTCGTACGGAGCCGGTTGTGGTAGGTCACTTTAATCGCGGCGACCTGGCTGAGCGAGCCGTCCCAGAGCGCCGTCCCGAGGCGCAGAATTGCGGCGCCCAGACCCGGTTTGAAATAGGTCACGATGGGAGGACACTTCTCACCGAGGTGCTCCAACGCGCTGGCAATCGCGCGCTCGGCCATCACATCACACGCGCGTAGCTGTATGGCCAACTCGGGATTGGTGCGCGATCGAACCGCATCCACGAAGAAGTCCACCAACAGCTCGGTCCTCATATAGCGCTGGCGTAGACGCGCAACTTGACGATCGAGTTGCTCGAACTCAGGCCGCAGCCGCGCCGCGCTGAAGCTGGCACGAACGACGGCGGCCTCCCGCTTGAGTTGTTCGCGCGCCTCCTTCAACTCGCCGCGCAACGTGACACCGACTCGGGCTTCCAGGTTCGCCCACGCCTGCGGCGTCGCTGAGGCCTCAAAATCGTCGAGCCGTTCGGCGGCGCCTTCCCAATGCGCCAGTTGGCGCAAGACATGCCGTTTGAGACCTTCCGTTACTCGATCTGTGGGTAACATCGCGGCAGCCTTTATCCGATCGCGTATCCGGGCCGAGCGACGACTTCGAAGTCAGGGTCGCCTGGGGGCCAGCTCGCGCCTCGTTGAATACTGCGCGCCGCCTGGCCTTTCGCGAGCTGCCGCAGAGCTTCGATCCCTGGAATGCGGGTCATCACGATCCGCAAGGTGACGCCATCCTGATCCGATGCGCTGAGTTTGCGAAACGCTTCCACGTTGTTGCGCAGGTACTGCGCCACCTGTTGCGCGGCCCACCCGGCAACCTTGCCGGAAAGTTGCGCGCCGACAGTGTTGAGCCACGTCGGTCGTCGCCCTTCGATATTCGGCGTTTCGCCGATGATCCGCAGAGCCGGAGGCAGGTGACGCACCAGCAAGGCCGACTTCAACAGCGCCGCCGCACGCCCGATCAGGGGTTGTACCAGTCTGTACGCGTTGGCTGTGCTGCCCGGCTTGACCAGCTCGGCGGACACTTTCTGGGCGAGCGGCTCGCTCAAGTAGAGCCAAAGTTTGATCTGTCCCTTGCGCAGATCGATCGACACTTCCGAGCGCGCCAGCCGTGCGTGTGTACGTGACTGATGCTTGCGTCCGTTCGGCGGCTCGAGGTAGTACAACCGCTGTCGCAGGTGTAGCCGGTGCGGCGTCGAAATATGCGAGCCGGGCAGCGTCGTACGTGGCCCGAGCCCCGCGGCGCGGGGGCCGAGCAGCGCACCGGCCGCTTGTGGCGTAAGCGGGTGCAAATCGCGCGGATGAATTCCTTCTGCTCGAGCGATCGACGACGTGGTTGCGCCGGGGAGTACCTGATAGATCCGCGCGTGGGTCTTGAGAGGTTGCGATTCCGGCATGCCCATGCGATCGCGCAGATGATCACGCAAGCTCGCATTCCCAAATGTCTGCACGCTATCGGCGACCCGCGGTGTGATCGTGACAGGGATGCTGTCGCTGAACTTCGCGTAGCGCTTCCGGTGCGTGTCGTGCGGCTGGCGCATCCATACACCAGGTTGGTCCTCGGTTTCGCGTAACTCGGGCTTGATGTGCGCGCTTGGAAAATACGTCGCGGCGGCATCTTCGAACGACTCACGCACCGCCGATTCGAGGAGTGTTTCATTCTCAAAGGTCGCGAGTGGGAATTCGGCGAGACGATTCACAGTCTCCTCCACCGTTGCCGCGAGCGCCTCGGCGGCGAGTGCGCGCGGATCCGCCGCAGCTGCTTCGGCTTCGAGCCCGAAAATGCGCAACCCGGCATCCGCAATCGCCGGCCCGAGCAGCCCCGCGGCCGGTGCACCGATCATGGGCTTGATGAGACCGGACAGCAGTTTAGCGATGAAGCCCACGAGCTTCGGCCGCCCCATGACCGTGATGGCCGTCTTGGCGACGGGCCACAACATCGCGGGCAAGAACTGCTCCATGACGGGCTGTGGGGACTCGCCGGCCTCGAGGGTCTGCAGCTCTCGCACCAGGCCGGCGCGCGCGTCATCCAACTCGTTGAGTGAGCGGTCGGGGGCTTCGCCGTACGCTTCAGTGACGTATTCGGCCTCGGACCCTTCCGGTGTGAACAAAAGCTGTGCCGCCGCGACATCAAACTCGGCTTCGAGCCGGGCAACGTCGACGCCCGCTGGAACGGCGTGGGTTTCAGTCTGCTCGTGATCGGTCGACTCGGACTCGTACGCTTCGCCTTGCGCCTCGTACGTTTCACCGAGCGCTTTGAACAGTTTGTCTGAGAGTTGACGCGCCATGGGCTGAAGCGCCGGCGGTAACTGCCCTAGCGCGAACTTGACCACGTGCTTTAAAAGGAAAATGCCCAATTTCTTGAGGCCTTTGAGCAACGGCCCCAGCGCCAACTTGCCGATCGCTGCGAGGCCCTTGCCTGCGAGACTGACCGCACCTTGAACACCGCTGCGTACCGCTCGCACAGCACCCGATACGAGCTTGCCGGCTTTGCGCAACAAACCACCGAGGAACTGCTCGGAGGCCGGTGCGAACGGGCTGGCCGCCGGCGCGACCTCGCTGACGACGCGCTCGATCTCCGCCTCGGTCAGCGCGGCCGCTTCGTAACTTTCGAAACGCTCAAAGAGCCGGTCGAGCGACGCTTCCATCTGCGCAGCGAGCGGCGCGAAGTGATCGTTGAGCAGATGCTCCGACGCAACCTCGCGTTGTTCGAGGTTGCCGTACTCGCCTGCGAGTTGCTCCGCGTGAGTCTCGATCGCCTCGGTGGCGAGGGCTTCGAGCGATTCGCGGAGCAAATGGTCCTTGAGCTCGCCCAGGATCTCCGCCATCGCCGCAACTTCGGGAGTCGTGGCCGGCGCGCCGCCGGACTCGAATGACTCCATGGTTTCGAACGGCGTTTCGAAATTCCAAGGCCCTCCGCCGGGAGCATGAGCCTCGCCGGCGGCTCCGTTCTCGCGCTGCGGCTCCTCGTAGCTTTCGTAACTTTCGTAGCGTGGCTCGACGAACGGTGTTTCAGCGAACGAGCGGTCTTCGTACTCAGCTTCTAATGTTTGTGTCATGAAACACCTCTGTAACACCCGGGTCTCTTCAGTCAGCGCCGGCGGCGCTTTTTTTTGGGCTGGTGGGTCTGGGCGTCGATCCCGATCCGCTGCAAGTGCGTTTTGAGGAAGCTCCCCATCACGCTCAGGTCTCGGAAATAAACCTTCTCTCCGCCCTCCACACACTCGATCGAACCACGCCATTCAACCGTTGCATCCAGTCCCTCACCCCGTTCGCGCCAGATTCGCACGATGAACGAAGCGGAACGATCTCCAAGGAGCGACATGACGGGAGGCAATTACCGCTCCAACTACTATGGTCTTCAGTATGCCCATGCCCCATCACCGGGCCATCACCGTTCACTCACCGTCTGATCACACGCTCGTAACCGGCTCACGAGCGCAGTCGAGTCCGCCGCAGCGTGGTGTTGCTCTGCGGTGATGGCAGAATGGGCTGCCCGGGATGCACTCTCCCGTGGAGGGGCTCCCCCGTGGGGAGGGACTCAGTGTTGAATCAGATCGAGGGTTTTTTTGAGGTGGTCGTCTGCTTCGGCGAGCAGATGCCGGGCGGCTTGCACTTGGTGCACCGCCGTGGCGGGCCAGGTCGGCTCGGCAGGGACCAGGCGTTGAGGCATTAGCGGCTGCACGGGTTTTGAGCCTTCCGTGGCACCATCCGCGATCTGCCGGTAGACCGCCATCGTCTCATTCATGGGCTGGATCGCCAGCTCACGGCGCAAAGCGGCGCGACAGACTTCGAACTGGCGCAGCGCCAGGGCACGTTGTCCGTTGCACACAAGGTAGCGCATGAGATCGCGATGCACGTCCTCGCGCAACTCGTCCACGGCCAGTACCAAGCGCGCGTAGTGAATCGCATCGTCGTATTCACGGCACAGTTCGGAAAGGTGCATCAAACGCCCTGCGGCGTTGAGATAGGTGTTACGAAGCCGTTCTTGTTCACGCAACGCCCATAAGCCGCAGAAGCCCGTGAGTACGTTGCCCCTATACAACGCGATGCTTGCACGCAACGCCTCGCGATCAGCTTCGGTGAGCAGCTCGACCGGCTTGGATAGGCCGGGTCGGGTCAGCCGTTCAAACTCGGCGACATCGATGCTTACGGGGCGCGGGCCGTTGAGACCGACAGCCCCTTGTCGATTGGTGACCAGGAAGTCCCCTGGCAGGGCGGGTGTTTGCTCGATGCTTCGCCGCAACCTCCACAGTGCGGTGTTGAGGGTGCCTGCCGTCACCTCGTGGGCCCGATCGCCCCAGATCGAGTCAGCCAGGTCGGCCCGTGAGAAGTATTCCCCGCGACCGAGCGCCAGGAAGGCCAGCAGTTCGGCGACCCGTGGAGCCAACGCGAGCGTTCGAGCGCTGCTCGAGGATTCGAGCGAAGCGGACATCGAACCGAAGAGGACGACTGAAAGCATACGGGGAGCGTAGGCCGGAGGCTCGAGGAGCGTGAAGTTTACGTTACTCGTATCTTGGAGCATGTCACCCATTTGAGCCGGACATACCCTGCGTGATCGACCGGGTCGCCCTTAGGCGGCGTGCTTCAGCGGAGGGGGGCGGGGTTCTCTCCCGTCGGGACCGCAAGCAGCGAACATGGTACTGTGCGTCCATGCTTCGAGGCCCGGGCGAGAGCCGTTGAGCGCAATCTCTGAACGACCGATCACGGCAAGAGCCGAGCAACGATCGACGCGGCTGCTATTTTTAATCGCGGGTTTCGCGGCGGCGGCGTGGGCCTCACTCGTACCCTTTGCGAAAGCTCGTACCGGATTGGATGAGGCTGCTCTTGGCCTCGCATTGCTCTGCCTGGGAGCAGGGTCAATCCTCGGGATGCCCATCGCCGGCGCGTTGAGCACGCGCTATGGTTGTCGGATCGTGCTTGCAGTGTCCTCTGCGCTTCTTTGCGCCACGTTGCCTTTTCTGGCGACACTGTCATCAGTGCCACTGTTGGTCACGACGCTTTTCGTCTTCGGCGTCGCTCTGGGCTCGACGGACTGCGTAATGAACGTACAGGCCGTCATCGTGGAGCGTACCAGCGGCAAGCCGATGATGTCGGGATTTCACGGCTTCTACAGCCTTGGCGGCATCGTCGGTGCCGCGGGCACCAGCGCTTTGTTAATATTGAATATGTCTGCGCTGGCCAGCACGCTGGTCGTTGTGGTTACTATCGTGGCCGCTCTGTTGATGGCTTACCCCGCGCTGTTGTCCTATGGCAATCCCGCCGAAGGCCCCCCATTTGCCATTCCGCACGGCATCGTTCTTTTCCTCGGCGTGCTTTGCTTCATCGTCTTCCTGGTGGAAGGCTCCATGCTGGACTGGAGTGCGGTATTTCTGACCGAGCAACGCGGTATGCCTTCGGCCCAAGCTGGCTTTGGCTTTGCCAGCTTCTCATTGGCCATGACATTGGGTCGGCTGACAGGGGATAGCATCGTCGCCACTATCGGCAGGCGTGCCGTCCTCGCTGCCGGGGGCCTGCTCTCTGCGGGAGGAATCGCATTGGCTGTGACGGCCCCATGGTGGCAGGTCGCATTGGTAGGCTACGCGCTGGTCGGTCTCGGCTGTTCCAACATCGTGCCGGTGTTATACACGGCAGTGGGCCGGCAAACGACAATGCCGCAAGCAGTGGCGATACCTGCGATTACGACATTGGGCTACGCTGGTATTCTTGCGGGTCCTGCGGGAATCGGCTTCATCGCCCATCAAAGCAGCCTGTCAGCGGCATTCTTCCTGGTCGCCGCGCTCATGGTCGCTGTCGCTGCAAGCAGCAGCCTGTTACGCCTCTGATTCGTTGCGGCCCGGCCCAGGCCAGAGGCGCGTAGCCCATCTTTGTACCCCGACTGGGATGTTTGGACTATTCCGCGCGGCCGGCGTCCGGCCAATCATACATGCCGCTGCTGACGGCCCTGTCGCAGCGCTACAGATCTCGCGCGTTTTCTAAACATGGAGAGCCTCCAATGGTGTCAAACTTTTCGCAGTATTCCCCCCAGGGTCTGGCTTCTCAGTTTCCCGGATTGCAGGGAGCGGGATGGCCGCAAATGAGTCCGGGCCTGTTTGGGCAGCCCGGCATGAGTGGCGGCAATGTGTCGTTCGGTCAGGATTCCGGGCAGGCGCTACAGCATCCTGCACAACACCTGGTCACGGTGCTCGGCCAGCTCGCGCAACAGTTAGCCGCTCACGCGGCCGTGACCCAGCAGATTGGTATCGCGGTCCATCAACTGGCTCAGCAGTTGGTCGCACAGAGCCTACAAGGCTATCCGAGCGGGTTCGGCGCAGGACAGGCGTTCGCCGGAATCGGACCGCCGTATGGCGGCGTCGGACAACCTTTCGGGCTCGGCGGCGGTGGTCAATATTTCGGACAGAATCCTTTCGCCGGCGCCATTCAGGCGGGCTACGGGCAGGGCGGCTATGGCGGATTCAACCCTCAAGCTCAGGCATGGGGTGCCAATCGGCAGCAGACGATCCAATAGCGGGCACTCGAGGAATCAGCAGTGTGCCTCGGTGCGTCGTAAGTGAGCGACTTACCCGCCGAGGCGCGCCCTGCCAAATCAACCTTGTGATAAAGGAATATTCCGATGGCGGAAAAAGACGAACGGCCGAATGTGGCCACAAAGAGGACGAGCGAAGCTGGCGACGATTCGACCAGGAGGGCAACCGGGGCGCAACGCTCAGTGCCGCGGGACTCAGGCAACGGTGGAGACGGCGGTTTCGCCGCAGCGCCTCCCGGCAGGCGGCGTGAGCGTTACATCATCGGCACTCGTACCGCTCCAGGTGGTCGGGCGTTCGTCGATTTCAAACATTCAATGGACGATGTTGTTCAATATCTGAGTCATCAGGAGAACGTCGAAGTCATCAAGCGTATCAAGCTGGGCGGCACGGAGCCCTTCACCGCCGAAGGCAGCAGCGTAGACGAGGTCATCGTTGCCAAGATCGATGAAGGCAAGGCGCAGCGGTTGCGTAGTGTTGCACCTCCACACCTGATCATCGAGCGTGACTCGCTGTTGGCCTGTGCGGACTACCTTCCCGTACCAAGCGCCCTGACGATTGCAGCGCTATTGCCGCTGCGCTCCACTGCCACGGACGTTACGATTCGCGTGATCGGCGAGCGCGATCAACCGCTCGCCAGAGCGAGGGTCATCGTCTGCGGAGGTGAATTACCCGCACAGGCACTCACGGACGAGACCGGAACTGCGCGCATTACCTTCTTCGGGGGTTCTATCGAGGCAATCCAGACGCTCTTCGTCAGTGCTGCTTCCAATCACTGGGATCGAGTTATATCGGCGCCTCGCTTGAGTTCCGGCATTAACACGGTGAAGCTGCGGCCTCTCCACGAGCTCTTTCCTAACTTTCCGAGCGCACGATTGCTCGGCTGGGGTCAGCGCCTGATGGGGTTCAATTCGACCGACGGTCGCTTCTCGGGAAGCGGCATCAAAATCGGCATCATCGACTCGGGTTGCGACACTTCACATCCGTTGCTGCGACACGTCACCCAGGGCAAAGACTTCGTCACCGGCGCTACGGACACGAGCTGGACCCAAGACCTCGTATCGCACGGCACGCATTGCGCCGGCATCATCAACGCATCGATCACCGAGCAGGGCATTGTCGGTTGCGCCCCGGGGGCTGAGTTGCACGTGTTCAAGGTCATTCCCGAGGGTCGAGTCAGCGATCTATTGGCGGCGCTGGATGAATGCATCGAGAGGGACCTCGACCTCATCAACATCAGTGTCGTGAGTGACGGACTCTCCGAACTGGTGAGCCAGAAGCTGCAGGAGGCGCGACAAAAAGGCATCGCTTGCATTGTTGCAGCGGGGAATTCCGGCGGCCTGCTCTCATTCCCAGCCACACTGCCGGGAGTCATGGCGGTCGCTGCGGTGGGGAAGCTCAAGGAATTTCCAGCAGATAGCTCTCACGCGCTGAGTGTTGTTGGGCCGCTGATTGGCAGGGACGAAGTCTTCCCGGCGCGTTTCAGCGGTGCAGGCCCGCAGGTTGCATTTTCGGCTCCAGGCGTAGCTGTCGTATCGACGGTTCCGGGCAATGGTTATGCGGCCGCGGACGGTACCTCGGCGGCTGCGGCACATGTGACCGGGTTCGCCGCCCTGGTGCTGGCCCATCATCCCCTGTTCCAGGAGGGGTCGTTGAGGCCGCGCTCGGAGCAGCGTGTTCAAGCTCTCTTCGAACTCATGAGGGTCAGCGCAGTACTGCGGTTCTCCGATCCGCAGCGTGGCGGTGCCGGCGTGCCGGATTTGGCGCGCATTCCCTGGGGCCAAACCTTGAGCATGGGGTTCTCGGATGGCGCAGATCGGTTCGCAATGCCCGCCGCCTACTGGCCGGCCTCGTTCCAAGGCTGGCCGACATGGTCACCCCCAATGCGCCCCGAGGCGCCGGGTCGTTTCTTCTGATCGTATTCAACGCACTTCGGGCGCCGGACTCGCTTCCGGCGCCCCAGTTGGCAGTCGCAGAGGGGCCCGCGCAATAGTGCGGATTCGCCCGGCGACTTCGCCACGCCGGTGCACCTCCAGCTTCTCGCAGATGTTATGTACGTGGTTCTTAACCGTTGCCGCTTCGATCCCGAGCTGGCGTCCGATTTCTTTATTGGTCAGCCCGCAATCGATCAAATGCGCGATCTGCAACTCGCGCCGCGACAGGGGGACCGCGACACCGTTAGGGGCATCGCTTCCCTGCGAGAGCGTGGCCACGCGTCGATACAGTGACGCAGCAGCTCGCGGTGAGCACGGAAGCTCGTCGCACATCACCTGCCCGAGTACATTTACAACATCGTTGCTCTCGGCGCTGTCGCGTATATAGCCCGCTGTTCCTGCTGCCGCGAGCGCTAGAAACTCCTCGGCCGTCTCTTTCACGCCAAACGCGACGATCCTTGACTGAGGTGCCGAGGCAACGAGAGTCTTCACGAACTCGACGCTGTCCTGGCGCGCAGCATCGAACAGGACCACGTCGGGAAGTAATCGTGCAATCTCATCGCTTGCATGCAGCATGTCGACGGCGCTGACGACGTCGATTCCAGTCCGCTGTGCCAGGAGGGAGTTCAAGCCTTCCTGCACAACTCGCACATCGCTCACAATGAGAACGCGCAGCGTCACCGGCCTGCTTTCTGTGAGCATTATCTATAAGCCTGTTTTTGGGTAGAGCACAGCATATGACCGCTGAACTGGCGTTCGGCTCCGCCAGGAGTGGTGAATATTTCGTGACAAGCGAATGCTGAAGCGGCGGAAGGCCGCGAGCAGAAGCGTGACGATCAAGAAGGGAAAGAAATCTATGTGGCTTTCTATCAGTTATGGTTGGATGTGCTCCCGGCGATGAGCGTGCTGGGCTGAGTCATGGCGGCGATGAGAACTCCGATTGAATTCCCCAGCGCCGACGGAACCCTGCGGCTCCATGCCGAGGCCTGGGGGTCCCCGGACACATCGCTGACCGTTCTATGTCTGCACGGGCTTACGCGCAATGGCGCGGATTTCGGGGCGCTGGCCGAACACCTGTCGGCGCGCTGTCGAGTCATCACCGCGGATCAGCGCGGCCGCGGTAAATCGCAGTGGGACCCGAATCCGGCCAACTATCGGCCCGCCACCTACGTGAGCGACATGTTCCAATTGCTCGATCGACTGCAGATCGCGCGCGTCGTGCTGATAGGCACCTCGATGGGCGGCATCATGTCCATGATCATGGCGGCCACTCAGCCCGCGCGGGTGCAAGCCATTGTTCTCAATGACATCGGTCCCGAGGTGCCCAATTCGGGCCTGCGGCGCCTGCGCGACTCACTGAACGCGCTGGCGCAGATCGCGACCTGGCAGGACGCCGCCCGCCAGGCCCAACGTGCCAACGGGCTCGCGTTTCCCGACTACGTGGCGAGTGACTGGGAGGCGTTTGCACGGCGCACTTATGTGGAGGACCCATCAGGGCGTCCCATCCGCGCCTACGATCCGAACGTCCTCAATGGATTAAATAAAACGGATCTGTCCGCCGTTCCGTCCAACTTGTGGCCGCTATGGGCACAGCTCGGCTCCATCCCAACACTTGCCATACGGGGTGAGTTATCGGACATCTTGAGCGCGGACATCCTGACGAGCATGGCGGCACGGCACCCGAAACTCGTCACAGTGAGCGTCCCGCGGCGGGGTCATGCACCGATGCTGGATGAGCCGGCGGCGGCATCGGCCATTGACACATTCCTGGATGGCGTCGAGCCGTGACGACAGAGCTCAAAGGGAGATCCGTGTTGGTTACCGGTGCCGAGCGAGGTATCGGAAAAGGTATCGCGCGCGCTTTCGCCGTTATTCCGATCGCCTTGTGAACAGAATTCAAGAGGATGCGCGGATGGCTTCAGTAGTCAGGTTGCGCGCAGGGCCGTGGTAACAGGCATTCGTGCCGCGCGTAGCGCGGGTAACAGGCTTCCGAGCAACCCCATGATCAGCGCCCAGGTAATGCCCACCGCAACCAGCGACGGGGTTACCGCAAGTTGGAAGGAAAAACCGAAGGTGCTGGCGGATAGGCCACTGAAGAACAGCCACGCAATCCCGGCGCCGAGCAGGGCGCCTGGAATCGCCAACACGATCGACTCGGTGATCACACCGGCCACGATCGGGGCGCCGCCGAATCCAATGGCCCTCAGAGTGGCCAGTTCCCGACGCCGGCTGTCGACAATCGCGTAGAGCGAATTCACGGCGCCCAGGGTTGCGCCAATGGCCATGATGGCACCCACGAAGTAGCTCGCGAAATTCAGGATGCCGTTGAGCTGCTTGAACTGATCCTCCAGCACTTCTTTTTCGTGTTTGACATCCAGGCGCAGGGTTGGATTGGTTTTCACCGCGTTCGCGAAGTGCGCGAATGCCGCGGGCGACTGGAGCATGACCAGCAGTTCGTTGTAGCTGCCACGGCCAAACACCGAGAGGACGCTCTCGGCATCACCGTATACGAGGCACGATCCTTGAGCGCTCCCCAGTACGAAGTGGCCCACGATGACCCAGTCGCCGCCGTGAAGGGTGCGCTTGTCGCCTATCTCAAAGCCCTTGTATTGACGAGCGCAGAGGTCATTCGCGACGAGCTCATTCAATCCCGGCCGAAACATGCGCCCCGCTGTCAGATGTAACTCCGGCACCAGGTCGGTAAATCCGGAGCTCACCCCTGCCAGGGGAAAGTAGGTCCGGCTACCGCCTGCCTTCCTTTCCGCCCCCGTGAAAATCAGGGCCATCGACACTGCAATGGGCTCCTGGTTGGCGCCGCGGCGAATATCGGGCAAATCGCGGATGAGGGCGGCTGTGTCCTTCGGGATGTCGCTCTGCATCGGTCCCTGTGCACCCACGCTCATGAGGATCACGCGACTGTCGTTGACGTTGCCCAAAGCCTGGCGCCGAGCGCCAACACCCATCGCGAGCATGGACACCAGCACTCCCACGGCGCAGGTCACACCCAGCACTAGCGTGAGCACCGGCCCGAGCCGCGCCGGGATGCCCGCCAGGTTCATTTGAATGAGCGCCAACAACTGTTTGATGAACCGCATGGTGATCTGTCACCGCCCCGCCAACGCGTCTACGATCTCCAATCGAGCCGCTCGCACGGCCGGGACGGCCGCGCTGACGAGCGCAACGCCCACAGCCGCCAACAGGCCAATCTCGATGACCACGGCCGGCATCGACAGGCCCGGTACATATTTACCTGCGTAGGGGAAGGCAACCAGGGCGAGCGCGAGGCCAATGGCGGCAGCCACGATGCAAACGAGGATGGCCTCGGCGAGGATCAGGAAGAACACCGCCCGATCCGTGAATCCCAATGTCTTGAGCACCGCCAGCTCGGGTGTCCGCTCGCGAATCGACTGCATGATCATGGTGGCGTTGGAGAACAGAATAGCCGCGAGCACGGCGCTGACAATGGCGCGGATGACAAAACTCAGATCGCCGATCGATTGCAACTGTTGCTGTGCATTCTCTCGAAAGGATGCCGACCTGGTCTCGCCGGACGAGTTGGCGAAGGCGCGGTCTATCGTCTCGGACATTGCCGCCGCTTGCGTTGGATCGGAGACTTCGACGTAGAAATTTCGGACAGTTCCCTTGTGGGCCACGCGTGCTTCGTCGATGTAGGAGTAGTTCCCCACGATGTAGCTACCGGCTGAGATCTCATGAGCTGTAAATGTGCCCACGATGTCGAAGGTCCATTCACCGGAGCCACTGGTCTGCAAGGTCGCTGACATCAAAGGAATCCGGTCGCCGACGTGCCAGCCGTATTGCTTGGCTATATCGGTACTGATCAATACTCCCGTGCGGACCCTCCTTAGAGATTCCAGGTCCTTGGGCGACACCTTCAATATCTCCGGTGCCAGTGTTAGCCAGATGTTGTCAGGGGCGAGCCCCAGGACGTAGACCACCTGGGTTGGCTTTTGATAGGTTCCGAGCAAGCCGTCGGCGAACGTCGCCGCCTTCACGCCGGGCATCGCCCGCAGTCGCTCGAGATAGGCGCGGGGCAGAGGCGCCGCGCCGAAGGCGCTGGGACCCACATAAAGTACATCGGCGCGGGTGTTGGCAATCGCCTGGTCCACCCCTGTTTTCATGCCCTGCAAGACGCCAAACAATGCAAAGGCCACGGCGATCTGCAACATGATCAGTATCGTCCGGCCGCGCTTGCGCCAGATGCCGGACCAGATGAGGGGCAGATACTTCATGCAGCAGATCTCGCCGCCGTCGATGATCTTGTCGTGTTGACGGTGGAGAGACTGTACAAGGCCCGGAATGTTCTGGGCGGGGTCCCGGTCGAGACCGCCGCTCGGCTCGTCGCAAAGCGGCGTCGCGCGTTGTCAGAATGAGCGCTTCACCGAAATCAGGAACTCGCGCGGCGGCCCAGGCTGCGCCCACAGCGCGAAGTATGGTACGCCGGAATCGTCATTCTGGCTGACATAGTAGAACTTGTCCGTGAGGTTGGTGACCGACAGGGCCGCTTGCCACTCTTTCCTGGAGTCTTGCCACATCAAGCGGGCATTGGCGAGGCCCACGCCGCCGATGCGATTGGTCGGGGCGTTCACGGGCTGCGTCCAGATCTCCGAGCGGTAGTTGTAGTCGATTCGCGGGGTGATCGAGCTGCCGCTGGCTAACTCGAAGGCGTACTGAATGCCGGCTGAGGCGGTAAATTTCGGCGCGTAGACGTTCTGCATGCCGCGGGTTACCCCGGAGCTCGGGTCCGTGCGGGTGTATTGGAAATCCGTGTAGCCGATCGAAGCGTCGAAGTTGAGTTGCTCGGTCGGACGCAACTGCGCTTCGAATTCCAGGCCTTTTACGGTCGCGTCACCCACGTTGGCCGTCATCGCACACGGCGCCCCGGCGAACGGCGAGAATTTGTCACAGCTCAGCAACTGGAGTTGGATGTCTTTGTACTTGCTGTCGTACGCTGACAGGTTGATACGCGCGCGGTGTTCGAAGAACTCGCTCTTGAAGCCGATTTCGTAGGTCAGCAGCGTCTCCGGGTTGAATTGCTGTACCTGGGAGACGAAGTACGGCCGCGGGTTGATGCCGCCGCCTTTATAGCCGGTGGAAACCTGCGCATACGTCATCAGCGCGTCGGTCCATCGGTAGTCCACCGCGGCACGATAATCCCATCGGGTTCCTTTGAAGGAGTCCGTTACGTTCACCAGCGAAGCCAGAGGGGGATAGGGCAGCAGGTCCAGGCCCAGGCGATTGAAGGTGAACGCCTTCAAATCATCCGTATAACGAGCCGCGACTGTCACGTTCAGTTTTTCGACCGGATGCAGGACGACGTGGGCGAAGCCGGATTCCGAGCGGGTGTGCACGGGGTCGTTGAGCAGGAAATCCAGATCCAGTCCGCCACCCCCGAGTGCGAACCCGCCCGGGATATCGATTCGACCGGAGGAGAGGCCATGGGCGTTGTAGTAGAAACCGCCGACCGTCCAATCCACCAGCTTGCCTACGTTTCCGAGCAGCCGCAGCTCCTGGGTGACCTGTTTGGTCTGCATGCTCCAGAGCTGATCGGCGAGGCTCGCGGGCGAGGCGTCCGTCTGCTGGGAAAACACCGTTTTCTCGTCCCGGTAGCCCGTAATCGAGCGGAGCTCCAGTGCATCGTTGATCTTCAGGTCCAGGTTGTTGGAAACACCCCATGCATCCAGCGGCGAGGTTTTCGGCATGGGATAGGGTTGATTCGCGGATGCGCCCGTGCCCGTGGGGCGACTCAGGTTGGTCTCATAGTTGGTGTAGCTCGAAGGGCCGGTGATGAAGTTGGCTGTTCCAGCCCACAGCGGCGACTGGAAGAGCAGCTTGCCGGCGGGGTTCTCCGAATGATCCTGCGTCACGTCCAGTGTGAGCGTGTTTTCGAGCTGCGCGTTCGGAATCCAACGCAGCGCGGCGCGACCCGTCACGACGTCTTTCCCGCCTTCCTCACCGATCTTGCAGTTCGTGGTCTGTCGTTGCGACCCACTCAGGCCAGGTCCCAGGTTGAGCGGCTGGCCGGTCGCGCAGGTGTAGTCGAGCTCGGTTAAATAGCCGCTTTGCCGAATCGCGCCGACCGACACGCGCGCATACAGCGTGTCAGGAAGCAGTGTGAAGCTGGTGGCGGCGCGGGCAACGAAGTGATTGAAGTCTCCGTACCCGGCTTCAACATATCCGTTGGGCTGTGGGCCGGGTGTGGTCGAGAACAGTTTGACGGACCCGCCGATCGAGTTCTTCCCCTCGAGCGTTCCCTGGGGGCCGCGCAGGATCTCGACGCGACTGGCGTCGAGAAGCTCGAATATCGATC
Organism: Gammaproteobacteria bacterium; assembly: GCA_028293725.1. The sequence goes on along the minus strand of JAQGOE010000318.1, from coordinate 20,302 downwards.
CCGAGAGCATGCCGTAGTAGACGTCGTCGATGTAGATGCCGACGCCGGGTTCCAGAGCGATATGGGGATCGGCCTGCCCAACGCCGCGAATCGTCACGCTCGCCGACTGCCCGAAGCCGTACGCGGCCGGTGCGATGAAGACGCTAGGCGCCTCGTTCGCAGCGTCCGCGAGATTGGTCATTCCCTGGGCGGACATCGCAGCCGCATCGATTGCCGTGAGGGCAATCGGGGTGGTCTGCGCGTTTTCGCGCCTGAATTGCGCGGTCACGACGACCTCAGCGAGCCCCGCTGACGTGTCCGGCCTGACCTCCGGATCCGCTTCGGCCCCCGCGGCGGGGAGAACTGCTCGACTGAGCGTCAGAATAGCCGGCCCAGCCAGCCGCCCAAGGCGTCTCGTTGCGCCCCTCGTGCGTCGGTGCGACATCAGCAACCCCCCCTCAAACGAATTGCCTCAACCTCAATCCTAGCGAGGCGGCGGGCCGTCCTGCTTACGGTGACGCGAATCGGCTTAAGGCGCCGCGAAGCGTGTTGCCGGCGCTTGCTTGCTGTTAGGGCTAACGCTAACTAGACTGATCCTGGGGGGGGCGAGCCATGACGTTACGTACGTTTGAGGCGGGACAGCCGAAGCTGGTGGAGCGCTTTCGCTGTATCAGCGACGCTATTTCCGAGAACTTCGACGGGCCGCACTATGTGCAACCTGTGGGGCCACAGCATCGGCCGGCGGTCCTGAAATGGGCGAGCGCCGACGGGGTGGATATCTCGCGGTCCCACATGTCACCGTTGTATCTCGAGAATCGCACTCCGCGTCCGCGGGAGTGTGCGAAGTACTACTTGTGGCAGGCGGATCAGTCGTCGCGGCTGCGACTCCGGGGTCGGGATTCCATCGATCTATCGCCAGATGAATTCGTGATCCTCACCTCGGATATGGCCAACGAGTGGCTGGTACCGCATGAGTTCACCACCACGTGTCTGGTCATGGACGCCAAACTCGTCGACGAGTACCTGCCGCACGCCGCCGATCTGCGCGCGCGCCATCTGAACCTGCCCTACGGCCTGGATGCGGTCCTTCGGACCATGTTCGAATCAGCCTGGAGCATCGCTTGCGTCGGCCGCTTCAGGGAACTCGGTCCCGACCTGGTCCGCGCCGTCCTTCAGACGCTCTCGATGGTGCCGGTGAGCGGTGCAGCCAACACCAAGCGCCCTCACAGGAGTCACCTGGAGATACGCCGTGCCCAGGCACGTGCCTTCATCGAACAGCACTTCGCGCGCCCGGACATGTCTATGGCCACAATCGCCGACCACCTGCAAGTATCGCGACGCTACGTACAAATGGCATTCAAGGCCGATTGCACGACGCCGTCGGAATATCTGCGCACGTGTCGGCTCGCGGCCGCCGCCGTACTGTTGCGCGACCCGACGCACAGCACGCGTACGATCACCGAGATCGCTTTCGGTTGCGGCTTCAACAGCTCGCCGCACTTCTCCAGTGAATTCAAACAGTTCTATGGCGTTTCGCCGCGCACCTTCCGCAATGAGGAGCGACTCGATCCCGAGACGGGTTCGGGTTGATGCCCGCGCTCAGCTCGCGGGGACGAGTCTGAGCAGCGAGTCGCCGGACAACACGTAGATCGTGCCGTCCGGACTCTGTCGGACATCGCGGATGCGTTGATTCCGCTCGGTTAGAAGGCGCTCTTCCCCGACGACACGATCACCGTCGAGGACCAGCCGCATGAGCGCACGACCCGCGAGGGAGCCGACGAACAGATTGCCTTTCCATTCCGGGAATCGGTCGCCGGTGTAGAACAACATCCCGGATGGCGCGACGTCCGGAAACCAAAAGTAGATGGGTTGCTCCATGCCCTGCTGCGTCGAACGACCCGAGCCCACCGGCTTTCCCGTCGTGTACTGCTGTCCATAGGAGATGACGGGCCAGCCATAATCACGTCCGGCGCGGATGATGTTGAGTTCGTCGCCGCCGGCCGGGCCGTGCTCCACCTCCCACAACTCTCCTGTCTTGGGATTGATCGCCGCACCTTCCGGGTCGCGGACCCCGAACGCGTAAACATCCGGTGGCACCAGGGGCTCGTCCAGGAAAGGATTGTCCTTCGGAATGGTGCCGTCGGTGTTAATTCGGCTGATCCGGCCGGCAAAATTCTTGCGGATGGTGAGATCGCTCTCATAGCTGTTTCTGCCGCCGCTCAAATCACCGTTGTAAAAGCGGAAGCGGTCGGCACCCGTTGCAAAGAGCGTTCCGTCAGGTGCGAAGGCCAGCCGCCGCTCGACGCCTTGCAGGATGACCGCGACATCTTCGAGCCGTGTCTGGTCCTCGCTGAGGCGCCCCCGCGCCACCTGCTCCATCCCGAGGCGCAATCTGCGCCGCTCGGCGACCGAAAGATTGAAGACCCGGTCGTAGAAGAAGGTATTCGGCCAAGAGGCGGCAGGCTCGCCCGGGGGCGGCGCGAAGTAGGAAAAGTAAATCAGGCGGTTGTGCGCGAAACCCGGATCCAGCACGACGTCGTGCAGACCCTGGGCCGCAACGATCTTGACCGGAGGAATGCCCTCCACGGGTGAGTGCACCCCCGCCTGGTTGATGACCTGCATCGTGCCTCTGAGCTCCGTGACCAGCATTTTGCCGTCGGGGAGGAACGCAAGCGACCAGGGCGATGACAGATCCGTGGCGACAGGCTCCACCTTGAAGCGGGTGGTGGACTTGCGCGCGGGTGCCTCGGTTTGACCGGCAAATGCCGGTTTGGGCTTCGCCATCACCGCCGGCGTTTGCTCGTCGGCCGTGAAATTGTTGGGTGGAGATTTCGAGGCGGGAGGTGCCGCCGCGACGGCGAGGGAATGGGTGGCAAATCCCAGGAGCGCCGCTGCGATCGCAGGCGCGTACCTACGCAGGTCAGTCATGATTGCTCCGTTTGGGCAGGAGGGACTTCCCTCGAGCGCCTCAAGGAGAATACAAGCCGTTGGGTTCGTCTATCACGGACGCGAACCCGTCGGCCGGGCGGTGTCAGCAAGGGCTGGCGCGAGGATTAGGTAAAGGAAGGCGAACGGCCGCGAGAGGGGTGTATTTGCGTGCCCCTTCCAGCTCAGCAAAGCAGGAAGCAGCGGCTTGTGATAGTCGTACGCTTCCTCAAAAAGAGAGCAACTGGGGTGCCCGCCGATGGCCTTTCCTTCTAAAGCAGTTTCGCTGGCGTTGACCGTATTAGTGGGGCTCGCTCTGTGCAGCAGCGGGTTCGCGAAAGACGACGCTGCACGGCTCGCGGCGCTCAAAGCACGCGTCAAGGCGATCGCCGAGGAAACGAGCTACGTCGAGTCCATCACGAAGGTTCAGCGGCTGGGTCGCGCCTTCGGTTACTACACTGACAAAGGCTTTTTCGGCGAGGCCGCGGACCTTTTCACGGACGACGGGACATTCCAATGGGGTGTCGACGGCGTTTACAAGGGAAAGGCTCACATCAGGGAGTTACTGACTCGTCACGGTGGTGGCAGCCTGACGGACGGCCCCGGGCTGCCGTTCGGTCGGCTCAACCTGCGCATGCAACTGCAGCCGATGGTGACCGTGGCGGCTGATGGCAATAGCGCTCACGCGCGCTGGCGTGAATGGGGTCTGCTGGGCCAATACAAAATGGTAGCTCTCTGGGGCGATGCCGTAATCGAAGACGACTATGTGAAGGAAAGCGGCGTGTGGAAGATTGGCGCGCGCCGGTACTACCAGAACTTCGAGGCGCCGTACCAGGGTGGTTGGGCAGCGCTGAAGCCCGTCACCGGCGACTGGCAAACAGCGGTCGCGAAGGAGTTTCCGCCCGACGCGCAGGCTCCCAAACAGTACCATCCATTTCCCACCGTGTTCGTGCCCCCCTACCACTATGCGGACGGCTCGCTCAGGGCCATTCAGAGCAGACCGCCTGCCGATGCACCCAAGCGTGCCGACGACGCCCTGGGAAAGCTGGAAGCGCTGGCCGATGCGAAGGAACTGCAATTGGCGCGCACGCACTCGGTTCGGGCGCTGGAAAACCTGCAGGCGATGTACGGCTACTACATCGACAAAGGTCAGTGGAAGAAGGCTGCTGCCTTATTCAGCCGTAATGGAACCTATGAGTTCGGACAGAGCGGTGTTTACATCGGCAATGCTCATGTTGAGCGCGCCCTGTCCCTGATGGGCCCGCCAGGGCTGGAGGAAGGTCAGCTCAACAACTATGTGATGGTGCAGCCGATCATCCACGTGTCCGCGGACAACCGCACGGCCAAGGCACGCTGGCGCAGTGATGTGCAGCTGGCGCGCGACGGCAAGGGTCGCTGGGGCGGTGGCGTCTACGAGAACGAATACGTCAACGACAAGGGCACCTGGAAGTTCAGCAAGCTGCATTACTACGTCACTTTCTGGGGTGAGTACGAGCAAGGGTGGGTTGCGAAGCCTATTGCGATGGATCCTCCCAGCACCGCTATTCCACCGGATCAGCCACCGACTCTCGTCTATCAATCTTTCCCGAAGCTGCAGGTCGTGCCGTATCACTACGCGAACCCTGTCACCAACAAGCCGAATGCGGGGGAGTAGGTCCATGTTCAATCATGCAAAAGAGCACGTCCGCTCTCTGGGTCGTTGCGTCTGTGCCGTGGTGTTGGGTCTATTCTGCGCAACGGCCGCCCAGGCGGCGCAAAGCGCTGCCGATCTGCAGACGGTCGAGAAAGACCTGAATTCGCTCGGGAATCGTATCGAACGCCTGCAAGACCTCACCGAGGTCGAGATCGTGCAGAACGCTTATGGCTACTATGTCGACAAGGCGCAATGGCGTTCGCTGTCCGATCTGTTCGCTGAGGATGCGACGCTGGAAATCGGCGGCAAAGGCGTTTTCCTGGGCCGCCAACGGGTGTTCGAATACATGAGCATCGGTCTCGGACCGATCGGACCGCATGATGGTTTGCTGATCGATCACCAGCAGTTCCAATGCCTGCCCACCATCAATGACGATGGCGTAAGCGCCTCGGTGCGCTGTATCGCCTTCGTGATGAGCTCGGGGGGCTGGGGGCACAATTACTACGAGGACCGTTTCATCAAGGAAAACGGGGTGTGGAAGTTCAAGAAGCTGCACGGCCCCTTCAACATGTACTCAGGGTACAAAGTCGGCTGGCTCGACAACACGATCCTGAATACTTATCCGGAGAAGTGGCCGCCGTGGCCTGACTTGCCGCCGACGGTCATCTATCTGACCTATCCGAACTACTACATCGAGCCGTTCCACTATCCGAACCCGGTGACGGGCAAGGCGATGCCGCCGCCGAGTCCGAGGGCGGGCGGAGAGGCGTTCGGGCGGTAGCAACCGCCCGAACTACGAGTTGGACTAGTGAAGCAGCCCGAAGATGGCCAATGTGTTGGTCGTGCCCACGAATACCTTGCCACCCGCGACCGTCGGTGCGATGAACTTGTTGCCGGGCCCGAACTGGTCGCGGCTGCCGGTGGCCTGATTGCTGTTGTAGAGCTCATGCGTAAGGTTCGAGGCGTCGTATGCATGTAATACGGCGGGCGTCGTGTTTTCATGAGCCCAGACAATGGCGTTCGACGTCCCGTTCGCCGACACGACCGGGGATGCGCCGGGGTAAGCGAATGTGATCGCCGACTGCGAAGTCGGAGTCGTCGAAAGCTTCGCATTGGTGACGCTGAATGCCTTGAGCGTGCCGCCAGCGTCGCCATAGTAGATATTCCCATTGAACCAGGCTGGTGAGCCGCGCACGCCGCCTGTTGAGGCGCCAGGCGGATTGCCGGGCACTACGCCATCTATTTCCTGCCAGACGTTGTTCTGTGAGGCGTTGAATTTACCCATGTTATCCCGGTCGACGAGGTAGATATTGCTGTCCTTGCCCGCGCCGACTACGAGGTGCTTGACGTTGCCACCGCTGTCGGTCAGGTCGGGCAGCAGCATTTCACCGCCGGAGCCGAGATCGATATCACCACCCGATTCGGTGACCTCACTCGACATTGCAAAGTAATCGGCCACATTCAGGCTCGAGGCTGTGCTCTGCAGTTTCAGGAAGGAATTACCGTAGTCGCCCATGTTGGGAAATCCGTTTGCGTCGAGCGTCGGCTCGAAGAGGCCGTTACCCGTCAAGAGGTAGACGTTTCCCTGCGCATCCGCGCCCGGGCCGTCGCCGCTCATCCATATCGCGGGACCGTTCATGTTGAAGTGGGTCCCGTTGGGTACTGACGCACCGCTGTTCGGTCCAACATTGAGCACGGCTGTCTGGGCCAATGTCATCTGGTTGAAGGCGATGATCCAGCCACTATAGGGACCGAAGTCGCAATGCGAGGTCCACGAGGTGTAGATCTGTCCGTTGGCCAGCAGGAGCGCAGCCCGCTCCTCGTACTGTCCCGCGGCGAAGGTCGTCGTCCCCGCGCTGTTGGGGGCGGAGGCCGCGATCTCGGCCGGACCGCCGAACATCTCGGCGCCAGTGGTGAGGTCGAGCGCATGCAGCCGCTGGTGGTAGTCCGAGGACTTGTCGATCGACATCCCCACGACATACAGCGCGCCATGCGGTCCGGCGGTGCGATCGATAACCGGCGTCGAGGTAATGCCGATCTCGGGTGTCACCTGGCTGCAGCCGTGCGTGTCACTCGGAGTTTCGCCGGCTGCCAGCACCGATACCTGCCAGATGGGCGTGCCGGCGTCCGCATCGATCGCGTACACGGAGCCGTGCTCGGTGGCTACGAAGGCCACATTGTGCGCAGTTCCCGCGATCGGGACCTGCGAGAGATACAGCGGCTGGGCGTCGACTTTTCCGTCAACCATAACGGTGTGCAGGAGGCCGAAGCTCGTTGAATTGACATTCGCCAAGGTGAGGCTCGTCTCGGCCAGGTTCTGGCCACTGCGAGAGACGTCGTTCTTGAATGTCGCAACGTCGTTGGTGCTTGCGGGAGCCGGTGCGGCAGGGGGTGTCGGGGCAGGGGGTGTCGCGGCGGGCGGCGTCGTGGCTGTTGGCGAGTAGGAGTTGCCGCCACCGCCGCACGCGGTCAGTGTGGCAACGAGAAGGCCCGCGAAGGAGTTGAGGAATTTTCGGTTGGGATGCATGAGGGGTCCGACTGTCTCGACGAAATTCGTCCGTGGAGGTAGGTGTTCGCAAATCCACATTTTGTTCATTGGATGACGAGCGCATTCGAGGTAGGAAGCGCTAAGCTCTTACTGGAGCCGGGGAGTGGCCGCAAACCAAGGGGAGAGGTACGACTTTGCAGAACGACGTAGTTTCTGAATTAGCGCAGCGGGTCGGGGCGGATGTTGTTGTTAAGCCCGACGTGCAGAACGTCAAGCGGCACACACAAGACTTCGGGGTTCCTGGCAATGCGCAGGCAAACATCCTGGCGCTCGCGTATCCGCGCAGCACCCAACAGGTCGCGGCGCTCCTGAAGTTCTGTAATGAGCGGCGGATTCCCGTTCAGCCACAGGGTGGCATGACGGGCATGGCAGGCGGGGCTGTTCCGGTCGGCCCTTGCGTCGTGATTTCCCTGGAACGCATGCGTGCCATCAAGGAAATCGACGTCGCCGCCGGAACGATCACGGTCGAGGCCGGTGTCGTGATGGACACCGTGCAGAAGGCCGCCGATGCTGCCGATCTTTTCTTTCCGCTCGATCTCGGCGGGCGCGGTTCCTGCCAGATCGGAGGCAATGTGTCGACCAACGCCGGAGGCAATCGCGTGTTGCGTTTCGGCATGGCGCGGGACCTGGTGCTCGGAGTCGAGGCAGTGCTGGCCGACGGAACGGTCATCGACTCACTCAGGAAAGTGATGAAGAACAACACCGGCTATGACCTGCGGCAGTTGTTCATCGGTTCCGAGGGCACACTCGGGATCATTACGGGGGTCGTGCTCCGTCTCTTCCCGAAGCCCCGCAGCATTTGCACTGGAGTGTGCGCGCTGGACGATTACGCCGGGGTCCTGGAGTTGCTGAGACGCGCGCGGGTGGGATTCGGTGGTCAACTCACCGCTTTCGAAGTCATGTGGCCTGACTTCTATGAGCTCGGCACCCTCGGTCTGGGGCGCAAGCCGCCACTACCGATTGGCGCGGGGGTGTATGTCTTGCTCGAGACGATGGGGCAGGATCCCGAGGTCGATCAGCAACGCTACGAGGCTGTGATGGGCGAAGCGTTGGAGGCCGGCGTCGTCAAGGATGCGATCGTGGCGAAGTCGACTCGCGAAGCGACCGAGTTGTGGACTGTGCGCGACTCTCCCGGTGAATGGCAACGTACGCCGCACTGGCCACAGTTGGGTTTTGACGTAAGTGTTCCAACAGGTGAGATTCACGCGTTGATGGGCGAGATCGACGCCGAGCTGACGTCCCGATGGCCGGAACTCAAAACAGTTTACTTCGGTCATGTTGCGGACGGAAATCTCCACGCGTCGGTGAGAATGAGCGGGCATTCGGTGCCGGAGCTCGAGATCGAAGATGCGGTGTATAGCATCGTCTCCCGGCGCAGGGGCTCGATCTCGGCAGAGCATGGAATCGGCTTACTCAAGCGGAGTTTCCTGCATTACTCGCGCAGCCCGGAGGAGCTCGCCCTCATGCGTGCGATCAAGAGGGCGATGGATCCCAACGGAATCCTCAATCCGGGGAAGATTCTTCTATAGCGCAGTCGTTCGATTCGTGTAGCCAAGGTCCGGCGCGCTCGAGCACACTCCACGGTCATGGCTCGGCGGCACAGGCGTGCCTTGCGTCTCTTCCACGGCGGTTCAGTAAATAACCGAGGGCAGCCACGCACCGTTCGGCTGATTGTAGAGACCGATCGTCATCAAGGTCATTGTCTGGGTGATACGCAGTTTCTCCCCGAGGCACCAACGTAACAGTTCGCCGTTGCGTGTCGGAACGAGAAAGCCGGGGCCGACGAAAGATTCCGCGGCGCTGATGAGCGCCTTGATGTCGTCGTTGGATTCGCCGATCGTGTGACCGATGAATCCAACAGACGTGGCGTAGCCCGTTACGCGACCGGAGTGCTCGACGACCAGGGCCGTACCCTGGGCGACCGCGTCGGCTAGCTCGCCGCCTCGATCATGGCCGTGAACGCGGAAGCACAGCCGGTTGCACTCCGATAGATCATTCACCGTAGCAGGGCGCACGGCATGACCGTCGACCGCCTTATTGACAGCAGGTCCTTGGACGCAGGCCAGCTGCTCCCGCACTTCGAAACCCAACTTGAGATACAGGGCTAGCGAGCGGTTGTGGTAGCCCGCCTGGACGAGGCGTATTCCGGCGAACCCGCGCTCCTGTGAGCGACGCATGGCCTCTTCCATGAGCGCCCGGCCGGCGCCGTCGTTCTGCACCCCCGGAGCTACGGTGACCGGCCCCACGCCGCTGATCGGATTGCGCTCATCCAGAAAGTTGCTGCCGACGACCTTGCCTTCGATCTCGGCCACGATGTCAAAGATTCCCTGGTGGCTTATCAACACGGCGAGCAGCCCCGCCGCGGCTTCCGGGTTCGGGAAATCAGGCTGAAAGTTGTGCGCCTTGGCGAGCGCGGCGAACGCGTGGTAGCAGATCTCGCCGACGGCTGCCGCGTCAGTTGAGTTGCCTCTGCGCAGACGGATGGTCATTTTATGTTCTCCCCTGCTCCCGCGGTAAGACCTGGTTGTTCTGTGGTCTGGTCTGACGGTGAGTCTACCGCCAAGGGTGGTCCGGGGAAACTCGGCGCACGAATTGCGCGAGGTCGGCATTGAAGCGCTGTGGGGATTCCCAGAAGGGCATGTGGGCGAGGTCGTCGTAGCGAATCAACTCCGCGCCCCGCACCTGTTGCGCTGTGTAAGTCCCCATGGCGGATGTGGTGATGGGGTCCAGCATTCCCTGCATGACCAGCGTCGGCACGCTTAGCGAGCGCAGCACGCTTTCGTAATCTGCCGGGCGACCGGCCAGGTTGGCGCGGACCGTTGGTGGGACGCTTTGGTTATAACCAAGCATGTAGTCGAACTCTTCCCGCGGGAGAGGGTTGGCGACACTGGCGCGCAGGAGTGCCTTCGTTCCCTCGAGTGCCACGGCGGCATTCTCGCTCGTCATCTGACCCAGCAGTCCGACCGCAGGGCCCATCAATTTCGGGTCGGAATTCGACATGGCATTCGCCATCACCAACGCACTGATGCCCGAGTCGCCGAATACGCCGAGGTAGTCGAGGACAACACGTCCTGCATACGACCACGCCACGAGAATAGGACGCTGCAAACCGCTCTGGTCGATGACCGCCTTCACTTCGTCCGCCCAGCGCTTCTTCTCCCGGTAGAAATGCGCCGCAGCTGGCTTATCGGAGTCGCCATGGCCGCGAAGATCGTAGGTCACCAGACGGTACTCGGCGGCGAGCGGACTCGTTACTTGATGTAACCAAGCTCCATGGGACTGCGAAAAGCCATGGAGCAACAGCAGCTCGGCTTTACGAGGCGCGCCATCATGGGCCCAGTCCTGGACGGCGACCGTCACGCCGTCCGGCGTCGTCACCCGTCGGGCGCGGTAACGTAACGCGAGTCCGAGCGCCGACTCGTGCGTGACAGCTCCACTCAAGGGCTATCGATAGGTGTTGTTCGAAGTGTGGTCGCCGGCGAGCCACCGCTTCAATTCGGCATGTGCCCGCGAGCGCCGCTGCTCCGACACCTCGAGTGCTTCGGGATTATCGAGGGTGAACTCGAGAATCATATCGTTCGGGTCGGTGACGTAGACCGACCTGCAATACCCGTGCTCCAACACATAGGTCTGCGGCTCCTTATAGCCCGCCGCCGCCAGGCGCCGCTCGATGCCCTGCTGCGTTTCCGCATCGACGTTGAGAGCGATGTGCCGAAACGGCGAGGCCGGCAGCTCCGGGCCGAAGAGTTGCTGGTCCTGGGGCTTGGCGAAGTTGAAGAACGCCAGGGCGCTGCCGTCGCCCAATCCGAAGAACAGGTGGCAGTAAACACGCTGCGCGCCGAACAGCTCATCCACCTCGCACCACGTCGCGACCAGTGGCAGGCCGATGAGGTCTTCGTAGAACCGCCGCGTGGCCTCGAGATCCTTGGCGACGTAGGCGGTGTGATGCAGCCTGGAGGGTAGTTTCGCGCCTGTCGACATGGAAATTCCTCGCCGTCTATTTCGAATAGCGAAATCTAATTCGAACTTCGAATATCGTGATCCTTGGCACCGGCCGCGTCAAGCCGGGGCGGCGTCACGATTCGATGGGTAATCCCGCGCTCAGCGACAGGTTGGGGAGGGAGGCGAGATCCCGGGTGATCTGGCTGCTCACGGCCCGCAACATGTCCAGTCGCTCCTCCACCAACCGTGCGACGGTGATACGAGCGGAATGGCTCGAGCTGTTGAGCGCGGCCACCACGCGGCCCTGTCGGTCGTGCACCGGGACCGCCAGCGCCACCACCCCGTAATCCAACTCATCCTTGACCGTGGAGTAGCCGTTGCGGCGGCATTTTTCGACGGCGCGGCGTAGCTGTTCCACGTCCGTGACGGTGTATTTGGTGAGCGGCTCGAGTTTCGCGGTCTCGAAGTAGCGCTTCAATTCGGCCGCGCCTTGCCCCGCCAGCAGCACGCGGCCCACCGAAGTGGCGTACGCCGGAAAGCGGCTACCGACGTGCGCTTCCAGGCGCATCAGGGTACGAATCGAGGTGCGTGCAACGTAGACGATGTCCGCGCCGTCGAGCACACATAGTGCCGCTGAATCACCCGTGTTGCGCGCCAGTTCCTCCAGGTGTGTCTTGGTCAGGAAATCGATGTTCATGGAATCGATATAGGCCGCGCCCAGCTCCAGCACTTTCGGGCGCAGGAGAAATTGCCGCCCGTTGCGCATGACGTAGCCGAGCTCTTCCAGGGTCATCAAACAGCGGCGCGCAGTGGCGGCCGGCATCGAAGTCAAGTTAGCCACTTCGCTGAGGCTCAGCGTCGCGCGTTCCCGCGTAAAAGCACGGATGACGCTCAGCCCCTTGGCGAGGCCGCCCATGGTCTCGCGACGGCCGCTAGCGGGGGCGACGCGAGCCGCCACGACATTCTTGCTTCGATTGTTGCTCAACGAAAATCCCGACATTCGCCGTAACCTCTTGGCGAGCGGCCGGCATTATAAAGGCCAAGGCTGTTTTTCGCTATGCGAAACGCAATCTGCGGTGTGCATTTTCCTGACTACTTCGCGCGACCCGGATATCCGGCCGCGAGCGTGGGAATGGCAAGGATGGCCGCGGCTTGCGCGGGTGACTTGCCGGTTTCCGCCACCGCATAGAGTGTTTTCTTGCCCGGTCCGCCGAATGTCAGGCTGATTACCGGATACGGTGTTGGGATCACACCCAGAAATTCACCTTTCGAGGAGAAAACGTCAACGCCGCCTTCGTCCCCGTGCGCCGTGACATAGACGCGCGCTTCTGCGTCGACTGCCGCGCCGTCGCCCAGTCCGCGCAGTTTGCCGAACTCGCGCTGGTTGTTGAGCGACCCGTCGGGCTGTACATCGAATGCGGTAACGGTGTCTCTGTTGGTTACGTAGAGTGTCTTCTCGTCCGGGCTCAGGATGATGCCGTTGGTTACGAGATCCGTGCCGTACTGGGTGATTATGCCCTTGGCGTCGGCGTAGAACACGCCACCATCCGTGAAGTAGACGCCGCCGCGGCTGTCGGCGGAGAGGTCGTTGATGACGGTGCGCAGGCAGTCGAGGGGATCGCCCATGAATTTATCGGTGAGCAATCTGCGTTGTGGACGTAGCTGCCATATGGAGGGGTAGAGGCCGCGTTGCACTATGAACAACACGCCGCGTTTGCTCATTGACAAGGCACCACCGGTGTTCGTGTCCTTGAACAGCACGCGCTCCTTGCCATTCTTGTCGATCTCCACCACCGTGCTGTTGCTGTTCTGTGCGATCAGCAGGCCGCCGTCCGCCGTGGCGACGATGCCGTCGGCATTGTTGCCGTCGACGCTCCATAGGCTCTTCCAACGCGTGCCGGCCGCGACTACACCCGGGATCGCACTGACCGAGTACTCACGTGACTCGCCTGAGGGTGGTTTGAATCCCGGTGGCGGTTTGAAAGTCGACGGGGCGGCGGGGTGTTTGCAGGTGGCGAGCACTTGCGGCTCGCGTGCGTCTCGGGCGGACTGCACGCCCGGGCCCTGGATTGGCGTAATGGCAGCGGGCGGCAGGGCAACAGGCGCGGCGACAGCGATGGGCGCGGTCTGTGCCATCGACGCCGGTGCGCTGAGCATGAGGAGCACCGATAGCCTGAGTAAGGGCGGCACCGGCCATTGTAGTCGGCTGAAATTCAAGTCGGCGTCCCCCTCACTGTCTCGCGGGCTTTATGGCAGCCTCAGGCCCGGTCCTGTCGGTCAGGTCACGTCTGCAGTAACGGCGGATGTTCTGCGGCAGGCCAGCCCGGGCCACCCGCGAGAGCCGCACGAATCACCGCGCCGTGCTCATCCAACAGGGGTGCGGCACGCACCGAGCTGAAACGGCCGCCCGAGAACTGCACGGGCGGGCGCACCGCCTGCTTCGCGCCGTGCGGCGAGTCCACTGGCACCATCAGGCCGAGATGAGCAACTTGCGGATCGTGCACCACTTCGTCGATGGTGTTGATAGGTGCGAATGGAACGTCATTCTCACCGAGACGCTTCGCCAGGGTGACGAGATCATGTTGCCCAAAGCGCTTCGCGAGCTCCTCGTTCAACGCCTCATAGTGAGCGATGCGCGATAGGCGTGCACTGAAGCGTGGGTCGCGCGCTAGATCCTGCGCGTCGAGCGCCGTGATCAATCCCTCCCAGAATTTCTCGATGGAGGACAGATGAATGGCGACGAGACGCTGGTCCGCGGTCCGGAGAATATAGGCTTGCGCAAGCCGCGGCCGGTCGCTCGAGCTGGGTGTGGCACCGAGGGCGAAAAAGGCGGCAAAGGGCTCGAGCGCGAAGTGCGCCATCGCTTCCAACATCGACACTTCGACCAGGCCACCCTTACCCGTACGGCCGCGTTTTATGAGCGCGCCCAGAACTCCGTAAGATGCGTAGATGCCGGTGATGGCATCGGCAAGCGCCGGTCCGAGGAATCGCGGGCGATCCGCATCCACCACCACGCTCAGGAATCCGCTCAGGGCTTGCGCTACGGAATCATAGCTAGGGCGCTCGACGTAAGGCCCGCTCGAGCCGAAACCACTGATGGAGCAATAGACGAGCCGCGGATTGATCTCGAGCAGCCGTTCCGCTCCCGCGCCCAGGCGCGCCGCCGTGCCGGGACGGAAATTCTGGATGAAGACATCCGCCTCGCGGATCAACCCCTCGAAAATCAGGCGCTCGTCCGGGGACTTCAGGTCGAGGGTCACGCTGCGCTTGTTGCGATTGTAGGCCTGGAAGTGCGGCGAATAATTGCCACCCTGGTAGCTGCGGTAGGGATCGCCATCCTTGCTTTCGACCTTTATGACGTCCGCACCGAGATCCGCCAGCATCATTCCGGCGCAGGGGCCGGTGATGAACGTCCCTTGCTCCACCACCCGTATGCCGCTGAGGGCGGCTTCGATGTTCTGCCTTTCGGGTGATGCAATCATGCTGGCGAGTTACTCATGGGATTCCTGAAATCCCTCCGGGCGCTCACCGTCGTAGTCGATAGCCTCGGCGGCCGCGTGCGACATCACGAAGCCGATCGGCCGCAGCTGCTCCTCCAACAGGTGCGCGATCAGGCCCGCGGTGCGCGCCAGCAACGGTACGCCTTTCAGCGCGCCGAGCGGATAGCCGGCATCGAGCAATACCGCAGGAATCGCGCCGGACACGTTGATGGCCAGCTGCTTACCCAGAATCCCCGGCAGGATGCGCGCGACGGTGCGTGCGATTTCTACGTGCGTGTTGCGATCCAGTGCTCCGGCTGCGATCTCAAATAAGCGTAGCGCGCGCGGATCGTAGTCTTTGTGCAACGGATGGCCGTAACCTGGAATGGCACGTCCCGCCGCCCGGTACTCGCGGATGACCGCACCCGCCGCACTCTCGACATCGGCGGAGGTCGCACGCGTCGCGATCTCGGTAAAAAAACGCCCCGCGGCTTCGGATGATCCCAAGACCACGGAACCGCAACCCAGAATTCCCGCCGCGACGGCACCTTGCAATGCTTCAGGAGATGCCGCGAGTGTCATCCGGCTCGCCTGCACGCTCGGGACCAGGCCGTGCTCGGCGATGGCGACAAGCGTGGAATCGAGGATGGTGCGCTGGGCGGCAGAGGGCAGGTCGCCCGTCAGCAGCAGCCAGAAATGGTCGGTGAAGTTGATGCGGCCGATCAGCTCATCGGTGAGATTACGTCCACGCACCACGATGACGCTCTCGTTTGACGTGGAAATGGACGTGCTGCGATGTGCCTGCGCCCCGATCTTCACGCGAAATTCATCCTGTGATACCCTTTTCGAATAGCGAAAGTACTTTCGACCAACGAATATATTGAGCGCGGCAGCGGAAGCCGTCAAGGTAAGCTGCGGTGCTGTAGGGTTGGTAGTGATAGAGGGGGATTACAGCAGTGAAGAACGGTCCGATCCTGACCCGGGCGAGCGCGGGCGCTGTTGCATTTTTGTCCGTGGGGCTGGCCGCCATGCCGGCTGTTGCGCACCACTCGTTCGCCATGTACGACCAGACGAAGATCGTGGTGGTGACCGGCGTGGTGTATCAGTTCGTCGCGCAGGCGAACCACGCCGAGCTGCACGTCTACCTGATCGGTCCTGACGGGAAGTTGGAAAAGGACAAGGACGGCAAGCCGCACCCTTACGGTGTGGAGATGGCGGGCGCCGCCGCGGTCGCGGAACAGGGCATTACGGCCGAGACCATGAAAGCCGGCACCATCGTGAGCGTCAAGGTGAACCCGCTGCGCGACGGCACCGATTTTGGCTCCAAGGCCGGCAACAGCGCGATTGCCAAATGTCCCTGGAAGACGCCCCCCGCACCCGGCAAGACCTGTGACACGGTGGCGGGTCACGAGCTGCTGGGGTACCCCAAGTTTTGAGTGTTGGACACCGGCGGCTACCGTGAACGATTTTGCCGTATGGCTCTCCACCACGCTTCCCAGCGTGTTCATTCAGAACCACGAGGTCTGGATGATCCCGGTCATCCAATCACTGCACATTGTGGGCATCGGGATCGCCGTCGGATCAAGCCTGATGATGACTTTGCGCGTCCTGGGTTGGGCGGGCATGGACCAGACGGTGCTGGCCATACAGCGGCGGTTCGGCCCGTGGTTGACCGGCGCGCTTTGTCTGTTGCTGGCCAGTGGTGGCCTGCTGATCGTCGCCGAGCCGGTGCGCGAGCTCGTCACCTTCTCGTTCTGGCTGAAGATGGTGTTTGTGGCCGTGCTGACAGTGCTGGCGGCGGTGTTTCAGGCCTCGGTGAGGCGTAGTGAGGACCGGTGGGAGCAGGCCTTGCTCAGGCGCAGATCGGTGCGGCTCGCGGCCGTCCTCATCTTCGTTGTGTTGGGTTGTATCATCATCCTCGGGCGACTGATCGCCTACGACCACATCTGGGGGCATCTGTCGCCCGCGACCAAGGCCTGACACCACAGTGGACATCCCGGCGTGGTTGAAGAGTCTCGAAGGCACCGGCCTGGCGAGCGGTATCCGCGACTCGCTCTACCTGTTTCCTTTCCTGGAAGCCGTGCATGTCATGGCGCTCAGCGTGGTGTTTGGCACGATCATGATCGTCGATTTGCGGCTGTTGGGGCTTGCCTCGACTCACAGGCCGTTCGCGCGTATGTCATCCGAGCTACTACGTATTACGTGGGGCGCGTTTGCTGTGGCGGCGTTGACCGGCACGTTGATGTTCATGACCAACGCCCGGGTCTACGCTGGCAACACTTCCTTCCGCATAAAGATGGTGTTGCTGCTGCTCGCTGGGCTCAATATGGCGTTTTTTCATCTGACGGCGGGAAGGTCGGTCGCACGGTGGGGTAAGGAACGGTCTGCGCCGCGTATCGGTAGGACTACGGCTGCTTTGTCGCTCAGCCTGTGGGTTGCGATTATTTTCGCGGGGCGCGTTATAGGGTTTACGACGAGGGGTGCGCAGGCGCAGGAGGCTGCGGCGCCGGCCGGGAATTTTGATGATTTTTTGACGGGTGGGGAGCCGGGCGGGGCCACGCCAGATGCGGTCGCGCACGTGGCCGCGGCGCCTGCGAACTCCCCGCCTGACCTGTCCAACATGTCCATCCGGACCATCATGGCTGCCATGGTCGACCCTAGCGGCGATTTTCTCTTTGAATCCATCGCCGACGTCGCCGACGAGCACGGGATCACTCACAAGGCGCCGCGGACCGAAGAGGAGTGGGTGACGGAACGTCACCACCTTCAGGTGTTGATTGACGCTCCGCAGCTTCTCATCGTGCCGGGGCGTAGGGCTGCTGAGCCGGGTGATCGCAGCAGCAATCCTGCGATTGAGAATGAGCCGGAGGAAGTGCAGCGCCTGTTGGATACTCAACATGCCGATTTCGTCCAAAGGGCCGATCGTCTGCGGCAAGCGGCCACCGCGGGTATGAAAGCGGCCGACGCGCAGGACACGAAGGCGTTGTTCACTGCGATTACCGCGATCGATAAGGCGTGCGAGAGCTGCCATTTGCATTACTGGTACCCGAAAGATAAGCGCGCGCACCAGGCCGCGAAGGAAGAGGGTGGGATCATTGAATAGCTCGAACAGATTCGTACGCGCGTGCGTGCTGGTTGGTGCGCTGGCCTCCACGATTTTCCTGGGAGCTGCGGCGGGTGCGCAGACAGCGACGCCACCCTCGGGGGCCGGGACCGCAACTGGATCGCAATCGGGATTCGCGCCGCTGCAGACGGGGAAGATTCCACCGTTTCAGGGGCCGCCGCCCGGCGTCAAGCCGTTGCCGACGGATCTGTTCACGTCGAAGAACTTCTACAAGGATCAGAAGTTGTGGTTGGACCCGCGCTACTACCGCTGCAACACGCCCCGGGAGCTCGTCGAATCGCTGTGGGAGAGCGGGCGCATCGGGGCCAAGCCGCCCGGAACTGCCTCGTGGGGTCACTGCAACCTCGACTATCCGCGCGAGAACATCGTCAGCCCCTATCCCTACAGGACGGCGAAGTCTCATTACGAAGCGCTGCTTGCGGCAGCCAAGGCCCACGGGGGCCCGACCGTGTACACGAAGGCGACCACGCCCGACTGGGATGGCTTCTACGATCGGGATTGGGGAGCGAGCGATACACCGGGGGTGTTGGCTCCCGATAGAACCGGGCCCGGCTTCTTTCAACGCATGGGCCTGACCGGCGAGCGTTGGATCTGGGGCGGGGTCGATCAGGCCTCCACCATCGTCTCGCTCCTGACGCCCGAGTACCAGGCGCGTTATGTGCAGATGCTGTATCACGAGGCGGTCGATAACTCCAAACAGTGGAATGCGGAATTCTGCTATCCGGAAGGGTTCACGCGCTGGTGGGCATGGCCTTCGCGGGGCAGTGCCTTTCAGCTGACCATGACCGCCTACCAGGTGCAGTTCCTGTCGGGCATCGCGGATAATTTCCTGCGCCAGGTTCTCATCGGCAAGGAGCACGTTCAGAAGGTTCCGCAGTGGTACGGAGAAACCGTGGGCTTCTGGGATGGCACGACATTGGTCGCCTGGACCGCCAACATCCAGGCCTGGACTCAACACACCATGTTCGAGAACAGCGGCAAGCTCGAAGCCGTGGAAATATTCAAGCCGGCGTACGACGCCCGGGGCAAATTCGTCGGGCTCGAGGAGGAGGCGGTTTTCTACGATCCCGAAGCGTTACTCCAGCCGGTGCGGATCCTCGACCGTTTCGTGCGGCGCGCGACGCCGGATGATCCGAAGGTGCGTTATACATTCATCGAGTGTTTGTCGAACGTTCACAACGTCGACGGCCGGCCGCGGCAACTCAAGCAGGAAGACCCCGAATTCGTGGAATACTACGGGCGGCCGTGGGCCAAGGTTTGGGAGAAGTACTTCGAGAAGGGGTGGGATAAGCCACAGACTACGGGCGTGCCGGAAGACGTGCTCAAGTCGCTGGAATGAGCGCCGGCGCTGGCAGGGTGGTAGCTGCGGCTCGCGGGTGGGGCTGGGCGCGTGTGGTGGTGGTTGCTTTGCTGTTGTGTCTCGCGTCGGTGCCCGGCTCGAGCGAGGTGATCGACGGCTCGCCCCGATCCACGGCGCCATCA
Organism: Gammaproteobacteria bacterium; assembly: GCA_028293725.1. Next base: position 1,190 of record JAQGOE010000318.1, on the reverse strand, counting down.
GGGGCGGCGACCGCGGTGCCGGCGGCAGCGACACCAGCCGCAGCTGCACCAACATCGCCCCGCACGCCGCCCCGCGTCCTTCTCCCGATCAAAGGCGATCTCTGGCGCGCCGGCAACGGCAACTGGTGGAGTCTCGTCTATGTGACGCCGGACGGCATCGTGTTGGTGGATCCGATCAGTCCGGATTTCGCGGCCTGGTTGAAAGGCGAGCTCGCCACCCGTTTTCCGGGTAAAGCCGTCAAGTACATCGTCTACAGTCACAGCCACTGGGATCACGTGGGCGGTGCCGCCGTGTTTGCCGACAGCCATCCCCATATCGTCGGCCAGGAGCGTGTCCTCAAAAATATGGATGGCCGCTATCCACACATGCCCGGCGACATGGTCGATCGCAACAACGACGGGATGATCGAGGGCGAGGAGATCGACATTCCCACCCGCGAGCATTTCGGGATCTGCGGCATGTTTCCCGGGTATTTCGAAACCATCGACCGCAACCATTCCGGGCACCTCACGCCAGCGCAATGGTGGGCTGCTCAAGGTGTGGTGCCGCCTGACATCGTTTATTCGGAGCGGATGACGCTCGTTTTCGGGGGCCGCCACATAGAGCTCGTCTTCCCGGGCCTCAACCATGCTGACGACGGGACCGTCGTCTACTTCCCAATGGAGCGGGTGGTGTTCTCAGCGGATTTTCCGGCCGACGCGCTGGTAACGAAATCGATGCGATCGCTACCCAGCGCCTGCGGCGTGTTCGATCGGCATCCGCTCGCGGAGTGGATCCGGTCCTACAAGACCATCGAAGCCCTGGACTTCGACGTCCTCGCACAAGGTCACGGGAGCGTCACTTTCACCAAGGGCGACGTGAGCGAAGGCAGACAGTACTTCGAGGATTTACGTGCCGACGTCTCGCAGGGAATGGCGGCAGGGAAAACTCTGGCCGAGCTGAAGGAAAGCCTCGTGCTGGAGAAATACAGGAGTTGGGCGCATTACGACACGTTACGGAAAGATAACATCGAGGCGGCGTACCTGAACCTCAAAAATTATCCTTGACCGGCGGAATACTATGCGCGCTTCGGTCGGCGGACTGCCCTCACCTTGCCGCTGTTGCCTCCTCCGCAGAAGAATTGATTATTCCCGTCGGACTCGAGTCCCGAAATAATCAATCCGGGAGGCATGTCGAGTGCCTCCAGGAC
>JAQGOE010000276.1 GCA_028293725.1 Gammaproteobacteria bacterium | reverse complement strand
TGCGTCAAGCGCTCCCACAGCGCCCCGGCACGCCGAACTCATTCTAATGCACGACGGGACGTTGGCGCGCGGCGCGGCCGCCCGGTGGCTTGCCGCTGTGCCGCCCGGCACTCCGCATCATCACGTCACGAGCAAGGCGGATGTTCCTCGTGTTGCCCGCATACTTACGGGCCGCGGTGTCGGCCTCGTGCTTTCCGGTGGTGGTGCCCGCGGCTTCGCGCATATCGGAATCGTGAAAGCGCTGCGCGAGGCGGATATCCCAATAGACCTCGTGGGCGGCACCAGCATGGGCGCGATCCTCGGCGCCGGCGTCTCGTTGTGTTGGAGCATCGACGAGCTGACCGACCGCTTTCGACGTGCCTTCGTCGACGGGAAGCCGTTACGCGACTATACGCTGCCGTTCGTTTCCCTAGTCTCCGGGCGTAAGGTCACGCGTCTGCTGCAACACGCCTTTGGCGATGTGACTATCGAGGACCTGCCGCTCGACTTCTTCTGTGTGTCCTCCAACCTAACCACCGGTCATTCTGAAGTGCATCGCCGCGGTGAACTGTGGCGTTGGTTGCGCGCATCGGTCGCCATTCCGGGAGTACTGCCCCCGGTAGTCCACAAGGGTGAGTTGCTCGTCGACGGTGGAACCATGAACAACCTTCCAGTCGACGCCATGCGCGACCTGGGCCGCGGCCCGGTCATCGGCTGCGATGTGGGTGCCGACCGCGCATTCACCACCGATACCGACGACGTCGACGTCCCGCTACCCTGGCAGCTCATGCGTTGGATGCGCGAAAAGAAACACCGCCCTAACATCTTCCAGATCCTCTGGCGCGCCGGCATGGTCAACAGCAACGCCATGACCGCCGCCCACCGCGAAAAGACCGACCTGCTCCTGCAGCCCCCTTTGGCGCAAATCGACATGTTGAACTGGAAGGGCTTCGACCGCGCCATCGCCGCCGGCTACGAGTACGCCGTACGGCGTTTGGAAAAGCTGCCGCTGGATTCCCCGTTGCGACAGGGCGTGCGCACGCCGGATTAGCTCCTCGCGGGTCGTCACACCTGGGAGCCAACGACTACCTTGACTCAATCCCGTTCAGATATCTCTACGGAATCGGCCCCAATTGGGCATTAGGAAAGGACGTCGGAGCGGGCGAAAGCCTTCAGCATCAGCCACTTACGCATCACGTCGGATTGTAAGTATTAGGCGTCCAGTGCCGGAATTAGGCATTGGCGTTACGGTGGAGGCTCAACTCGCCGCGAGAATCCAGCGGCAGCCCTCGAGGTCGGCAAATCAAGGCCAATAGCGATGAGCACAATTCGCCGTCGAATGTTTCAAGCACCCGAGCCCGCGTGTGAAAGTCGCGTTGGAAGTCGACGTCCGATTCGCCAGTAATTTCTAACGGTAACTAGCGTGCGCCACCACTAGAGGCGTCGTCGCGAGTGCCACTACGCGCAAGTCGAGCCGAGATTAATCCCGGCCCATCAGTTGTCGCTTTTGGTATACCCGTAACCCAACGTCTCAATAGCAACAACCCGCCCATCCTGAAACCGCACACGTCGCATGAATTGATGCGGCCCAAGGTTGTAGAGCCACGTCTCAACCACCACTTCGACCATCCCATTCCCGACCACGACCGGTCGACCGCGGATCCACGTCGTCGGCGGGACCATCACAGTGCTGTGATCCACATCCGTGGGATCGCCACACTTGTTGGATACCTCAGCGCGGGTGTCGCCCTCGGTGACTAGTTTGTTTCCGCAGCGGAGCGCATCTGCTTGCGCGGGGCCCGCAGTTGCGGCGAGAAGGAGCAGCAAGAGTGCGCGGTTCATGGTTGACCACCGTGAGGGGAGCGTTAACAGCAACGCTAGCCCTGTTACCGTTAACGCGCAATGAACATCGCGAGCGTCGGGGCTAAAGTGTCGGTGTTTGGCATCAAAACCCCTCTCACACCAACAGAAAATCCACAATTCCCCGCTGCTCATCCGTCATCTGTTCCCGCGGTGTGACAATGGCGGTGCGCAGGGCATGTCGGCAGGGGCGCGACTCGTCCTCCACGTACTCGGCGACAGCACCGCAGATGAGCTGTTGGACCCGCCCGAGGTTCTTGTGGAACAAGGCGATCACCTGGTCGGCGGAGACATGTTGACTGGCATCCTCGAGCCAGCAGTCGTAGTCGGTGGCGAGGGAGATGGTGCAGTAGCCGAGTTGTGCCTCGGCGGCGAGGAAGGCTTCGGGAACGTTCGTCATGCCGACGAGGTCGGCGCCGGCACCGCGGAGAAAGAAACTTTCAGCACGGGTCCCGAGGCGCGGGCCCTCGATGCAGGCGTACGTCTTGTTCTCGTGCACTTTCGTTCCGAGGGAGCGAGCGACCCGCGCGATCAGGCCGGCAGTGGCGGTGCAAACGGGTTGCGCCGTGGAAATATGGGCCACCATGCCTCGTCCGAAAAAGGTGGCCGCACGCTGACCCTTGGTGAAGTCGAGGTATTGGAACGGAAGTGAGAGGTCGCCCGGGCTGATCTCCTCCCGTAGGCTGCCGACCGCCGAGACCCCGATGACGGTGCGCACTCCCACACTCTTCAGTGCCCAGATGTTGGCGCGGAAATTGATCTCCCCGGGGAGCAGGTCGTGGTGCAACCCGTGCCGGGCGAGAAACGCGACATCGCGCCCCTGGAGAATACCGAGCACGATGGGCGAGGAAGGCGGTCCAAACGGTGTGCTGACGTCGCGGGTCTGCGTCACTTGCAGCGCCTCCATACGATACAGCCCCGTTCCACCAATGATTCCAATCATGCGTCTCTCTCTTTACGGTAATTGCGCGACCCACCTGCGAGGCGGCAAGATGCCCAATCGACGGCGGAACAACAAGTCGAACAAGTCGGACCAGTCGAACCAGGGGGCGCCATTGAACTTATATAGTGAGCTATGAGTAGGAGATTCGGCATCGATCGCGTGTTCGAGCGGCGGCTTGCCGCGCTCATCAATGGTGGGCAGCCCCAGATCCTGCAGGGGGGGCGCAAAGGCGTCGAAAAAGAGTCCCTGCGGGTCGAGCCGTCCGGCGCCCTGGCGCAGACGATGCACCCCCGGCTGCTCGGCTCGGCGCTCACGAACGAGCACATCACGACCGATTACTCGGAGAGTCTCATCGAGCTGGTGACGCCTGCGTTCACCACCAGCTGGGAACTGCTGCAGTACCTGCTCGACCTCCATCAGTTCGTTTATCGCCACCTGGGCGATGAGTTGCTATGGGCGACGAGCATGCCGGGGGCGATCGAGCGCGACGAGGACATTCCGATCGCGCAGTTCGGCAGCTCGCATGTCGGACAGATGAAGACGATCTACCGCCGCGGGTTGGGATTGCGCTATGGCCGCATGATGCAGGCCATCTCCGGCGTTCATTTCAACTACTCCTTTCCGCTGTCGTTCTGGGAAGCCTACGCGGACGTGTTCCAGGAGCACGATCACGGCACACAATTCGTGTCGGCTCGCTATTTCGACCTGCTGCGCAACTACCGGCGCTACGGCTGGATCGTGTTGTATCTGTTTGGCGTCTCACCGGTCGTCTGCAAGTCTTTTCTCAAGGGCCGTGACTTCGCGCTGCCGGAATTCACGAGCGATACGGCATACGAGCCCTACGCCACGAGCCTGCGGATGAGCGATGTCGGGTATCGCAATCGCAACCAGGCGGGACTGGCCGTTTCAGTGAACAGTCTCGACGAGTATGTGCGCGATCTGACACACGCGATCACGACGCCGCACGCGCCTTACGAAGCGCTCGGCGTAAAGGTCGACGGCGAGTACCGCCAGCTGAACGCCAACATCCTGCAGATCGAGAACGAGTACTACAGCTTCATCCGCCCGAAGCGCGTTGCCCGCTCGGGCGAGCGACCGACAAAGGCCTTGCAGCGGGCCGGCGTCGAATACGTCGAAGTCCGCGCGCTCGATGTGAGTGCTTTCGATCCGGTCGGTGTGAACCAGAACAAACTGCGCTTTCTGGAAGCCTTCATGGCGCTGTGTCTGTTGAAGGAAAGTCCGCCGATCGGCGAGTCCGAGCAGAATGCATTGGACCAGAACCACATTACGGTGGCCCGCCGTGGGCGTGAGCCTGGCCTTACGTTGTGGCGTGATGGACACACCGTTCCCATGCTCGACTGGGCACGCGAGCTGTTGGATTCCATGACGGGCATCTGCGAGATCCTGGACCGGGGCGACGCGACGCGACCTTATTCCCAGGCACTGGCCATCCAGGCGACTAAAGTCGAGGATGTCGCGCGTACTCCGTCGGCGCGTCTCATGGAGGAACTCACCACGACGGGTGAGTCCTTTTTCGATCTCGCGTTACGTATGTCCGCGACACACAAGGCTTATTTCCTCGAGTTGTACCCGTCGAACGGCGAGCGCCTGGCCGAATTTCGCGAGGAAGCCGGTGAGTCGCTGGAAAAACAACGCAAGATCGAAACGAGCGACCGTGGTTCCTTCGAAGATTACCTGGCGCGCTATTTTGCGACTTAGCTCACAGGCGCCGTAAATAACTGATACAAGTCACTGTCTTTTGATAGGGACAGGTTTAAAATCCTGCGTTCGTGCCGTTCCGTATTCCGGCCGCAACAAAGTAAAACCCACGGATGAAGGGCTCACAAATGCAAAGATCTCTTGAAGAAGTGGAAGGCATCCTGCCTGGCCCACAGTCACTCGAGGCCGCGGCGAACGAGGAATTCGCGGGCCGTGCCACGTCAGCCGCCGCTGGTTGGGATCCGTACGAAGTCTGGCGCACGCGCGTCAAGGCGGCGAAGCAGACGACCGACGAGTCCGGAGCCGCGCTCGTCTGAAGCGCACTTGTTAACAGGCCCTGGGATCATCGTACCCAGGCAGCCCTTCCTCGGCGGTTCCGCCCGGGCGTTCTCACTCGAGAGTATTCACTGCCGCATCTATAGCGGCGGATGCACCCTAGGGCATGCGTCAATACCCCTGCTGAGGCATTGCCGGCCTTCCCCGATCGCGCTCAAATCCGTTTAACTCGTGTCAATCCGTCCGCGCGGCGCGCACTCACTTGCGCGTATCCGCGCGACATCCGATCCTCTCGACCATGAATGCACTGTCAGTCCGCGGCCTCACGAAGACCTATAAGAACGGAATCCAGGCCCTGAAGGGCGTCGACCTCGATGTCGAGCAGGGCGATTTTTTCGCGCTGCTCGGGCCGAACGGCGCCGGCAAGACGACCCTGATCGGGATCGTCACCTCGCTCGTCAACAAGAGCGGTGGGACGGCGAGCGTCTTCGGCCACGACATCGACCGCGAGCTCGAGGCGGCCAAGACCTGTATCGGCATCGTGCCGCAGGAGCTCAACTTCAACCAGTTCGAGACTCCGTACACCATCGTCGTCAACCAGGCCGGTTTCTACGGCATCCCGCGCCACGTGGCGCGCGAGCGTGCCGAAAAATATTTGAAGCAGCTGCAGCTGTGGGACCGAAAGGACAAGATGTCCCGCGGTCTTTCGGGCGGCATGAAGCGCCGGTTGATGATTGCCCGGGCCCTCGTGCACGAGCCGCGACTGCTCATTCTCGATGAGCCCACGGCCGGGGTCGATATCGAGATCCGGCGCTCAATGTGGGACTTCCTGCGCGAGATCAACGGGCAGGGTACGACCATCATTCTGACGACGCACTATCTCGAGGAGGCGGAGACTCTCTGCCGCAATATCGCCATCATCAACGGCGGTCTCATCGTCGAGCGCGACCGCATGAGCAACCTGCTGCGCAGACTCAACACTGAAACGTTCGTACTCAACCTGCGCAATTCCCTGCCTGCAGCGCCAAAGCTCGCGGGTTACGGAATCACCCTCGTCGATGATCACACCCTGGAGGTCGAGACGGCGAAGGAGCAAAATCTGAACGAAGTGTTCGGAGGCCTCTCGTCACTCGGTATCGAAGTGCTGAGCATGCGCAACAAGGTGAACCGGCTCGAGGAAATCTTCATGCGTCTCGTCGAGAAGCGCGACACGGGCGCCGCCGTGAACGGGGCTCGATCCTGATGATCACTGTAGCCCAGGAAGCCATTGCCCCCCCGATCAACCTCGGCGTCGTCCGCTGGATCGGCTTCAAGACCATCGTCATTCGCGAATACGGCCGCATCATTCGCATCTGGGGCCAGACGATCGTGCCGTCCGCGGTGACGGCGACGCTGTATTTCGTAATTTTCGGCAGTCTCATCGGCCGCAGGGTCGGTGCGATGGGCGGCTTCGATTACATGCAGTACATCGCGCCCGGCCTCATCATGATGGCCGTCATCACCAACTCCTACGCGAATGTGGTGTCGTCGTTCTTCGGCGCGAAATTCGGCAAGCACATCGAGGAAATGCTGGTTTCGCCACTGCCCAGCTGGGTGATCGTGTCCGGCTTCGTGGCCGGTGGCGTGACGCGCGGCATGCTGGTGGGCTGCGGGGTGACCATTGTGTCGCTGCTGTTCACGCATCTCCACGTGCAACATCCCGTCATCGTCGTGGCGGCGGTGTTGCTCACCTCGATCACCTTCTCGCTGGGCGGTTTCCTGAATGCCCTATACGCGAAAAATTTCGACCAGGTGAACTGGATTCCAACATTCGTGCTCACGCCGCTCACCTATTTTGGCGGCGTGTTCTATTCCGTGACCCTGCTTCCCGAGTGGGCGCAGAAGCTTTCATACGTGAATCCCGTTCTCCACATGGTGAACGCCTTCCGCTTCGGCTTCCTCGGCGTGTCTGATGTCGACGTCTGGGTGGCGTTCTCGTTGATGATCGGAGCCGCAGTGGCGCTATTCGTGACCGCGGTGCTGTTGATGAATCGCGGTAGCGGAATCCGCGAGTGAAGCCTGTAGTGGCCTTCGTCTCGGCCCGCGCGGCGCGTGGCCTCGACGAGGATTTGCCTCCGTTCGAAGCGGCTCTGCAGGCCGCCGGCGTGCGCATGGAGGTCGTCGACTGGGACGATCCAACAGTGCAGTGGGAATCTTTCGACCTTGCCCTGTTGCGCTCGACCTGGGACTACACCGAGCGCCTGCGGGAATTCCTGGCCTGGGTCGACGCGACCGCGCGCCGCACGACCGTGCTGAATCCACCTTCGGTGGTCCGCTGGAACACGGACAAGCACTATCTTCGCGAACTCGCTCGCGCCGCCGTGCCAGTGCCAGTGGTGCCGAGCACCTTCGTTGAGCCCGGAGAGAGCGCCGAGCGGGCGCTGGATTCTTTTTTGACGCGGCATGATTGTTCGGAGTTCGTCGTCAAACCGTCCGTAAGCGCCAACTCGCGTGACACCGAGCGCCACGCTCGAACCCGAGTGGAGTCAGCGGTGGCGCAAGCGCGGCGGCTCTTGGATGCCGAACGCAGCGTGTTGTTGCAGCCTTACCTGGATAGCGTGGATCGGGACGGGGAGACCTCGCTCATCTACTTCGCCGGCAAATTCAGCCATGCGATCCGTAAGGCCCCGGTGCTCCTCCCTGGGATTGCGGGATCGCCAGCGGTTGGACTGTTGGCCCAGGAGCGGATCACCTCGCGAGTCCCGGGTGCGGACGAGTTGCGGGTGGCCGAGGAAGTCTTCGCCGCGCTTCCCTTCGAGACGCCGTTGTATGCCCGTATCGATCTGATTCGGAATGTCGGTGGCGCACCGACCTTACTCGAGCTCGAATTGACCGAACCGTCGCTGTTTCTAGTCCACGCCCCTGGTGCAGCAGAGCGCTTTGCCGCCGCGGTGCTGGAAGCCGCCAAAGGTCTTTAAGCGTCGCTGGCGGAACCGGCGCCGGGTTTGAGCATTGCAGGCTCGGGCATAAGCCCTGAAAAGCGAGAGCCGCCGCCGATAACCCAAGCTGCGATACCCGGTTCGGCGCATTTTGTGATCCAAGACTCTCAAAATGCACGCCAAATGCCTGTCGCAAAAAAACTTTCACAATTCCGTCACCGGTTTGACGTGGCCGGGGACGAGGCTGTGCTCATGAAAGCTAGCGGCTTCAATACCTTCATGGCGCGTGTCGACGCCGCCGAATACGGCATCTGCAGGCGGCTGAATCGGGGCGCGTCGTTTCCGTTGCCGCGTAGGGTATTCCGAATCGCCAGCCGGCTGGGCGACGGCGTCATCTGGTACGTCCTGCTAGCACTGCTTCCGTTGCTCTACGGGGCGCCCGCCGTAAAGCCGGCAATCGTCATGGCGCTGACCGGGGTTCTCGGCGTCGCGCTCTATAAATTCCTCAAGAAGATCTTCGTACGCGAGCGACCGTTCATCACCCACACGACGATCGACCTCGCCATGGCGCCCTTGGATCGCTACAGCTTTCCGTCGGGCCACACGCTGCATGCAGTATCATTCGCGTGGCAGGCGACGGCTCATTTTCCTGAACTGGGCTGGGTGCTTGTGCCGCTTGCGGCGTTGATCGCCAGCTCTCGTGTTGTGCTGGGCCTTCACTATCCGACGGACGTGTTGGCCGGAGCTGCCATCGGCGCCTCGCTGGCTGAACTTGGTTGCTCGTTAGCCTGAAACAGGTGCACTGATACGCGTGCGCGTCCTCTTTATCTCGGACGTCTATTTCCCGCGGGTCAACGGCGTCTCGACCTCGATCCGAACCTTTAGACAGGATCTCGCCAACTGCGGTGTGGAGACTGTGCTAGTTGCGCCCCGCTATGGGTCTTCCAGCCCGGACGATGATCCTGGGTTGCTGCGTGTTCCGTCGGGAGGCGTCCCGCGCGATCCGGAAGACCGGCGCATGCGGTGGGGTGCTCTCACGCGGACGCTCGACACCCTCCCGCGCGATGAATTCGACATCGTCCATATCCACACGCCGTTCATCGCGCACTACGCAGGCGCGCGTTTCGCGAAGCGGGCCAATATCCCCTGCGTTGCTACGTATCACACGTTCTTCGAGGAATACATCCATCACTACGTTCCGGCGATGCCCCGTAGCATTGGCCGGTTCCTCGCCCGAGCCTTCACGCGCTCACAATGCGACGATGTGCAGGGGCTGATCGCCCCCTCCGACCCCATGCGCGACATCCTGTTGGATTACGGGGTGTCGACTCCCATTCACGTGCTGCCGACGGGCTTGCCTGCGGATCGCTTCGTCGCCGGGGACGGCAGTCGTTTTCGGGCCGAGGCGGGCATACCGCCGGAGCGCCCGCTGATGACGTACATCGGGCGGGTGGCGCACGAAAAGAACATCAATTTTCTGGTGCAGGTGTTCACGAAGGTGCGCGAGACGATTCCCAACGCCATGCTGGTCATAGCGGGTGAGGGGCCGGCCCGGGAGTCGCTGCGGCAACTCGTGACGAGTTTGAAGTTGGATGCCGACGTGTACTTCGCGGGCTATCTCGATCGCAACACCGGGCTGCTCGACTGTTATGCCGCCGCGAACGTGTTTGCTTTCGCGTCGCGCACCGAAACCCAGGGACTGGTGCTGCTCGAGGCGATGGCGCAGGGCGCGCCGGTCGTCTCGACCGCCGAGCTCGGCACCCGCTCGATTCTCAAGCCGGGTTGCGGTGCACTAGTCGTCGCAGAGAAGCAGGACGAGTTCGCGGCCGCCGTCGTTCGGGTCCTGCGAGACCCGGGCCTTCAGAAGGAGCTCGGTGAGCGCGGCCGGGCCTACGCAAGGACATGGTCATCCGCCTCGATGGCGCGCCGACTCGCTGACCTGTACGACACCATTCGTCTGTCTACAAAAGCCTCACGCGTAGTTGCCTGAGACTTCCGGCGGCCTGTATGCCTGGGAAACCTGTCTGACAGGTCCGCTGATTCGTCGCCCGCTTGCGACATAACGGGTCCCGCGCGGTTCTGCGCTACACTTTCTCCAATTTGTAACTTTGGGTGTTGGATGGGAGCCAGCATGGCCGTGAAGCGGGCGTTGATCGTCGACGACTCCAAATCCGCGCGCCTGTTCCTCGCGCGAATTCTCGAGAAGTACGAGCTCGACGTCGATAACGCGGAGAATGCGGAATCCGCGATCGAATATCTCGCCACCCACCGACCTGACGTGATCTTCATGGATCACATGATGCCGGGCATGGATGGCTTCCAGGCCGTGCAGGCCATCAAGAACAATCCCCGCACCGCGACCATCCCGATCATGATGTACACCTCCCAGGAGGGCGAACTGTATCTCGGGCAGGCGCGTGCGTTGGGCGCTGTGGGCGTCCTGCCCAAGCAGATCAAACAGGCGGACGTTTCGAAGATCCTCTACCAGCTGCACCTGGTCACGGATCGGCGCCGGACGGAGCAAACCACTTTCACCGCCGTGAATGCTCCGGGAGCGAACGGCCAGTTCGAGGCGCCCCCGGACCTCGCCGCCATCGCGGCCGCCGCGGACCCGAACGCCCCCGTGGCATTGACCACGACGTCGTTGCGAGAGCAATTCGCCGAGCTGCGGCGCGCCCTGGTGGCCGGCGTCGATACGCAGACTGATCGGATTACCGCCGAAGTTCGCGCTCTGCTGCTCGAGTCTTTGCCGCCACCACCACCGGGAGCGCCACCGCAGCGAGAGCCGGTTCCCTGGGGATGGATCGTTGCCAGTGCCGCCCTCGCCATCGCCTTGATGAGCACCACACTGTGGTGGCGGAACGTCAACCAGCTCAACGAGGTGAAGACGGAGATCGCGCAGCTCCGTTCAGCTATAGCTGAGCAACAGGGCGTCAGTGGGGCCTCGGTCGGCCAGCCGTCACGGCAGGGCCGTCCGGCTGGCTCAGGGCCCCAGGCGGGTCCAGGAGCGGCGCTGGCTGAAACTTTACCTGGGGTGGGGGCCGCGGGAGCGGGTCGGGTGGCGCTTGCCGGCCAGCCCAAGGCCACGGTGATTGTGGTCCCCTACGGTGCCGATGCCTTGGGTGGAATGCGGCTCGAAGCGGTACGCCAGCTTGTGTATCGTCTCGCCAAGGACAATATGAGCGGCGTCGTCGAGGTCAAGACTTTCGCCGGCCGCTTTTGTCTCGTCGGCAACTCGGTCGATGGCTTCTCGCTTGCGCCAGACGAGACGCTTTTCGCAAAATGTGATCTGGTCGGCAATCCCTCAGACGATGCCCTGTCACCTGCTCAACATACTCCGCTGTCTCTCGCCAATCTCGCCGGCGACATCCGTCATTCGACGCACGGAGCGCTGCAGGTGCAATCCTCAGTCGGAGATCCGGCGGCTGTGGCTGTCGCCTACCCGCCACTTTCGGGCGACCTCACGGCCGGTGAATGGAATCGCGCCGCCGGCACCAATAATCGCGTTGAGATACGGGTGCGCTGAAGCTCCTGGTACCCCCCTGCCGTGATCTTACACGGCGACGACTTCCAGCCCCCCCGGTGGATCAGAAACCGACACCTCCAGTCCATGCTGGCCAGTACGGGCGCGCGTCGTGGCCCGATCGCGCGGCGGTCGGCGCCGGTCGTCGCGGCGGAGAAGGCGATTCTGCTCGAGTGTGGGGATGGTGTTCGCCTGCAGTGCTTTCATTCGAGCCCGCCTCAGAGCACGGGCCGGGTCGCGGTGCTCGTACACGGTTGGGAAGGTAGCGCCGAGTCGCTCTACGTTCTGTCGCTCGGACAGCAGTTGTTCGAGCGCGGCTTCGAGGTGGTGCGGCTGAATTTGCGCGATCACGGGGACACGCACCATCTCAACCGCGAGCTGTTTCATTCCTGTCGGCTGCCCGAGGTGGTCGGCGCCGTTCACAACCTGCAGAAGTTGTTTCCCGGCAAGCCGCTGCACCTGGTGGGCTTCTCGCTCGGTGGTAATTTCATGTTGAGGGTCGCGGCCCAGGCGGGCTACGCGGGCCTCGACGTCGCCAAAGTCATCGCCGTCTCGCCGGTACTCGATCCGGGCGCGACACTCATCGCGCTCGAGCAGGGAATGCCTGGCTACCAGCTGTATTTCGTGCGCAAATGGATGCGCTCGCTGTTGAAGAAACAGGCGCTCTGGCCCGGCGACTACGATTTCCACGAGCTCGGGCGGCTGGCCTCGCTGCGTCATATGACCGCGGAGTTGATCCGTCGATTCACCGAATTTCCCAGTCTCGACGACTATCTGAACGGTTACTCGATTACCGACGGTCGCCTGGCGCGGCTCGAAGTGCCCGCGACCATCATTACGGCGCTCGATGACCCCATCATTCCCGCGCACAGCCTCGAGCGCCTCGCGCGACCGTCATGTTTGCAACTTACGGTGACCCGCTTCGGCGGCCACTGTGGGTTTCTCGAGCGTCTCGCCGGTCCGAGTTGGGTCGAGCGACGCATCGTCGCCGAGCTCGATAGCGAGCACGAGTCCCGCGAACTGGGCTCCGTACTCACCAGCGCGTGATAGTTCCTGACAGGGTGTCGTCGCGCGCCGCCGCCTCCGAGATCGCATGCGCGCGCATGGCTTCGCTCAAAGAGCGGACGTCCTTCGTGCCGACAAAATGCGTGCCCCTTGCGGCCAGTGCAAGCACTGTCTCCAGAGTGTCCACTTCGTAGACCACCCACCTCCATGGCCCGCGCCACAGCGCTCCCGCGGCCGGCAGAAACGTGCGGTCACAAAACAGAAAGTCAGGTTGCAACGCCTCGTACTTGAGGCGTGTGTGATCGTTGTACGCGGGAATGACCCAAGCGATTGGATAGCCGGCCAGGGACCGGGCGGCGTGGATTGTCGGTAGATCGGCAGAGCCCAACACACAGCGGGACCGGACCGGCCTGAGAGCGCGGACGAGTTGCGAAATCGCCCGCTCGCGTCCGAAGCGGCGCACGCACGCCTCGCCGATCACAATGAATGCCGTCAGCTCCGGCCGGCCCTCCAGCAGGGTGAGCGTGGTGGCGAGGGGCTCGATCCGCGTGTCGCTAAAACGTTCCCCAAAGCGTTCCGGCTGGCCGGCCGCGAGCTGCGCGAGTTGCGCCGCCCGGAGTTCCTCGAAGTTGGCGATGCGCGCGAGTTGCCGGTCATGAACGACCATGGGCATTCCATCGGACGACAGATGCACATCGATTTCGATGAAGCGCGCGCCGAGCTCGATGGCTGAGCGCAGTGCCGCCACGCTGTTTTCCGGAAAATCACGGGCATTTCCGCGGCGAGCCACCATATGTAACAGTCGGAGGGCGTTCATGCAGACCGAAACAGCATTTGTGCACGTTCCCTGTGCTATTGCCGTGGGGATCGGCCCGTATCATAGCCGCAGTGCGTCATGTTGAGTCCGACGTGGGTCACGAGTGCGACGCAGTAGACGTGCAGCAGTTGGCACTGCAACCTGTTGGAGTGGAGTGCTGCAGCGCACATACGAGGGCAAATTCCCGGCCTCTAGCGGTGTAGCCCTATCTTGCACAGCATTTTCCGAATGTGTACGATACGACAAAATCGTACACATTGAAGATGGTGGGCCAATGCGCACAAACATCGAGATCGATGATCAGCTGATCGAGCGGGCTCTGAAGGCGACCGGCTTGTCCACGAAGCGCGCGGTGGTCGAGGAGGGGCTACGGCTGCTGATCAAGCTGCGCGGTCAGGCCAAACTGCGCGAGTCGTTCGGCAAGTATCCGCTGGAGAACAACCTGGAGGAATCACGCCAGGGTAGGAGCTTTTGATCGTCGTCGACTCGTCCGTCTTGATCGACTTCTTCAATGGCAGGACGACACCGCAGACGCACAAGCTGACAGTGTTGCTCGGTGAGACGGAGTTGCTCATCGGGGACGTAATTTTATGCGAGGTGCTTCAGGGCGCGCGCTCCGACGCGCACGCGCGGACGCTCAGGAAGAAGCTGACGGAATTTGAATGTGTGTCGATGCTCGATCCGGAGCTTGCGGTCATCGCTGCCGCAAATTATCGAAAACTGCGCGCGCTGGGTGTGACCGTCCGCAAGACGATCGACCTCATCATCGGCACCTGCTGTCTGGAGCGTAAGTATGAGTTACTGCACAGCGACCGGGATTTCGACTGCATGGAAATCCACCTCGGTTTGCGTGTAGTACCAACAGAAACGAGGGTGCACGAGCCGAAGCTGCCGGTGTACAGGGCGGCTCGCTAACCGGGCGCGCTAACCCGGGACCCTGGGTGCGCTAACCGGGGATCCGGCGAGTTCAACCCACTTTGCGACGCTTCTCCTCGAAGCGCACGATAGGTTGTCCGCTGGTGATGGTGACTTCGCCGACGATCACGGCGCCCTTCGCCACGGCGATGCTGCCAGCAACGATGTCCGCTCGAATGACAGCCGTGGCTCCCACTTCGAGTTTGTGTTCGATCACGAGTTTTCCCGAAATGCGTCCCGCGACGACCGCGGCCTGCGCGTGGATCTCGCCCTCCCATTGCGCCTTCGCCGCCATGCTCAGAGGGCCGCCGACTTTGCCGTCCCCACGGATGGTGCCGCACACGACCAACGGTCCGGTCGTTTCGACGTCACCGGTGAAGCGGCAGCCCTCGGCAACGAAAGTAGGCGAGACGCCGAGCTGATCGATTAGCCGGCGTTTCGGTGCATCACTCATCGACAATCCCTCATACGTTGCGCACACCGCCCGGGCAGTGCGCGAAATCGCGGGCCGCGGTAAGCGAGCATTACTCAGACAGGCTCCATAGATAGCGGCGGCAATCGCGCCGACTTTACGCTGGCCCATGGGTCTTCCCAGGCTCTGGTCATAGAATAGGGGTGCCCCGGGGTCGAGGATGTCGATGATGCTCACATTCCGTGCAGGAAAATTGGCCGCGCTAATTGTCTCGCTGGCGCTCCTCGGCGCTTGCAGCCGCGAGCAGCAGGATTGGCGGTCCGCGGAGGCCGCGGACAGCGTCGACGGCTACGGGCAATTTCTCCAGCGGCATCCGGACAGCGAGCTTGCGACCGAGGCCCGTACGCGTGTAGCCCAGCTCTCTGAGGATCTGGAGTGGCAGCGTGCTGGCAGCGCCGACAACGCGGACGCCTACAAGCAATTTCTTGCGCAACATCCGAATGGGAAATGGGCGCAGGAGGCGCGCATTCGAATTGAGAATTTTGCGCTGGGGAGGGAGGGCTCTGCTGCGGCGTCGCCCGCGAGTGCTGAAGCACCGGTGGGCGGCGGAGCGTCAGTCAGCGTGCCAGCGATTGGCGCGGTGTCTGCAGGGACGGCCGCGAGTGATGGAGGCGCGCGGGCGTTGCCCGGCGAGGCCGCACGGGCGTTCCCTGGTGAAGCGGCTCGGGCGCAGGCCGCGTCCGGCGAGTTGGCTCAGGTGCCGACGACTGCGCAGGCATCGCCTCCTGTCGCGCCGCAGGCGTCACCCGCGATTTCAACAGCGTGGAAATCAGACGATGGGTTCGGCGTCCAACTCGGCGCGTTTGCAAGCGAGGATGCCGCCACCAACGAGTGGCAACAATTGACCGCGCGATTCAGCGCGGAGTTGCGCGGGCTCGCACCGCGCGTTGTAAGTGCAAACACGTCGACAGGTCGTTTGTTCAGGCTGCAGGCGCTGGTCGCCGACGAGGCGCGGGCGCGTGCACTTTGCGACATGTTGAAAAAACAGTCTCAGGCCTGCGTGCCGGTGTTGCCACATTGAAACGCTAACTGACCTGACACGCGGCCTTCCGTCCAAACCTGACAATTCGCGTCACTGTGCCGACAGTCTCGTAACCCGCGTAAGTCATTGTTTTTAATCAGTTCGATGACCTGGCACAGCCTTTGCTTATACCTACTCGTGCGGTAGCGATGAGCTCCGCAACGAATTGCGAACAACTTCCCCGGTGTTCGCTCCCTGAGCGCCGCGATGCGACTTCCCCCGCTCGCGGCGCTTTTTTATTCGCTGAATTCGCTATGCGCGCGCCATCGCG
>JAQGOE010000150.1 GCA_028293725.1 Gammaproteobacteria bacterium | reverse complement strand
ACATAGGCAACAGAGCGCATGCTGTGCATATCTGCACAAACACACGACCTATTGCTCTATGCCGACCACAACAACATCAGTAGAATGGTCCGCGAGAACACTTCCCGACGACGAGGGTCATGCGAATGGAAGCGGTTGCAATGGATAAGTTGGTTGAAAAGGGCGATCTCAGCCCACGGGTCGCACGGGCCGTTGCGGAGGCCCTCGATATCACTATCAAAGCCGCGAACCTCGCCACGGTTCCCATGCTGGACGCACGTTTCGCCCAGCAGGACGCAAAAATGGAAGCCCGATTCAGCTCCATCGAGAAATCGCTCGAGAGCACCAAGGTCTGGGCAACCTTTCTCTACGCTGGCTTGGCGGCCATCGTTTTCGGTGGCCTCGCCGTAGATCACCGTTGGCTCGTCAACCGCGAGGACCAGTTGATGGCACAGATACAGGCTCGAAGTGATGCGCGTTTTGCAGAGGAGGAAGTCCGCACCGACCGACTCTTCGCCGAAGACCACGCCCGCACCGACCGACTCTTCGCCGAAGACTACGCCCGCACCGGCCGCCTCTTCACGGAAGAGCACGCCCGAAGCGACCGGCTCGTCGCGGAACAGCAAGCGCGCGCCAAACAGGCCGAGGTCCGAATGGACGCCAAGCTCGATCAGCTTCGCGCGCTGCTCATCAACGGCTCGCTGAAACCGGGCAGGTGAGTTGTCTTCGCTGTGCGCCAAACGGCTCCGGTCAGTAGACGATGCTCCCTACCGACGTGCCCCCGCAGACAAAAAGCGTCTGCCCGGTAACGAAACCCGCCTCCGCGGCGGCAAAAAACAACACGGCGCGCGCGACGTCCGCCGGCATTCCCAGGCGCTTGACGGGAATCGATTCCACGATACGCGGCAGCTTGGGACTGTCCTTGGGGATGATCTCGTGGAACACTCCGGTCGCCTGGATCGGCCCCGGTGCCACGACGTTCACGGTGATCCCGTGCATGCCCAGCTCCAGCGCCCACGTCCGCGCCATTCCGAGCATTCCGGCCTTGGTAGCCGAATAGACCGTGCGCTTGGCAAGGCCCAACACCGCGCGGCTCGACACCAACACGATGCGGCCGAAATGCTCGCGCTTCATCGTTGGAAGATTTGCCTGCACGAGCGCTAGCGATGCCCCGAGATGCAGATTGGTGAGCGCGTTCAGGTCATCTATCGTGACCTCCTCGAGAACCCTCTCACGCGTCGCTCCGGCGTTGTGAATAACGGTGGTAATAGGAAAACGCTGCGCCACGTCCAAGGCCGCCTCGCGCGTGGCCTGAGCGTCGCAGAGGTCCACTTGCACGCTGTGGAATCGAGACGAGGAAACCTCGGCTGCGGTGCGGTCCATAGAGACCACCTGATAGTCCGCTGCCAGCAGAGCTTCGCAGACGGCCGCACCGATACCCGAGCTACCCCCCGTCACCAAGGCGCATTTTGTGTCAGCCAACTCACCCTCCCGACCGGCTCATCGCCAGCTCTCGCTCCAACACCTTGGGGTTATCGCGCCAACGCGCCAGCCACTCTGCCGCGACATCACCGGGGTAGACATCCTCGACGCCATCCTGCAGCGCCTTCACGATCGCTCGTGCCAGCGCGTCAGGGCTGATTCTCGGGAGCGACAGCCCCTGACTCCATCCGGCATCGACCGGCCCGGGAAACACGTTGACCACACGGATGCCCACCGGCTGCAGCTCCGCGCGCAGACATTGAGACAGAGAATACGCAGCGGCTTTCGAGGCGCAGAATGTATCGTGCCCCGGCAAACTCGTCAGCGCGTAGATCGAGAGCAGGTTGACCCAGGCCAACACGCCCGACGCGCTGTTCGCCGCTCGCGAACGCATCGCCGCACCGAGCTCCTGTGCGAGTCGCAACAGCCCGAAGTAGTTGACATCCATCTCGGCGTGCGCCGTCCCCACACCGTGCAAACCAGCGACGCCGTGCGTACCTACAGCGCCGTGCGAGACCCCGTCCCCCTGCGTCCCATGAAACTCGGCATTGTTGATGACGATGTCAACTTGCGTACCAATTTCCGCCGCAGCTTTCTCGACCGACTCCGGACTCGTCAGGTCCAGCGGAAGCAGCGTCACTCGTTCGAGACCGCCCAACTCCTCCAGCGCCGCCGTTTTCGAGGATCCGGCGTGACCCACCCAGACAGTAGCCGCTCCCGCCGCGACACAGGCGCGGGCGAGCGCCACGCCTACCGCAGTCTTCCCATCCGTTACGAGCGCTTTGCGGAGCTTCGGATCGGAAGTCATCTCGCGCAACACCTTATCTTCCACAATGGAGGTCATTGTCGTACTCGCAATTGTCGAGGTTGCCTCGGGAGGGAATGCAATGAGGGCCGCCAGTCCTGCCCGGTCGAGGCGCACGCCAACGCGCACCCGCGTCGGCGCGGCTGGCACGTTGCCGGAGAGGTGAGCGATCACCGTGGGGCCGGAGTCGAGCCGCACCATGCCCAACCGCCACGGCAGGCGCACCCGAAAGAACTCGCTGTGACTGTGGTACAGGGTGGTCGCCGAGATCAACTCGCCCTCGCCGGACTGCAACTTCCAGTCGAGCTTTGCAGATAAGCAGCGATGGCAGGCTTCACGGGGCGGGTATTGCACGGTGCCGCAGTCCCGACACACCTGGAGCTCGAAGCGCCCCAGCGCCGCAGCCGCAGTCAGTGCAAGCGCGACTCGACTCCGCGCCAACGGAGGCAGCAGCGGCAAGCGAGTTTCCGGGACAGTATCCGTGCGCGGGGGTGCCTCGAGCGAGCCGGTCATGCGCCCTGCCCGGCCAGGATGGCCGCCCCGCAGCACAAACCACGATCGTAGTTGATCATTCCGAAGCCGCTGACGAGAGCGAGACGCGCATCCGGCACAGCCGCGCCGAGCGGAGCGCCGGTAATCTGTCGAATCGCGTCGGTCATCCCAAGATAACCGCCGGCCGCTCCTGCCTGCCCGGCCGAGAGTTGCCCGCCGGAGGTGTTGATGGGAAAACTCCCATCAACGGTGAAGGTATGACTGCGCACGAAGTCGGGACCCTCTCCCTTGGCACAGAATCCAAGGTCCTCGAACTGCATGACGCTGATCACCGGATAATCGTCATACGTCTGCACGAAATCGATGTCCTCATGACGGACGCCCGCCCGGGCAAACAACTCGTCGCGCTCGAGCGCCCAACCTCCGCGCATCTGGAGCGGATCGTCGGGAAACGAGTTGTGCCGCTCCAGGGTGGCAAGAACGTTTGCGTGGCGCAACCCGAGCTCACGCGCCCGGTCCCCTCGCATAACCAGAAACGCCTCGGCGCCCGCACAGGGCATGACACAATCAAACAATCGAAGCGGATCCGCGACCAGGCGAGCCTCGAGATAGTCCTCGAGAGCCAGGGGCTTCTTGAACAGGGCGTGCGGAAACTTCAGGGCATTCTCCCGCTGAGCCACGCACAACTTGCCGAAATCCTCCCGCCGGGCGCCAAACGCCCGCATGTAGTATGCGGTCAGCAACGCAAAGCTGGCATTAGGTCCGCCGGCCCCGTAGGGATATACGGCGTCCTGCGCGAAT
Source organism: Gammaproteobacteria bacterium (assembly GCA_028293725.1). The sequence goes on along the minus strand of JAQGOE010000150.1, from coordinate 27,992 downwards.
TGGCTGAAGCTTCCCAACGTCGTCCGGAACGTATCAACCTGGTTCGTGTCGGCCGCTACGCAGGCCACGACCGTGGCATCGCCGGATTGCACGGCGCGCAGCGCGCGGCGCAAGGCCACGATCCCCGATGCGCCACCCATCGGAATATGATCCAGCCAACACAACGAAAGGCCAAGATGCTGCGTCAGGCCCACGGCGGTATCCGGCGCCAGGGTGAAACTGGAGAGGCACAACCCGTCGATCGCGGATTTCTCCAGACCGCTTCCTTCCAACAGTCCGGCGAGCGCGCGCGCCACGAACCAGTGGGCGCCGTGGATGGAATAGCGTACGTACGGAACCGTGATCGGCACCGCTACTACCGTATCCTCGTAACCTCTGCGCATGGACGTCGTCGTCACGCGACCGGCGCCCGCTTCTTGCGCGCACGGGTATCGACGCAGGCCGACGAATTCCGCAGCGCGAGCGCGAGTTCCTTCAAAGCCGCCCGCTGAATTTTCTCAGTGGGCGTGAGGGGCAGCCGTTCGCAGATCGCGACGTATCCGGGCGCCTTGAAATAGGCCAGCCGGGCGAGACAGAAATCAACCACTTCGTGCGCGAACCGGGCGTGCTCGGTCCCGGTGAGCAGGCGGCGCGGCACGATGCAGGCCATAACCTCGTCACCCCGTACTTCATCAGGGACGGCAGTTACCCCGACAGAGGCGACCTGCGGATGTTGTAACAGAATGCTCTCAACCTCCACCGCGGATATATTCTCACCACTGCGGCGGATGACGTTCTTCTTGCGATCAACAAAGTGGAAGTCGCCCTCCGCGTCGACCCGGACGATGTCTCCGGTGTGGAAGTAATCTCCCTCCCACGCCTCGGCGGTAGCCTCGGGATCTTTGAGGTACTCGCGGAAGAAACCGAAGCGTGGCTGCGGGCCGGTATGTCTCACGAGCAGCTCGCCGGGCTCGCCCATGGCGACCGCGTCGCCGAGCTCATCGACGACACGATATTCCACGGCAGCCTGCGGTTTTCCAAAGCACGCCGTGCCAACTTTCCGCGGCTCGCGGTTCGCGATCACCACCGCGCCGGCGCCTGTCTCGGTCATTGCCCAGGCTTCCAGCAATGGAAAACCGAATCGCTCCTCGAACGCGGCATGTAAACGGGAGCTCACACCGGCCCCGAAGCCGAACCGCACGGAATGATCCCGATCCTGCTCGTCAGGGGGTGCTCCCAGCAACATAGCCGGCATCACGCCGAGGTAATGCACAATGGTCGCACGTGAGCGGCGAACGCTATCCCACCACGTAGCGGGATGGAACCGATCCAGCGGTATCACACAACCACCGGTCAGAAGCATCGCCATGGTCGAGTAGGCCATCGCATTCATGTGGCTCATGGGGAGCGGCGTAAGCAAGCGCTCCGTGCCCGGGACGATCTCACACAACCCGCCGATCTGCGCGTACCAGCTCCCCGCCCACAGATAATACTCGTTCGGAAGGATGCAGCCCTTCGGCCGGCCAGTCGTGCCCGACGTATAGAGCAACGCGCATTCCGTGTCGACTCCGACAGACTCCTGCGAATGGGGAAAGGCTGCGGGAGCACCCTGCAGCCCAGACAGATCCTCTGTCACAATCGCCAATTGCCGACCGGCGCCCGCAACCGAGCGGATCAGATCGGCAGCGCGCTCACGAGGCGCGACGGCGACGCCAATCTCGGAGTGATCGATGAGGTATTCGAGCTCGGCGCTACGCCACTCGGGATTGATGGGAACGACCGAGACACCCAGCGCGTTGAGCGCAAGCCAATGGAAGAAGAAAGCGGGCCGGTTCTCGAGCATCAAGCCGGCACGATGGCCATGTCCGAAGCCGGCGGCCCGGTAGCGACCCGACAGCGCCTCCACCTCGTGCGCCGCTTCGGCATAGGAATAGGTACGGGCCTCGATTCCGTAATACGCGGCCGTCTCAGGCAGGATGCAGAGAAACTCGCTCGCCGCAGAAGCATCGACGCAACGTCGGAAGGCCTGATAGACGGTACCGCGAACCGGCATGCTGACCTCGTCGTTACAGGAGCAACTGGATCGAGGGCAAAGCAGCCTCGCAGTTGAGCAGTTCGATCTTCTTCAGGCGGATGCGTAATACAGCTTCGTGACAGACGAGATGATGGTAAGCGACGCCGGCCAACATCAGTTGCTCGTCGAGTTGTGTCTCGACATACAAAAACGGCGTTCGCATCAGGTAACGGCCGGTTTCAGGATCGCTTTCTTCCAGCGCGGGCTGTTGCAGGATGTGCTGGCAGAAGCTGGGTTGCTGCTGCGAGAAGGCATTCGCGTGGCGCAACCTTTCGATACGCACCTTCAGAAGCAGCTTATCCTCGTAGAATAGTGACGTGTGTGTCTCGTCGAAAGGCTGGCCGCGCGTCAGGGGCATCCAGTAACGCGCATCATCCGTGAACAGCTCATACCACTCGTCGAATCGCTTCTCGTCCAGAAGACGCGCCTCGCTATAGACGAAATCCGCCAGCTCGGACTGCGGAAGGCCGTTCGTCGCCACGCCTCAATCCTCCTTCGACCCGAGGGTCATGAATTTCGTCCAGGCGCGGTACTGTCCCCGCATGGGCGCCTCGCTGGTCGCACCGTAGGTGCCCCCAACATCCTGTATTTCGACCGGCGAGTAGTTGCGGTGCAGGCTCACCCACTCGTCGCTCCCTGCCGCCAGCCCCTGCTGGATGGAGCGGTAGCAGTGCAAATCGTCGTGTCCGACAACGGAAGTCGGCGCGTTAATGAGTCGGGTATAGGCAGCCGTGCGCGCCAGGAGCTCATCGGGCGCGCCCACGAGCCTGAACGTCCAACTCTCGATCAGAGTTTTGTCGACGGCGAGCGGCCGCACGACACGAATCGCCTGGATGGCGCCCTTGATAGTGAGGCTGGGATAATAAACGGTGTTGTGCCGGGCCTCGCCGAGGATCGCGTGCGCACGCTCCTCGCCGTAAGCCTCGACCATCCGCCGCTCGTACTCGCCGACACGCGAGTATTTCGAATGAATGGAGAAGTTAACACCGGTGTAGCTGTGACCGTTGTCGTAGACCTTGACGCCCATCTTCTCGAAGAAGTCGTAGCCGTTCACGAACGGGACGAACTGCTCGATGACCATCGGAGCGGGCGCGCCTTCGGGTGCTAACTCCCACAGCTTCCGCGCCGTGCCCGCCGAAGACTCGTGGGCGACCATCGGGTGCATCGCATCGTTCAGATTCTCTACAAACATCTTCCAGTTACAATCGTGCAGGTAGCGCAGCACGCCACCGGCCACCTCGAGGCGCCCGGCGGGCGAGCGATCGACCATGTTGTCGATAGAGCTGAGGGACTCCCCGAAATAGTCGTGAAAATCCGGGCCCTCCGCTGCGAGCCGCACGAACACGAAGCCTCGGTAGTTAACTGCGGAGACCTCCCGAAGGCCTCGAGCCGCGTCGGACTGCTCGAAACCGGTTCCATCGTAGCCCGACTTGAGCGGCACCGTACGCAGGCTGCCGTCCAGACGATAAGTCCAACCATGATAGGGACACCGGATCGTGCCGCCCACGCACTTACCGCTCACGGCGCCGACGAGCTTCGTACCCTTGTGGGCACAACGGTTCGGCAGCACCCGGACGCGACCGTCGCCGCCGCGGATCATGATCAAAGGCTCGCGCGCGACCTGAGTCGAGTAGAAGTCGCCGGGGTGGGGAACCTGGCTGTCGTGGCCCAGATAAATCCAGGTGTTGCGCCAAAGCTGGCGCATCTCGAGGTCGAACAGCGCGGGGTCCAGATAGAGCGCGCGATGGACCTCCCGTGGCCGGACGAGCGCCCGCAGCGCCTGCGGATTGTTGATATAAGGGCTCATTGGGTTGCCACCGCCGCCTCGATGAGAGAAAACACCGACTCAACCGATACTACGGAATGGAAACGCTCACCAGCAAGACCTCCTAGCGGAAGTAAGCCGTCAGCTTGATACCGAACGTCCGCGGCGCGCCGAACGCATATTGATACGCATGCGCGGTACCACTTTCCGCGGCGCTGGTGAAGTAGGCCGAGTTCTCGAGGTTGTGCACATAAGCCTGGACAGAATAGCGTCCCTCGCGAGCGGCATACTGGATGAAAGCGTCGCTCACCGTGTAAGCGCCCTGCAGACTGTCCTGAAAATTGTAGTTGCTGAAATACTGCGCGGTCCTGAAACTCGTCTGGATCCGCGCCGTCAGTAGCCCCGCGTTCGGCAAATCCCAATTGTGCTCGAAACCGCCCGACATGCTCCAATGCGGCGATTGGATCAAAGTGTTGCCCGCCAGGTCCACGGGAATAGTCGCGCCGGATCCTGTCGGAGTGGCGAGCCCCAACGTCGCGTCAAAACGTGTGAAAATCGCCGACAGGTAGTCGACTGAGAGGTTGAGCTTGCCGAGCGGCCCGAGCAGGGCGTCGGCCGACCATTCCACGCCCTCGATGCGCGCGCTGCCCGCGTTCTGGATGCCGGCAACGCTGGTGTTGCAGGTCGGACACGTCGAAAGGCTTGCCTGGTAGCCTTTGTAGTCTTCGTAAAACACATCGGCAGTCAGGCGCACCTTGTTGTCGAACAACCCCTGCTTGACGCCCGCCTCGTAGTTGATCGCGGTTTCCGGGCCGTACGGGTTGGAAGTATTCGTGCCGGTCGAGTTGAATCCTCCTGCCTTGTAGCCCGAGTCGACCTTGGCATAGATCAAACTGCGGTCCGTCGGAGTAAAGTCGAGGCCCGCGTGCCACGTGAACTTGGCCCAGTGACCCGATCCGCTTTGCGAGACTGTCTGCAAGGGAGTCGATCCGGTCCCGCCGACGAGCGGCGGCAGAACGTATTCAAAGCCATCGCGCGACTTGTCGTCATAGGTCTCGCGACCCCCCAACGACAGCGACAGGTCATCCAGGATCTTGAAGGCCGCCTGGCCGAAGGCGGCATAGGAATGCGAATCGACGTTCGGGTAGGCGAACAACAGGCCCGGCGCGAGCGCGGCTCCGGAGAGCACGTTGTAGCTGCTGCTGATGGCGTTCGCCTCGCTGAAATAGAACAACCCGGTCTGCCAGGTCAGTCTCTGGTCATTCGCGGAGGCCAGCCGCAGCTCTTGGTTTTGGGTGACGGGCTTCTCGTTAGGGCGAAAGACGGCCGGCTTGTCCGTCGCCAAATTGTCCAGGTCTTCCTGGTTGTTGAGCGTCGTCTTGTCATAGCCTCCCAGGTAGGTCGCGGCCATGCCCCAGGGCAGGCTGGTCAGCTTGAATTCCCAGTGGAGCCGGTAGTCGGTGAGATCCTGCCGAAACGGCTCCAGTCCCAGCAGGTTGGTGGTCGGGTTGATCCCCGCCGGCGGATTGTGCGAGATATCCGTATGCGCGGCGTTCCAGGCATACGGCAGTTGCTCGTAGCCCGCGCCGTTGCCGGTGGAACGCAGATACTGGCCGTAGACGAGCCCGGTGAAGCCGTCGAACGGCTCGAAGGCCACCGAGATACGTCCCGACTGCGAGTCGTCATCGTCATAATGCGCGCCGTCCGCCAAGGGCTCGGAACGATAGCCGTCATGGTGGAAAGTTCCCCACGAGGCGCGCACCTGCACGACGTCGCTCACCGGGATATTGACCGCCCCTTGGGTGTTGAGCGTGCCGTAGGAACCGTAATCGATGCTGGCATAACCTTCGTAAGCCTGCGTCGGCCGTTGCGTAATGAAGTTCACCACGCCGCCGATCGCGTTACGGCCGTACAACGTGCCCTGTGGCCCGCGCAGCACTTCAATGCGCTCGAGGTCGTAGGTCGCTTCGTTCACGCTGTAGGTGCGATCCTGGAAAAATCCGTCGATGCCCACCGGCACGGCCGGATCGCCGATTTCCGTGGAGTCACGACTGCTGACACCACGCATGGTCAGAAAGACCGCCCCAATGCCGGTGGAGGCGAACTGCAGCGACGGGTCGACCTGCGACAGGGTCCCGAGATCGTGCACGCCCTGCTCCTGGATCTGCTGTGCCGAAAAGACATCCATGGCGATCGGCGTTTTACTTTCGGTGGTCTCGCGCTTTTCGGCGGTGACGACGACTTCCTGCAGTCCACCGCTATCGGGCTGACTCGTCGTATCTTCCGCCCGGGCCGGTGTGGCGAACAACAGACCCGCGGCCACCGCATTGGCAGCCAGGATGGCCGCCACGTACCGATCAACCTTTGTCATGGTGCACTCCCCCACACTTTAATCGATGTTTGGTGTAAACGTTTACAGAAAGACCCGCAATCGTCGCCCACTTTTTCGCCAATTCATGCCGCTTGGCGTGTAACCGTTTACACGGTAAACTACTTTAAGCCTAAACCTAATGACCTTGTCAAGCGAAAACTGCGCCGGCATGCTGCGCACATACAACAGGAGACCTTCGGGATGCATTATTCGAGAAGAAGTTTTGTCGGTCTCGCGGCTGCGGGTCTGCCGGCTGTGGCGAGTTTGCGAGCCACTGCGGCGTTGGCCGCCAGCGGGCGCTCCAACAGCGTAATCGACGGGGTTCGCCTGGGTGTTCAGACTTACAGCTTCCGCGACATGCTGGGGACGCCAGGCGACATGACTGACAAGACGATCGCAGCGATGCAGGAGCTCGGGCTCACCGAGTGCGAGGTGTTCGAGCCGACCGTGCAACCGCCGGCGCTCTCGGCGGATGCGGCCTGGCGGATGGCTGCCGGCGGCAAGCCGACCGAGGCCTCACTGCTCGGCCATATGCCAACCGGAGCGCCCGGTGCCGCGGACCTCGCTCACCAACAGTCCCAGCGCCAATGGCGCCTCGCCGAGGGGCTCGAGCAAGTCCGCGCGGCGGGTGAGAAGTTCAAGCGCGCCGGCATTCGCGTCCAGGCTTTCAATTTTCTGCTGAAGGATTCGTGCACGGATGCGGAAATCGAGCGCGGCTTGCTCATGACCCGTGCGCTGAACACGAATCTCATGACGGCCTCGACGACCCTCACCATGGCCAAGCGCTCGATACCGTTCTTCGAGAAACAGGAGCTGCTGCTTGCCGTGCATGGCCATTCCAACCTCTCCGATCCCAACCAGTTCGCCACGCCGGAGAGCTTCGTGCAGGCGCTGGCGATGTCACCCCGCTACCGTGTGAACCTCGATATCGGGCACTTCAGCGCCTGCGGCTTCGATTCGGTCGCCTTCATCCGCGCGCATCACGAGCGGATCACCAACCTGCACATCAAGGATCGCAAGAACAACGACGGTCCGAACATGCCCTTCGGACAAGGCGATACGCCTATCAAAGCGGTACTGCAGCTGTTGAAAAACGAGCGCTATCCCATCCCGGCGGATATCGAGTACGAATACGCCGGCTCGGGCTCCTCCACGCAGGAGCTCGCGAAGTGCCTGCAATATGTCCGCTCGACCCTGGCCTGAAGAGGCGCACCTTCGCCCGGGCTCAGATTGCAGCGGCCTTGAGCTGCGCGACCGCATAACTCGCGGCTCGCGCAGTCAGGGCCATGAAAGTCAAAGACGGGTTTACACAGGAGCTCGAGCTCATGCACGCCCCGTCCGTCACGAACAGGTTGGGCACGTCGTGCGCCTGGTTATGTGCGTTGAGGACCGATTCGCGTGAGTCCGCGCCCATGCGGGCACCCCCGAATTCGTGAATGGATGTGCCCGGGGTAAAGGGCTCGTTGAAGGGTACGATGGACGTAGCCCCGGCGGCTTCCAACATCCTGACCGCCTCGCGAGTCATGTCGAGCCCGAGGCGGCGCTCGTTATCGCGATAGCTGATTTCGAAACGCAGCTGCGGGATGCCGTAGCGGTCGCGTTTCTCATCGAGCACGACACGGTTATCCTCGTACGGCAGACACTCCGCGAATCCCAGCAGGAACAAGCTCCAGTCGCCCGGCTTACGCAACTGGCGCTTGAAGTCGGCGCCGAAGCCGGGAATGGTGCTCCAGGTCGTCTCCCACTCCTGCGGAGCACCTATTCCCTGGTAACAATAGCCGCGCACGAAGTCGAGGTCCGCCTCGCCGGCTCGCAGGTTACGGAAGCGCGGGATATAGAGGGTGTTGGGGCGATTGCCGTAGTAGTACTTTCCGGCAAACCCGGGCAGGGTCGCGCTGGCGCCGTTGCCGTGCCAGTGATCCATCACGGCGCGCCCGAGGCGTCCGCTGGAGTTAGCGAGCCCCTCGGGGAAGTGCGTGGAGCGTGAGTTGAGGAGTATCTGCACACTGGCAAACGTCGAGGCGCACAGAAACACGAGCTTCCCGGTAAAGCGATGTCGGGCCTTGGTGTCGGCATCGATGACCTGAACCGCGGTGACGCGACGTTTGGCGGCATCGTACTCGAGCCCCTCGACGACACTGTTCGGCCGTAGTGTGAGCAATCCGGTCGCCCGAGCGGCCGGCAGGGTCGAGCTCTGAGTGCTGAAATACGCTCCCGCGGAACAGCCGCGCTGGCAAGGTCCGCAATAATGACAAGGTGCGCGATCCCCGAGAGGTTTGGTTAGGTTCGCCACGCGGCCGATGGTCACGCAGCGATCCGCGAAGTGCTGCTCGACGCGCGACTTAAACGCCTTCTCGACGACATTGAGGTCCATCGGCGGCAGGAATTCGCCGTCCGGAAGCTGCGCCAGCCCTTCCGCCCGACCGCTCACGCCGATGAAGCGCTCGACGTAGGAATACCAGTCCTTGATGTCGGCGTAGCGGATCGGCCAGTCGACGCCATGGCCGTCGCGCTTGTTGGCTTCGAAGTCGAGATCGCTCCAGCGATAGCTGTGACGCCCCCACAGCAGTGACTTCCCGCCGACCACGTCGGCCCGGAACCAGTTGTAGGGTTTGTCCGGCGGCTGGACATACGGGTTGTTCCGATCGTTGTTCCAGTAGCGCAGTGTCGTGAAATCGAAGCCGCGGGCGTGGCGCTGCACCGCATAATCCGCAGCGTACAGCTGCCGATCGGGCAGATTCCGGTTCGGCATCTGCCACGAAGGCATGTGCTCCGTAATGTAGTCCTTGGCATGCTCCACCGGCTTGCCGCGCTCGAGCATCAGGACCTTGAGTCCCTTCTCGGTGAGCTCCTTCGCCGCCCATCCGCCCGTGATGCCGGAACCGACGACGATCGCGTCGAAATCGGTGCTGGTGGTCAATGCGTCAACCTCATCAGTTCGACCACTGGCGTCCTACCTTGTCGAAATCGACGTCGCCGTCATACCGGCCGGGCACGGGGTTGTAGCTCAGCTCCTGGGTCGCTCCGACCTCAGAGGTGTAGTAACCAAGTACGGTGAGCTGCTTGATTTTGGAGAAGAACGGGGATTGCTCGTCGGGAGTGTCGCGAATCTTATGACGCACGAGCTTCTCGGGTCGGGTGCTCTCATCGGCATGGGTCAGTGCGCGTGTTTGCTGCTCTGTATCGCAGGCAGTGAACCCCCTGCCCCACGCGTCTTTGCAGAACGCGTCGAGGCTGGCGAGGCCGTCCATAAAAATGCCGCGCTCGGCGGGTGTATACCAACTGCTGACGATCTGATCGATGAACACTGGCACCCCGGCGTCGATCGCCCCCGGTGTTTCGGTACGCGGAATGATGAGCTCGGCCAGCCGCTCGATCATCCGACGCTGCTCGTCGGTAAATGCGGATCGTACGGGAGGCACGTGGAGAGGCGCTCCTCGCAATGCCGCCTGCGCAAAGGTGCTCGCCAGCGAGCCGCCGGTGATGAGCGCGATCCGCGCCACGACCTCACGTCGGTTCATATCAGTCCCATCCTCCGCCCGCCCCCCGCCTTGCCGTCGGATGTAACGGTTTACATTGAAAACTATATACGCCGGCCGGCGTGCAGTGCAAGGAGGATGGGAGGGATGGCTGCAGGCGAAGCTGCTAGCATCGTATTGACAAGGGATTACAATCGTACGATGACCAAGTCCAAGTCAACGCCGCGCAAGCGTGCGAAGAGCGTTTCCGCAGCGCCCCACCGCAACAACATCAGGCAAGTGGCGCTGGCGGCGAAAGTGTCGATCGCCACGGTGTCGCGGACTTTGGCGATGCCGGATCTGGTCTCGCCGGATACCCGGCAACGGGTACACGATGCCATCGAGCGCCTTCGCTACACGCCGAACGTGCAGGCAAGAAGTCTGCGCACCGCGCGCACCAACGTCATCGTCGCGCTCGTTCCGGACATCTCCAATCCGTTCTTCGCCGAGGTCATCCGGGGGATCGAGCAGGTGGCGCATCAGAACCGCTACTCGGTCCTGCTCGGGGATACTCAATACAGCCGTGACCGGGAGCAGGCCTATGCCGACCTGGTGGGAACCCGCCAAGCGGACGGGCTGATCACGCTGTTGCCGCACATTCCGAGAATCGTAGCGGCCGGGCGGCCGCCAATCGTCAACGCGTGCGAGTACGTGAAGGACCCGAAAGTCACGAGCGTCTACGTGGACAACGTGGCGGCGGCACAGGAAGCGACAACGTACCTGTTGACCCTGGGGCACCAGGCGGTGGCCTTCATCGCCGGACCGATGAACAGCCCGATCTGTGTGGACCGCGATCACGGCTATGAGGCGGCGCTCGCCCGTTCGGGCCGGAAGCGCAATCGCCGGCTCACGGTGGAAGGCGACTTTTCCATGGAGTCCGGCGTTCGCGCCGTCGAGTCGCTGTTGGCCCGCGGCGAGCGATTTACGGCGATATTCTGCTCCAATGACGAGATGGCCCTGGGCGCCATACGGGCCCTCAAATCGAGCCGGCTGCGGGTGCCCGAGGACGTCTCGATCGTCGGCTTCGATGACATACGGTTCGCGCACTACTCGGATCCACCGCTCACCACGATCGCGCAGCCCAAAGGCGATCTCGGCCGCGAAGCCATGACCATGCTCCTGGAGATCCTCAACGGCGCGGACGTTCCCCCGCGCAAGAAAATTCTGCCGACGCAGCTGGTCGTGCGCGGTTCCACAGCCCGCCGCGGTACGACCTGAGACTCGCTGCAGCGGCCTTGCCGCCGCACCTGCTGCTTTCCAACCGCTGCTTCAGCCGCCCGCATTCTCCAGATTGTGAAAGATCTGTCGCAGCACCTCGTTCAGGCCGACGAGCTGCGAATCGTTCAAGTTGTAGAACGCCTGTTGAAAAACCCGCCCGGCTTGTGCACGCACCTGTTTGACGGATTGCCTGCCCTTGGGCAGCAGCAGGACTTCGGTCACTCGGCCATCGGTCGCCGATACCCGGGTATCGACATATCCGTCCGCTTTCATCCGGTGGACGATCTTGGTCATGGTCGACATCCTGATGATGGCGTGCTCGGCGAGCTCGCTGATACTGGCACGATCGTGCTCAGTCAGCAGCATCAAGACACGCCAACGTGGAACATCCATTCCGATCCGCTTCAATAGGGCATCCATTCTGAGGGTGTAACGGCCGTCGACGCGCGCCAACCAATAGAAAGGGGACTCTGCGATCTCGAAGTCCGGATCGACCGGATCGGCCCTGCGCCAGCTCGCCGTCCTGCGGCCTTCAGTCATGGTTTCCTCCGCCCGGATGCCTCATACGGTAATCCATTACAGTGTAGCATTTTCAATGTCAGCCTCGGGCGAGCGCCCATTGCGTGCGGCCATGTAATCGGTAACATGCCCGCTCTTCCCGGATATCATTTTTAGATCCCCCCGTGATTGATCGCCGACTCTTTCTCACGGCATTGGGCGCCATCGCGGCCGGCGTGCCAGCCTTGCGCGCCCGCGCCAAGGATCTGCTGTTCGCCGACACCGGGACGCTTGCGAAGAGTTTCAGTTCGCCGCCGGGCAGCGCGCGGCCCTGGGTCCTCTGGTTCTGGATCAATGGCAACGTCTCGCGGGAGGCCATCACGGCGGATCTCGAGGCGATGCATCGCGTCGGCATCGGCGGTGTGCAGATCATGGATGTGGATCCCGGGGTCCCCGCCGGCCCAGCACAATTCGGCACCGACGCCTGGCACGACATGTTTGAATTCTCGCTGCTCGAAGCGAGGCGGCTCGGTCTCACGGTCGAGATGAGCGACGATGACGGCTGGACCGGTAGCGCCGGTCCTTGGATCACGCCCGAACTGTCGATGCAGAAGGTCGTGTGGACCGAGACGCAGGTCGAGGGTGGCACTACCGACATCGCCCTCGCCACGCCCGAAACCAAGCGCGACTTCTACCGGGACATCGTCGTCCTCGCTTTCCCCACACCAGCCGACGACAGCTATCGCCTTCCAGACATCAGCTACAAGGCAGGTTATAAAACCATCGACCGCAGCCGCATGCCCGAGCGGGGCGTACCGCCGCTGCCGGTCGATCCCAAGCCTGTAGGGCCCGCCCGCACAGTCGACCCGGCGGCCATTGTCGATGTCTCCGCGCATTTCATCGGTGGGCAGCTTCGTTGGCAGGTACCCGACGGGCGCTGGACGGTCATGCGCATCGGCCACACCTCGACGGGCGTTGACAACCACCCCGCTTCAGCCAGCGGCCAGGGGCTGGAATGCGACAAGCTCAGCAAGCAGGCGATCAAGGTGCATCTGGACGCCTTCATTGGGAAGCTGGCCGAGCGTGCACGCGAGCTGGTGGGCAACACCTTTCTGGCCACTCACATCGACAGTTGGGAGGTGGGTGACCAGAATTGGACCGCGCTGTTTCGCGACGAATTCCGGACGAGACGCGGCTATGACCTGTTGCACTGGCTGCCGGCGCTGAGCGGCCGGGTCATTGGCCATGCCGCCGTGACAGAGCGCTTCCTGTGGGATATGCGCCAGACTATTTCCGATCTCATGGTTGACAACTACGCCGCCGAGGCCCGCCGCCTCTGCCATGAAATGGGCCTCGATCTTTCCATTGAAGGCTACGACGCCGACCCTACGGAACAGATTCGTTACGGCGCCCAGGCGGACGTTCCGCAAACCGAGTTCTGGTATGGCGATGATTTCTTCGGGGGTATCTACCGCTCGTGGGACTGGACCGCGGCAATGACCTCGGCCGCGCATGTTTATGGCAAACGCGTGGTTGCCGCCGAAGCCTTTACCGCCATGCCAAAGGAGAAATGGCAAGCGCATCCCGCCGCGCTGAAACCGTTGGGCGACTGGGCGTTCACGGCGGGGGTCAACCACTTCATCTTCCATCGCTACGCGCTGCAGCCGTGGCCAAACCGCCGGCCGGGCATGACCATGGGTGCCTGGGGCACACATTATGAGCGCACGCAGACCTGGTGGGAGTTGAGCGGTCCCTGGCACCTCTACCTGGCCCGCTGCCAACACATGTTGCGCCAGGGCATGCCGGTCGCCGACCTGCTCTACCTCACGCCGGAGGGCGCACCCATGCGCTTCGTGGCGCCTGAGGTCAACATCCGTGACGCACAGCCCCCCGACACGCCGGGATACAATGTCGACGGCTGTCCGCCGGACGCGCTATTCACCCGTGTTTCGATTGTCGAGGGTGAGATCGCGCTACCCGACGGCAAGCGCTATCGCGCCCTGGTGCTGCCCGATCCGGCCGGCGAGATGCCGGGCGCCGGGACGATGACGCCGCGTCTCCTGAGCCGTATCGCCGCGTTGGTGGAGCAAGGCATGTTGGTGCTGGGCCGGCCACCGGATCGCTCGCCGAGCCTTGCGGGATATCCGGATTGCGACGCAGAGGTGCGGGCACTGAGTCAACACCTGTGGGGAACACTGGCACCGGGCGCACCGATCGACCGGCGCGTCGGCCGAGGCCGGGTGGTTTGGGGTGTCGGACCCGAGGACATGCTGGCCAGGTTGGGTATCGCGCCGGATTTCGCCTGTGGCGAGGCAAGGCCATTCCGCTATGTCCATCGCAGACTCGACGATGGCAGCGACATTTACTTTGTCGCTAACAAACAGAATCGCGCGCTCGTCACCCCCTGCTCCTTCCGTGTCAGTGGACGGCGTCCCGAGATCTGGCATCCCGAGACCGGCGCGATCACCTTTCCCGCGCAGTATGACGGCACAGACGGTGTGACTCGCCTGCCCCTGCGCCTCGAAGCGCACGAATCCGTTTTCGTGGTATTCCCGGTCAGTACGAGCGCCTCACGCAGACGGGTGCTGGCGATCGACAGCGACGCGAGTCCGCCCACTGACCTCTCGCTTTGCGAGGTGGCAGGCCGCCTGCAGGCGCGCACCATGACGCCGGGCCGCTTCGTGCTTCACCTGGCGAGTGGGACGACCCTGCCGCTGTTGGTGTCGGAGCCACCGCCGCCGGTGGCCGCGAGCGGTCCATGGGAGGTGCGTTTCGCTTCCGGCTGGGGCGCCCCGGATCACGCCACCTTTGCGCGGCTTGCCTCCTGGACCGAGCATGACGATCCTGGCATCCGCTATTTCTCCGGCACGGCCGTTTATCGGGCCGAGCTTTTCGTCCCGCCGGCCATGCTCGCGTCCGACATCGCACCGATTCTCGATCTCGGCCAGGTCGAGGTAATGGCGCGCGTACGGATCAATGGGCACGATCTCGGCATTGTCTGGAAGGCACCCTTTCTCGTCGACGCGACCGGCGTACTCAAATCCGGCCATAACCAGTTGGAGATCGAGGTCACCAATCTCTGGCCCAATCGGCTCGTGGGTGACGAACAACTTCCACCGGATGCGGAATGGGTCTCCGCCGATTTCAACGGTATCGTCGGCTTCGGCGAGAAACTGTCACGTTGGCCCGACTGGCTGCTGAAGGGACAGCAGAGCCCGACGGGCCGCTACACCTTTGCTACCTGGAGGTTATGGACGGCAAAGGACAACTTGCTCCCGTCCGGACTGCTGGGCCCCGTTACCCTTCGTGCGCGCCGCCAGGTCACAGTGGGCTACCGCTGACGGATCGACCGTGACAATGACCCGCCGGTCACACGCCCTCGCAAGGCGCCCATCCGTCTATCTCAATCCTTAAATCTAACAGTCAGCTTGGCTCCAAATGTCCGCGGTGCACCGAATGAATATTCATAGCCATGCGCGGTACCTGTTTCGGCAGCATAAGTCAGGTAGGTTGAGTTCTCGAGATTGTGCACGTAGGCCTGAACCTCGTAGCGGTCGTTCGGAGCCGTATAGACGAGCAGAGCGTCGCTGACGGTGTAAGTGCCCTGCCGGCTGTCGGCGAAATCGTAATTGCTGAAATACTGCGCGGTTCTCAAGCTCGTCTGGATGCGAGCCGTCAAGCCCGCGTCGGCCGGCAGAATCCAGTTATGCTCGAAGCCCGCGCCGAGACTCCAGTGTGGCGCCTGGATCAGCGTATAGCCCGCGAGGTTGTACGGGATCGTGGTCGAGGACCCGTTCGCTGCATATTCCTGCAGCGTTGCGTCGAACTTCTTGAAGACCGCGGACAGATAATCGGCCGACAAGTTGAACTTGCCGAGCGGGTTGACCAGGGCGGTGATATCCCCCTCCACGCCTTTCAGCACCGCAGCGCCGGCGTTCTGGATGCCACCGACGCTGTTATTGCAGGTCGGGCAGGTGCCGAGACTCGCCTGGTAGCCTTTGTAGTCCTCGTAGAAGGCCGCGCCGCTCACCCTTACCCTGTTGTCGAACAGTGCCTGCTTGAGGCCGAGCTCGTAGTTGGTGGCCGTTTCCGGGCCATAGGGAACCGAGGAGCTGGTTCCGGTCGAGTTGAACCCGCCCGCCTTGTAGCCCGTGTCGACCTTGCCGTAGGCCAGCGTGGTGCTGGTCGGCGTCCACTCGAGGCCTGCATGCCAGGTAAATTTTTTCCAGTGTCCGCTGCCACCTTCGGGGATGTATGCAATCGGGGTCGTTCCGGTCCCGCCGACAAAAGCCGGCGTCAGATAAGCCGTTCCGACACGACTCTTGTCGTCGTACGTCTCGCGGGCACCCAGTGACAAGTTGAGGTCGGGGACGATCTTGAACCCTGCCTGTCCGTAAGCCGCATACGAGTCGGATGTCACACTCGGATACGGAAACACGTAGGCCGGCACCAGTGTCCCGCCGGGCCCCGCGACCGAGTATGCGCCGTCGATGGAGTTGGTTTCCCTGAAATAGAAAAGCCCACCCTGCCACGTCAGTCTCTGGTTGGCGGCGGAGGCGATCCGCAGCTCCTGATTTTGCGTCTTGGGGTCGTTCTCGCCGCCGAAATTGGCCCGCTTTTCGGTAGCCAGGTTGTCGAGATCCTCGAACTGCTTGAAGGTCGTAGCGTCATAGCCGCCCAGGTAGGTGAGCGTCATATCCCAGGGCAGCTGGGCCTGGGTGAATTCCCAGTGGAGCCGGTAGTCCTTGATGCTGAGCGAGAATGGGGTCAGGCCAGAGGAGCTGTGCGGGCCTATCCCGGGCGGCGTGTAGTGCGAGATATCCGTCCCGGCGGCGTTGAAGACGAAGGGATAGAGCTGGAAGCCCGGGCCATTGCCGCCGACATTCAGATACTGCCCGGAGATCACCCCGGTGAATCCATCCCACGGCTCGAACGCCACCGACAAGCGAGCGGACTTCGAGTCGTCGTCACCATAGCGCGCATTGGCTTGCGGTTGCGAGAAATAGCCGGTATGCGAAAACGTGCCCCAGGCGGCGCGAATCTGGACTTTGTCGCTCACGGGGACATTGACTGCCCCTTCCGTGTTGATCGTATCGTAGTTGCCGTAGTCGACGGAGGCATAACCCTCGAAGGCGTCGGTTGGCTTTTTCGTATAGAAGTTCACGACGCCGCCGATGGCGTTGCGGCCGTACAAGGTGCCCTGCGGACCGCGCAGCACTTCGACCCGATCGAGGTCATAGGTCGACTGGCTGAGGTTGTAGAGGCGATCCATGAAAAAGCCGTCGATACCAACTGGAACCGCGGGATCGCCGATTTCCGAGGTATCGCGGCTGCTGACGCCGCGCAGGGTGAGGAAGGAGTTGGCCGTGACGCCGTTGCCGAACTGCAGCGCCGGGTCGACCTCCGACAACGATTGGATGTCGTGAATGCCTTGCTGCCGCAGCTGCTCAGCATTGAAGACGTCCATCGCGATCGGCGTTTTACTGGCCGTCGTTTCGCGTTTCTCGGCCGTCACGATGACTTCCTCCAGCTGTGGACTCGCGCCCTGTGCGTCGGCGCCCGGAGCCGGTGCCTGCGCCCACGCCGCCACGGGGGTGCCCGCAGTGCCCACCAGCAAAACCCCGAGTGCCGTGTATGTCTTGAGACCTGTTTCTCTGCTCATTTGCAGACCGCCCTTCTTATGTGACCAAGGATTGTCGTAGCGAGGACTGGACTTTTATGAAATCGATTACACAAATAGGATACGCAGACCCAAATGCCTTTTACAAGATGAATTTTCACGTGATCTTTCTTGTAATCGGATACTCCGACGAGCTGTAGCGGCGCGCTGCTGCCACCCAAGGGCGCCGCGTCGATTCTGATTCGGATGAGCGGATCGAGAGACAGCCGGCGCAAGGCCAGCTCGCTCGACCGTAGAGGCAAGACCTCTTCGATCAAAGTCGTATGCCCTACGCAAGGCGCTGACTTTTTTTACCGCAGGGAGGGGCCATACCGGGGCATTAACCGGTTATAAGCGATAGACCTTTTTTGCGTCCGTACAGGGGGGGCCAGTGGCTACGGAAGGCAGGGGGCCGAGTAGGGTTGGCAATTGGTTTCGAGATTGGCAGCGACCGTTGCGCCGTTTCCTGGCGCGCCAGCGTGCCGGCTGCGCCGCCGATATCGACGACATCGCACAGGAGGTGTTTCTGCGTGTGTTGCGCTATGACCGTTCGGAGCTCATTGATTATCCACAGGCTTACCTCTTCAAGATTGCGTCCAACGTGTCCGCTGAGTGGGCGATGCGCTCCAGCCGGCGGATGCCGCACCATTCGGAATGGCTCACGGAGCTGGTAGACGCTCTATCGCCGGAGGTCGAGGTCGAGCGTGAAGCGCTCGACGAGCGTTTGCACGCCGCGGTCAACGGGCTGCCTCCCCGGTCCAGGGAGATCCTGCGGCTGCACTTCGCGGAAGACGTCCCGCACGAGGAAATCGCACGCAGGTTGGGAGTGACACGCAAGATCGTCAAACGCGACATCGCTCGAGCGTACGCCTCGCTGCGCATCAGTCTGGACCCCAGCCTGGTTGGTGAGTCGCAGCGTCAGCCCTCCGGGAAAACGACATGACCTCCGACACACAAATCGAGAGCCGGCGACGCATCGCCGAGCAAGCGGCGCAGTGGCTTCTGACCTTGCAGTCCGAGGTTCTTTCGACGGCACAGCGCGCGGAGTTCGTCGACTGGCTGCGCGCCTCTCCATTGCACATCTCGGAGCTGTTGTGGGCCTGCCAGGTGCAACGAAACCTCGCGGCCTGGAAAGGTTGGCAACACGTCGTGCCGCTCGACGACGCTCGTTCCGACAAAGTCGTCAGGCTGCTAGAGAGCCTGCAGGCTCGCCAGCCGCGCCGACCTTGGCGTCACCACCTGCGCGGTGGGTCGCTGTTGGCAAGCGCAGTGGCCGCCGTGTGTCTACTCGGAGTCCTCATATTTACATGGGTCGGCCCGACCGTCCTCACAACCCAGTTGGGAGAGCGGCGCGAGATGACCCTCGCGGACGGTAGCGTCGTGGATCTGGCTCCGGGCAGTGAGCTCGTGGTGCGCTATCACTCGCACGAGCGCCTCTTGGCATTGAATCACGGTGAGGCGTTGTTTCATGTCGCCAAAAATCCCAGCCGTCCCTTTATCGTACAGGCTGCGCTGACCCGTGTGCGCGCCGTGGGCACGGTTTTCAACGTCGAGCGCGGCGACCGCGGTGTCTCGGTAACGGTGGTCGAAGGTCGCGTGGCAGTGAGCCAACAGTCGGCACCTCATGCCGCAAACTCGGCAACCGAGTCGGGTGCCGCTGCTTTGTCTCTGGGGGCGGACGAGCAGGTGTCGATCTCACCCGCGGGCCGCGCCACGCCGGTGCGCAAGGTGCAAAGCGAAGCCGAAGTAGGCTGGACCACCGGCCAACTGGTGTTCGAGAACGAAACCATCGCGGAAATCGCGCGGCGTTTCAATCTCTACAATCGAACCCAGATTCAGGTGCTCGACACCGACCTGGCGGCTCAGCGGATCAGCGGAATGTTTCGCGCCAGCGACCCGCAATCCTTTGTTGCCTTTGTCCGATTGGTGACGGGCGCCAAGGTCGCACAGCGCGATTTCGAACACATCACGCTCGGGTCGCCACAGCAGAACAACGGCGGCACTGCGCAGTAACAATAAATCGCGCGAGAGGGGGCCATGGGGCGGGCACACCCGGTTTACACCAAGCCAACGCAGTTCATACGACGCGTGGCGGGGAGATACGTGGTGGCAGCTTTCATCGCCGGCCTGGGGCCGGCCTCGGTCGAGGTATCGTCGGCGGTCGAAGCCCCGGTGCAGCAGGTGCGCTGGCAGATGTGCATCGGGCGCTCGCCGCTGAGCGATGCATTGATGCAGGTGGCACACCGGATCGGTGTACAGGTCGCGCGGCTCGCTGATGTCGGATCGACCAACATTGCCGTTGGACCGCTGTGCGGACTCTATACCCGTGACGAAGCCCTGACCGCTCTGCTGCGAGGAACCGGTCTGACGTACCGATTCGTCAACGATCACACCGTTGCAATCATACGCCAGGCCGTCCCTGTGCCAGCGCCGACTTCGCCGCCACCAACGCAACCACCGCCCACGAGTGGGCCCGCCGAAGGCGGGATGGATAGCGTCGGAAACAACAATGGCCAGGGGGGGCGCAACGTGGGCACTGTGACTGACAATACCAAGCATCAGAATCTGCTGTCGCGACTGTTGGGACTCTTTGCCGTATGTGGCGTCGCTTCGCTGTCGCCCGGGAAGACCTGTGCGCAGGCGGCAAGCTCGGGCGACGCGCTGCAAGAGGTAGTGGTGACGGCCGAAAGGCGGTCCACCGACATTCAGACGACGCCGGTCTCGGTTACGGCGATTTCAGGCTCGGATCTGCTGGACAAACACATCGGCGTGATCGGCGACCTCGAAACGCAGGTGCCCGGGCTATCGGTGACGAACAGCGGCTTCACTCAGAACATCAACATCCGTGGCATGGGCAATTCGACCGCGTCGCCGACGGTGACGACGGGCGTGCCGGTCTATCGTGACGGCCTGTACCAGCCCGAGGCGATACTGCTGACCGAGCCCTTCTACGACATTGCCGACGTCGAGATATTGCGCGGACCGCAGGGGACCATCGTAGGGCAGAATTCCACCGGCGGCGCGCTGATCATCAACTCCGCCAATCCGAACTTCAACGGGGTGAATGGTTACGCCGAGGTCATCGGTGGCAACTACAACGAGCGTAAAGTCGACGGCGCGATCAACCTGCCGGTCAACGACGTGCTGGCGGCGCGTGTGGCCTTCAACATCGAGAATCGGGGCAGCTTCTTCGAGGACATCGGGCAGAACGTGGGGGATGCCTCCGCACGGGTCACTACCGATCCCGGTCACATCGACGAGAAGAACTTTCGCGTCGGCCTGCTGTTCAAGCCGACCGATAACTTCCAGGCTCTGTTCAAGGGCGAGCTCAATGAGCTGAGCACCGGCGGTCTCACGCCACGGCCGTTGCCACCATGCTCGATTTGCGCGGCGGCCTCGAGCTTTTATCAGTACGGCTACAACGGCCCGAGCATCTACAACGGCTTTCGGAACCTCGGCACCTACCAGCTCGATTACAACACGCCTGAAATGCAGAATGACACGGCCGATCGCTTCAGCCTCGAGCTGCGTTACATTCTTCCCGGCGAGATCACGTTCCGCTCGTTGACGGGCTATCAGCGGTTGTTCGAGCAGCGCGTCGATGACGCAGACGCGTCTGCGGCTCCTGTCGGTGCGGGCGGCAGCTATTGGGAGCATACGATAGGTCCGGACCCGTACTATAGCCAGGAGTTCGACCTAATCTCTCCGGACGCCGGTAAGCTGACCTGGCTCACCGGTGCGTCGTACTTCTACCGCTCCACGCCCGTCACTCTGAATCAATACCCGTATGGCGCGCCTGTCGAGCCGAACGCCGCCGATGCCAACACCGCGGTCAACATTGGCACGCACGTCCATCTCGTGGGCTTTTTCGGCCAGGCGAGCTATCAGATTCAGCCGTCCTTGCAGATACAGGTGGGGGCGCGTCTGAGTGCCGATGGTGAGACTTCTTCGGGAGCCATCACGATTCCGGGCCCGGGTATCGTCATCTCCAACGTCGGAACGTATTCCAAGTCGGTTCCCACCGGGAAAGTGAGCCTGAACTGGACGCCGGCCGACGGCCAGTTCGTCTACGGCTTCGTAGCCCGTGGCTTCAAGGACGGCGGCATCAACAACGCCCTCAGCGACTTCGGCCCCGAATACGTCAATGACTACGAGCTCGGCTGGAAAGGGGAGTTTCTCGGCGGCCATCTGCGCACGCAGCTGGGCGGCTACTACATGGAGTACAGTGGCATGCAACAGCAGGTTTTGAACCCCTCCGGTGGCGGCAACACCGTCATCAACCTCGGCAATTCCAAGATCGAAGGACTGGAATGGTCCGCGCAAGGACGGCTCGGCAACTGGATCGCCACGGCGGGCATCGCCCTCAACCACTCGGCGCTGGGCAACGCCAAGGCGATCGCGGCTTACGAGCTGTCGGGCGCGATAAACACCAATCTGCCACAGTGCGCGACCGGGCAGACCGCCGGCTGTAATAACTATCTTCCCTACACGGTGAGCCTCAATGGCGAAGCCAACCCCTACTCGCCGACGTTTCAGGGAAATATATCGCTGTCCTATCCGCTCGCGCTGGGTGGCAGTAGTACGCTCACGCCGCGCGTCGACTACTCCTACACGGGTAGACAGTTCGCCTCGATATTCCAGAACACCAATTTCTACCTGCTCAGGACCCGCAGTCTGCTCGATCTCTACCTCAGCTACGGGTACCGAGCGTGGGAGATCCAGGCATTCGTGCGCAATGTCACCAACGAGGTCTACATCGCCGGTATCGGCGGCGCCACCGGCACGGCCGGTTCCAGCGGGGTCGATGCGTTTTACGGTGATCCGCGCACTCTGGGAATTAGCGTGAGGACGAAGTTTTAAGTGGCGGCACCCGACGCTACCCTAGCGCCTGCCTTCCGGCCGCTCCGCCGTCAACGCCGCGATTTCGTGGACGAAATCAGCCACGGGCGAATGGGTCGCGCCGATCAGGCGCAGGCGACCCCCACCATCGAAGACGAAAATCCCAGTCGAGTGGTCGATGGTGTAATCATTGCCTAACGGGACGCGCGCGTACTGCACATTGAAGCCGCCCGCCGCCTGGTCGATTTGTGCAGACGTACCCGTAAGGCCGATAAATCTCGGATCGAACGCAGACACGTAGCTCTTCAGCGATGGCGGCGTATCACGCTCCGGATCCAGCGTGATGAACAGCACCTGCACCTGTGCGGCGACCTGCCCCAATTGCTTCATGACCAGTGCAAGCTTGAACAGCCCAGCCGGGCACGCATCCGGACAATGCAGAAAGCCGAAGAAAATCACCACGATGTGCCCGCGATAGTCGCGCAATGTACGCGGTACGCCCTCTGTATCGACGAGTTCGAACGCGGGTGAGCCAGCCCCTTGCGGCCACACCGCCAGCCTGCTCGACTGCAAGGGTGGCGCCGGTGAGGCCGCCGCCGCCCACGAGACGCCCGCAAGGATCGCAGCGCACAGGGCGATGTGTAGCGGGTTGCGCCGTTGTTTGCGGGCAGTCATGGTGCTAATCGCAAGTGGCAGCCAGTGTTTGCAGCGATGTCACGTTGACCCGGCTGCTGCTCGCCCCCTGGATCAACACGCCTTTGACGGCCACCTTCTGCCCGCCGTGGTCGCGGGGATTGAATACATCAACACCCAACAATTCGAGGGTCTTGACGCCGAGGGGGTTCGCAGCCGCGGCTTTGAGCTCCGCCATCGAGGTCTCCTGGGTGTTTGTCACGATCGGCTCGCCGGCCTTGATCAGTAGCCACTTCCCGGAGCGGTCGTGATTCAGGCAACCAACTACCCGTACGATGCGCGGCGTGTCACCGCTTCGCGCGGCCGGCACGGCGGCGGCGACAGCGTACTGCGCGAGGGGGCTGAACATCTCATCCCAACTTTGATTTTGCCGGCGAAAGTAGGCGACGTTCTCGGGCCCACAGTTGCCTGCGGAATCGTCGGCTTTGACCCGCTCGTCATAGTGCTTTTGCGAGTTGTCATAGTGCGCCGTAACGATGAGCTTACTTCCCCGCGGCAGCGTCAGCGGATGATCGAGCTGATAGGCTAGCTGCCAGTGAAAGTCGTAGGTCGGCACCGTTAGCAAAACCCGCTCCCGGCCATCGGGATAGACAGCAACGTAAGTGAAGTCCCTGGCGCGCATGTGTGCGTGCGGTTGTAACTGGTAGAGCGTCACCGGTTGCGTATACGCGGAAATCCCGATCAGCTCATAGTTCTGCGCGTACGCGGGAATGGGTGGAATCGCGACCCTGGTGCCCTCCGCCTTGGTCCCGGGAGCATCGGCGAGCAATTCCTTGCCGTCGGCGATGATCGTGTCGACAGCGACAGGCGCGCGAATCAACTGATGCCGCGGTGGTGCCGAGCGAAACCACAAACCGAGCTGCGACCGATCTGACTCCGGTTTGCCGGTCGTGGTGTAATGTATGTTGAAGTTTATGTAGTAATTTCTCCCGCCCTTCAGCAACTTGCCGCTGTCGTCCGTAAACGCCTCGAAGGTCGATCCAGGGGTGTACACCCCGAGCATGTCGTAGGCGTCGGCGTTGGTTGGATCCACGACGGCGGGCAGGGTATTCGCGGCCGACCCGTCGGGAATTCCGTACTTGCGCGCGATCGCGGCGAATTCATTGATTTGCGCCGGTCCCATACCTTCCGGCAACGCGACCTCGGTGATTCCCATGTGATGGAGGAGATTGCGATTGCCGGGACGCAATTGCATCGCGACGATCCACTTGTCCTCGGCGACGGGCACCTTGATGAGTTGCTGGATGTAGGGAACCTCGCCCGTGGGCTCAACATGAATGACCGGCAGGGAGATGACCGCATCCGGCGCTCGACCTTCAGGATTCAGCCACTGCCCCGCCAGATCGGGCGCAGCTCGCAGATCGCTGTCATCCCCCTTCGGAGTTCCCGCGTCGATCCAGGTAACGAGGGTAGCGATGTCCTGCTCGCTGAGTCGGGCATCATTGCGGAACTTCACGCTACGCGCGGGATCTGCCGGCCACGGCGGCATCGCTCGCGTCCGGACCTGTTCCTTGATGGCTTGCGCCGCAGACTGGGCTGCGCCGTATGACAGCAGTGAATCGTGGCAGGTCGCGCAATGCTCCAACAAAATCGGGGCAACGTCTTTGGTGAACGTGGGTGCGCCAGCGCCTGCCGAGGAAAACGCCAGCACGACGATTGCGAGCACCGACCTTGCCAGACGGCGCAGCATGCTCAATTCGCCATGAGAACAAGCTCCAGGCCACGGCGCCGCGGTGAGCCGCGGCGCCGCAGTCAGATCAATTGACCTGGTAGGTCCAGCTAAGAACATCTTGGATGGAGACCGTGCCGCCGGTGCCGGCAGTGAAGCCGACCAAGGCGGTGTTGGCGCCCACGGTGCCCGGGATGTTGATGGCCTGGGACGCCGTGAAGGTGGCGTTAGTCACTGTGTCTGTCAGGGTCAACGTCAGCGTCGTGCCATCGTAGGTCAGATGCGCATGCATGACATGACCGCTGTGCAGATTTACGCCCGAGGACGTCAGGTCGAGCGCAGGAACGGTTGGTGCCGTTCCGTTGGTATAAAAGCCGGTGGAGTTGACGCCCTCCCCCGCGTTACTGAACGTGTCGAACTTCACCGCAACGCTCTGCTTGATACCCTGATAGCCGAGCGCCCCGCCGATGCCGCCGTGAGCAGTCAGACCCGTATTCTGGATCGTGAAGGTCATCCCATCAGAGGCCTTCGCGGTGGCCGGCGTGATCTGGAACGTGAAGTCGGTCGTGAATTTCTGAACATTCACCGGGGTCGAGTACCAGATTGCATGAGCCTCGTTGTTGCCTCCATCGGTCAACTCCAACGCACCCGCTGCGAGCAGCGGGCCGCCGACCAGGGCCAGGTTCGCACTGGTAAAGCCAGTGGGGTAGTTCACCGCTGGCGGATTCGTCCCGCCACTACCGCCGCCGCTTCCGCCGCTCGTCGAGCTGATCGTGTAATTCGCCGTAGCCGCCGCGCTGGCCGTGTGTCCGCTCGCCACCGCCATCGCCTTCAACGTCCCGGTGGTACTTACGATGAAGGGCCCCGTATAGATCGCCGAAGCAGTGGTGGGCGTCGTGCCGTCAGTGGTGTAGTAGATCGTCGCACCTGAAGTCGCATCCTGGATCATCGCCGATTGCGCCCCGGTGTAGGTTCCCGATGACGGCGTAAAGGTCGGCGTTGCGGTGGGAGTGGGCGACTGAGCGGTCGACCCGTTGGACGTGTAGGTCCAGCTCAGAACATTCTGAGTAGAGACCGTGCCGCCAGTGCCGCCGGTGAAGCCAACGAAGGCGGTGTTGGCACCCACAATCGCAGGAATGTTCATGGCCTGGGACGCCGTGAAAGTGGCGTTGGTCACTGTGTCGGTCAGGGTGAGTGTCAGCGTCGTCCCATCGTACGCCAGGTGGGCATGCATGACGTCACCGCTGTGAAGATTGACGCCCGAGGGAGTCAGGTCCAGCGCCGGAACAGTTGGTGCCGCTCCGTTGCTATAGAAGCCAGTCGAGTTGACCCCCTCGCCCGAGTTGTTGAACGTGTCGAATTTCACCGCGACGCTCGGCGTGACGCCTTGATAGCCGAGTGCCCCGCCGATGCCGCCATGAGCAGTCAGACCCTGGTTCTGGATCGTGAAAGTCATTCCGTCAGAAGAGTTCGCCGCCGCCGGTGTGATCTGGAACGTGAAATCGGTCGTGAATTGCTGAATATTCAGCGGGGTTGCGTACCAGATCGCACGGGCCTCGAAGTTGCCGCCATCGGTCACCTGCAACGCGCCGCCAGTGACGGTCGCGCCGCCGTCCAAAGTGAAGCCAGTGGCACTGGCGAAGCCATTGGGATCATTCACTACTGGCGTACCCGAGCCCCCGCCCGTCGTGTTGATCGTATAGGCAGCGGTCGCCACGGCGCTCGCCGTTTGGCCGCTCGCCACAGCGATCGCTTCGAGGGTCTCACTCGCGCCGACACTGATCGGTCCCGTGTACGGCGTAGACGCCGTCGTGGGCGTCGTACCGTTAGTGGTGTAATAAATCGTCGCGCCGCTGGTCGAGTCCGAAATCGTCACCGACTGCGTTCCCGTGTACGTGCCAGCCGCTGGAGCGAAGGTCGGCGTCGCTGTCGTGCCGCCCGACTGTTGGATGGTGTACGTGGCGGATCCCACCGCGCTGTTGGTCAATCCGCCGGCGACAGCGATGGCCTTGAGCGTCTCGCTGCTATTCACGGCAATCGGTCCCGTATACGTCGTTGACGCCGTCGTCGGCGTCGTACCGTTGGTCGTGTAGTAGACCGTAGCTGAAGGCGTAGCTTCTGAAATCGTCACGGACTGGGGTCCGGTATAGGTTCCCGCTCCCGGAAGAAAGGTGGGTGTGGCCGTAGAGGGGGCCGTGCCACCCAACAGGCCATAGGCCACCACCTGATCTGCGGTCCCGTAGTAAACCTTACCGTTGACAATGGTCGGGGGCTCGAACTTCACGGACGAATCCGCCCGATCGCGACCGTTCGGCGCCTGGCCGCTCGTCCACAGGACGTTGGACAAATTGGTTGCGTCGAACGCAAAGAGCTCGCCGGTGTTCTGCATGATCCACACAATGCCGTTAGTCGTGCCATTAGCGGAAAGTGACGCGCCGGCCGTTCGGGCGAACGTTTGCGTGCTCTGGGAGGTCGGCGAGCCGGAAATCAAGCCGCTGGCCGGGTCGACGGACCACGAAAACAGGTTGCTATAGGAAGGCCAATACACGTGGCCGTTCCAATACAGCGGGGAGCTCAATACACCCGGCGTCGCACTCCGCAGCTCTTCCGTAATCTGCGTATCCGTGTTGCTGCAGGGCGAGCTCAGACTGGCGCAATCCTTGCCGAGATTATTGCGGTTCACCAGGTAGATCGTGCCCTGTTTGCCCTGCTGAACGAGCAGCTGCGCACCCGAGGATGGGGTTGGGAAGAGGATCGGTCCTGCCGAACCCACATCCGAATCTCCGGGACCTCCCTGGTCGAAGGGCGTGAAGTAATCCAGCAGTGGAAATGTGTTGTTAGCGGGGGGACCGAGCTTGATCACACTGTCGCTCAAGTCCCTGCCGCCGTTCCAGTAGCCATTGCCGCTGGTTACATAGATATCGCCGTTGGCATCGACGGCGGGAGCTGCCCCTGCCATCCAGATGCCACCTTGTGGAGACTGGGTACTTCCGTTCGGTTCGCCATCCGGCGTCGTGTTCCAGACAGCTTCCTGAGAGAGAGTGCTGGCGCTGTAGGATATCAGCCAGCCGTGGTATGGCGGATTGTCGCAATGAGCGCCCCAGGAGATCAACACGTGCCCGTTCTCGAGAGCCAGCCCCGGGCGCTGGTTTTCCAGGACCGGGTTGAAGGTTACTGTCGTGCCATCACCGTCCTTCGCGGTACCGGCCACCTCTGCCAGAATTTCCACGGGGCCGTTGAGCTCCTCGGCAAGCGTGGCAGCACTCAGGGCGTGGAGTTGTTGTACGACGTTGCCGCTGACCTTCGCCTTCGAAACTACATAGAGGATATGGCTCGCGGGATCGATGACCGGAGTTCCGGTGATGCCGACTTCCGGGTTGATATCACCACAGTTCAGGTCCGAGGAGCTATTGACCGTGGTGCCCCCCGGGGGTATCAGACTTACGTGCGCGTAGAGCGTGCCGGAATCGGCGTCGATCGCGTACACGCTGTCGTGCTCCGTCGCGATATAGAGCACGTTATGCGTGCCCCCGCCAATAGACACGCCGCTCAAGTACAGCGGCTGCGCATACACCTGGCCGTCGACCGATGCTGAAAACAGCTTGCCAAAGTTATTGACGTTGACATTGGCGGTCGTCAGGGTCGTTTCCTGCGTATTCGCGCCGGTACGGGCCAGATCGTTGTGCCAGGTCGTGACATTGACCTGCGC
>JAQGOE010000356.1 GCA_028293725.1 Gammaproteobacteria bacterium | reverse complement strand
CATCGAGCGGCAGTGCCTGCCCATCATCCGCGATTTCCTGCTTCACCAGCCGGTATAAGCGGGCGGGCTCGAGGAAAATGACGGGGTCGGGATCGCGGATCGACGCAAGCAATAGACCGTAGGCGCGCGCGGGTGAGGAGGGACACACGACTCTCAGTCCGGCGTGATGCGCGAGCATCGCCTCCAGACTCTCAGAGTGATGCTCCGGTGCGTGAATGCCGCCGCCGTGCGGCATGCGCATGACCACAGGGCAGGTCAGGCGGCCCCGGGTGCGGTTGCGCATGCGGGCCATGTGGTTGGCGATCTGGTCGAGAGCCGGGTAGATGAAACCCATGAACTGGATTTCGGCCACCGGCTTCAGTCCCTGTGTCGCCATGCCGATGGCCATTCCGGCGATCATGCCTTCGGCGAGCGGCGTGTCCTGCACGCGATCCTTGCCGAACTGCTCCTGCAGTCCCGCCGTCGCCCGGAAGACACCACCGTTGATTCCAATGTCCTCTCCCAACACTACTACGGTTGGGTCGTGCGTCATCTCCCACGCATGCGCACGGTTGATGGCTTCGATCATCGTAACTTTGGCCATGAGGGACGGGAAACCTAGTGGCCGCCGGAGCCGTTTCGGCCGCGGCCGGCGCCATGTCCTGTGGCGTGGTGGCCGCTATCGTGGTGGCTACCGGCGCCGCCCGAACTCCCGGCTTGCTGTCCGCCGACGTGATGGCCCACGGCGTGCTTACCGTTGGTGCCTTGGCTCCCGCCGTGCTGTCCGCCGCCTGCATAGCGGCGCGCGGTTTCGCGCTGCTCGGCCAACCCCTTGGGCGGATTCGCGAACAGATGATCGAACATCTCGTCCGTGGTGGGCTTGGGTGCGCTCAGGTATTCGTCAACGGCGGCTTCTACTTCGCGCGCGCATTCGGCCTTCAGCGCGACCTCGCGTGCCTCATCCCAGACTCGCAGCTTCATGAGATACGAACGCAGGCGGGGTAGTGGCTCCTTACCCCACGCATCCTTAACCTCACTCTGATCGCGGTAGCGGCTTGCGTCGTCCGCCGTCGTATGGTCGCCGAGGCGATAGGTGAGCGCCTCTATGAGTGTCGGACCTTCACCGCGACGGGCTCTCGCCACGGCCTCGCTGGTAATGTGGCGGACGGCGATGACATCGTTGCCGTCGACCTGAACTCCAGGGATGCCAGCCGCGATCGCCTTCTGCGCGAGAGTTTTCGTGGCCGTCTGTTGTTCAATAGGTAACGAGATCGCCCAGCCGTTGTTGACGATGACGAACACGGCGGGCAACGCGCGGGCGCCAGCGAGGTTAATGGCCTCGTAGAACGCGCCTTCCGAGGTGCCGCCATCACCGATGAAAGTCACGGAGCAGCGTTTTTGGCGGCGGATCTTCATCGCCATCGCGATGCCGGCCCCGTGGAGCATTTGCGTGGCGATGGGTACGCACCAGGGGAAGTCCTCTCGGGCCGCGGTGTAGTCGCAGCCGCGCTCGTCGCCACCCCAAAACGTCAGGATGGTCGACATTTTCACGCCGCGCCATATCTGGGAGCCGAACTCGCGATATACGGGTACGAGTACGTCCTCCGGGTGCATGGCGGCGGCAACGCCCACGTGCGCCGCCTCATGTCCGAGGCAGGAAGCGTATGTCCCGAGCTTTCCGGTGCGCTGGAGGTTGACCGCCTTGGTGTCGAAGGCGCGCACCAGCGTCATTAAGCGGTACATTTTCAGCAGCTCGCCGGTGTCGCTAGCGAGGGGTGGCGCGCCGGCCGCGAGACTGCCCGCTGCGTCCAGAAACTGGCAGTACTTGATCTCGAACTCGGCAACCGTCTTCAAACCCAATTCCCCCTCCCGGGGCCATCCCGTGAGCGGGCGGATTATACATTAGCGACCCCCTTGCCCCCTTTTAGGGAGAGCGGCCGGGATGCGGGGGCCGTTTGCGCAGGTGCGTAACACGGGCGCGGTACAATTCGACCATGCAAGTTGAGACCCGAGGCGCCCCACAGGAGACCTCGTCCCCGTTCAAGCTCGAATATGACCCCGCGCTGCCTATCACGGCACATCGCGCGGAAGTCATCGAGGCCATCCGCCGCAATCCCGCCATCGTTCTTTGCGGAGCCACGGGGTCGGGCAAGTCGACGCAGCTACCCAAGCTCTGTATCGAGGCCGGACGTGGCGTGGCTGGTGTAATCGGGCATACGCAACCCCGACGTATCGCCGCGCGTGCGCTGGCGAACCGCCTCGCCGAGGAGACTGGAACCACGGTGGGAGGCGCCATCGGCTACAAGGTGCGCTTCAACGATCGTACCGGCCCTGATTGCCGCATCAAGCTGATGACAGACGGCATTCTCCTCAAGGAGCTGGAGAGCGATCGCAAGCTGCGTCGCTATGACACCCTGATCATTGACGAGGCGCACGAGCGCAGTCTCAACATCGACCTTCTGCTGGGGGTGCTCAAGCAGTTGCTGCCACAGCGGCCGGATCTACGGTTGATCGTCACGTCGGCCACCATCGATCCCGCTAGGTTCGCGGCGTTCTTTGGCACAGGTGGCCAGTCCGTGCCCATCATCGAAGTGTCCGGACGTAGTTACCCCGTCGAAGTCCGCTATCGCCCGCTCAGCACGCCCCGCGATGAAGAGCAGAACGACGAGGATGTGGCGGACGCCGCCGAACTCTCTCTGCCCGAGGGCATCATCGAGGCCGTGCGCGACCTCGATGCGCCCGGACGTGGCAACGCTTTCGGACAGGGCTCGCGTGGCGACGTCCTCGTTTTCCTGCCGGGTGAGAAGCACATTCGCGAGGCGGCGGACGCGCTGGCGGAGGCGCGCTTGCCCAACACGGAGGTATTGCCGCTATTCGCTCGTTTGTCCGGAGCCGACCAGGAGCGTATTTTTAAGCGTCACGGCCAACGACGCATCGTTCTCGCCACCAACGTCGCCGAAACGTCTCTAACAGTGCCGGGGATCCGGTTCGTCATCGATTCGGGGTTGGCGCGAATCAGTCGTTACAGCGTGCGCGGCAAGGTACAGCGGCTGCCCATCGAGCGCGTGTCGAAAGCGAGTGCCGACCAGCGCAAGGGTCGCTGCGGTCGAGAGGCGGAAGGAATCTGCATACGTCTCTATTCCGAAGAGGACTTCACGCTACGGGAGGATTTCACACCTCCGGAAGTCCTGCGGACGAATCTCGCGAGCGTGATCCTGCGTATGGCGACTCTCGGGCTCGGCGATCCTGAGAGCTTTCCGTTTCTGGATCCTCCGGACACGCGGCTCGTGAACGATGGCGTGCGGCTCCTGCAGGAGCTCAAGGCTATGGACGACGAGCGGCGCGTTACCAGCCTAGGTCAGCAGATCGGGGGTATTCCCGTGGATCCACGGCTGGGACGAATGCTACTCGCGGCGTCCCGCCAGCGCTGCCTTACCGAAATGCTCGTCGTCGCTTCCTTCCTGGAGGGACAGGACCCCCGGGAGCGTCCTTCGGATGCGCAGCAGGCGGCGAGTGAGAAGCATGCGCTGTTCGCGGATCCGCGGTCGGATTTCATCGCGGTGTTGAATATCTGGCGCGCTTATAACGAGCAATCGGCGGCATTGTCGCGGAACCAGTTGCGGAAGTGGTGCAAGGAGCACTTCCTGTCCTACCTGCGTATCCGCGAGTGGCAGGATTTGCACTCGCAATTGAATCAGAGCCTGGCGGAATTGAAGCTGCGGCCAAACCAGGTAGTGGCGAGCTACACGGATCTGCACCAGGCGATTCTTACGGGTTTTCTGGGCTCGATCGGCGAGCTCGATGAGAGGCGTGAGTACAACGGTCCGCGGGGAGTGCGGTTTGTCGTTGCACCGGGTACGCCGCTGGCGTCGAAGCCGCCTCGATGGATTGTTGCCGGGAGCGTTGTTGAGACCACTCGCCTGTACGCGCGTATGGTCGCCGCGGTTGATCCGGGGTGGATCGAGGCTGCAGGGGCGCACCTGTTGAAGCGCACTTATAGCGAGCCGCATTGGGAGGCCTCGCGTGGGTATGTTTCTGCGTACGAGACCGTCGCGCTTTATGGGCTGACGCTCGCTTCGCGGCGTCGAATCAACTATGGGGCCATTGCGCCGGCTGAGGCGCGCGACATATTTATTCGGGAGGCGTTGGTTGAGACGCCGGTGGATGAGCGGGCGTTGGTGGATGACTATGTGGTGGCGGGGGGTGGCGGAGGTCGCGCTGGCGGCGGAGCGAGAGGGGCCGGTGCTGGTGCTGGTGTTGGCGAGGCGTTGACGGCTGCCGATCTTAACGCGGCGATGGCGGAGCGGGCTGCGGCTAACTCGGCGCGCCGTGGCGAGGGCGCGGGCCGTGGGCTGAGCGCGGCGGGTCGCGGGGAAGCCGCGGGTCGTGGCGAGGCCGCAGATCGTGGGCTGAGCGCGGGTCGCAACGCCGCGGCAGGGGAGCAATCCGCGACGAACACGTCACGCGGGGGACCGGGCGCTTCGAATTCGCGTCATCGCGAGCGTGCGAGCGTCCAGGGTGAGTTCCTGCAGGCCAACCGTGCTCTGCGCGCCGAGATCGAGGGTCTTGAGGCGAAGATCCGCCGGCGTGACGTCGTCGTTGACGAGGAGCGCCAGGTTGATTTCTACCGCTCGCGCATTCCTGAGCGGGTGAACTCGGTCGCCGCGTTCAATCATTGGCGCGTCGAGGCCGAGCGCACCAACGCGCGGCTTCTTTATATGTCGCGTGCGGATCTCACGCAGCGTGACGCAGAAGAGGCCGGGACAGAGCGCTTCCCGGATCACTGGCCGATTGGCGGCAACCTGCTACCGCTCGAATATAAGTTTGAACCGACGGAACCCGCCGACGGTGTGACGCTCGTTGTGCCCGAGCTGTTGCTGGATGTAGTGAATGCCGAGCAGCTAGCGTGGCTCGTTCCGGGCATGCGCCTCGAAAAGATTATCGCGGTGTTTCGCTCGTTGCCCAAGGCGCAGCGCAAGCTGTTGGTCCCTGTGCCGGATTTTGCTAAGGCGGCGCTCGATGATTTGGCTGTCGCCGCCGCTCGGTTGGGACGACTTCCTCCGTTTCACGAGTGGCTCGCGCAGTGGATAACTCAGCGCGTGGGCTCGACGGTTACGCCGTTGGAGCTCTCGGCGCTACCCGTAGCCGATTTCCTACGCATGAATCTGCGTGTGCTCGACGCGGATGACCGGGTGATGGCGGAGGGGCGCGATCTCCTGGCGATCAAGCGGAAGTTGTATGCGGTGGCACCTCCGGTTTCGACCGGCGTCACCGCCGTTGCGCCGCGTGCTGTAACGCCACCGCGTGGGTCGAGTGGCGGTGCGCGCGAAGGTGGCGTACGTGATGGGGGCGTGCGCAATGGTGGTTCGCGTGAGGGTGTGCGCGACGGCGGTGTACGCGAGAGTCGCGGGCGTGAGGGTGCGCGGCCGGCGGTTGAGCCAAGAGGAAGTTCTGGCGCAAGCGTTGGCGCGCAAGCAGGTGCTGCCGCCCATGATGCGGAGTCAATGGCCAGCTTGCTCGCTAGTGCGTGGGGCGTCGCGGCTCCAACGAC
>JAQGOE010000273.1 GCA_028293725.1 Gammaproteobacteria bacterium | reverse complement strand
CGTAGCTGATCGACCATCGTGTTGATGGTTTCCTTCAGCTGCAGAATCTCACCGCGTACGTCCACCGTGATCTTGCGAGACAGGTCACCGCTCGCGATGGCGGTCGACACTTCCGCGATGTTGCGCACCTGGCCGGTGAGGTTACCGGCCATCGAGTTGACGTTGTCCGTCAGATCCTTCCACGTACCCGCGACACCTGGCACGACTGCCTGGCCGCCGAGCTTTCCTTCGGTACCGACTTCACGCGCCACGCGCGTCACTTCGGCCGCGAAGCTGTTGAGCTGGTCCACCATTGTGTTGACGGTGTTCTTCAGCTCGAGAATTTCACCCTTCACGTCGACCGTGATTTTGCGGGACAGGTCACCGCGGGCAACGGCGGTCGTCACCTCTGCAATGTTACGGACCTGACCCGTCAGGTTGGTCGCCATCGCGTTGACTGAGTCGGTAAGGTCCTTCCAAGTGCCGGCTACACCGGGCACGATCGCCTGTCCGCCCAACTTACCTTCGGTGCCGACCTCGCGAGCCACGCGGGTCACTTCCGCCGCAAACGAGCGGAGCTGGTCGACCATCGTATTGATGGCTTCCTTGAGCTGCAAAATTTCGCCGCGCACGTCCACAGTGATCTTGCGCGACAAGTCACCGTTAGCGACGGCGATCGTGACCTCGGAGATATTACGGACCTGGCCGGTAAGGTTGCTGGCCATGGAGTTGACGCTGTCGGTCAGATCCTTCCAGGTGCCGGACACTCCAGGGACCGCCGCCTGACCACCGAGCTTGCCCTCGGTGCCCACCTCGCGCGCCACGCGCGTCACTTCGGAAGTGAAGGCGCCCATCTGTTCGATCATCGTGTTGACGATCGTCGCCGAGCGGAGGAACTCACCCTTGATGGTGCGTCCGTCCACTTCGAGACTCATGGTTTGCGACAAGTCGCCCTTGGCCATCGCGGAGATCGTGCGGGTGACCTCGGTCGTCGGCCAGAGAAGATCGTCCATGAGTGTGTTGACGGATGCCTCCATGGCACCCCAGGCACCGGAGCGCCGATCGATCGACATCCGATGGCGGGTCTTGCCGTCCTTGCCGACGATCTGCCCGGCTTGTTCGAGCTCCTGGGCGAGGCGCTGGTTCGAATTGACGATCTCATTGAAGGTGTCGGCAACCTTGCCGGCCAGGCCAGTCTGATCACTCGCCAGCCGGACGGAGAAATCACCGTCGCGGACCGCTTGCAGGGCCCGAAGCAGTTTGCGGACGTCCAACTCGCTCGAATCAACCGGGGAATCGCCGCCGCTCGCGCCGCCGTTGCCAATCTTCTTCGTGCTACTGACCTTGCCTGCCTTGGGGGTACGGCGAACGCGTTCTTGAATCTGCATCACCTGGCTCCAGAATTTAAAAGCACCGCGCTCAGGCGCGGGAGACGCGACTGGGAACGAGAGTATCTCCCGGAAGAGGCCAGGCGCGCACGCGCGCGGGCCAACCGTCAATAACGGCTAGCATCATGACCACGGAGAATCTCCTGATCCGCAATTCGCGATGGGATCTTCCGTGCGACGACGTTCAAGAACCCCGAACTAATACTTATTTTATAAAGCGCACTAGGGCGCACGAAAAATAGCGGAAAGTGCTTTCGCAGGCAAAGAAAATCCAAGCTTTTCGCGAACTAGCGCCAGGTTTGGATACGCGGCGTTGGAGATGACCATTCTGTGACGAAAAAGGGGAGCAGGAGTCGCGCTGCCACAAGCGTAGCAGTGCTTGCTCCCTCCTCTCGTCCAGCGCATAGTGGATATGACGTCAGCGGCCAGATGCAGTCCCGGGGGCTGCCAGGTACACATAATGAACGGGCCCGCTTCCGCCGATCGCAAAAATCCCGAAGAAGAGGCGCCGCGCACCGAGCGCCTCACCGTGACGGCACTACGCCGGGCGGTGTCGATTCGCCTCTGGGGCGGGAAGGGATGTGGCGCTCCTTGCGACTTTTGTCGCGTGCTCGTATCGCCCACTGAGGTGGAATACGAGGTGGAAGCGCAGCTGGACGGCCAACCGGTGACCCTCCACTTTCACCCACGCTGTCACGAGACCTGGAAGACCGAGTGCGAGACCCTGGCGGCCCAGGCAGGTCAGCAGGGAGCGAAGAACTCCCGGTAGGCCGTGACCCGGCCGTCGCTCACTTCCACCAGGTCCACCAACTCGGTGGGCACGACGACCCCCGTGATCTTCGAATGGATATCGACCCGCCAGTGAACGGCGGCTCGGGCACCGTCGATGGTCACCGAGAGCATCTGGAAGCGACTCAACTTGAAGGTTTTGAGCATCACCGCCAGCCACGTACGAATCTCAGCCGAGCCTCGAGCCGCAATGGCTATCGGCTTGCCATCGGTGGCGCCGGCGATTTTGAAAGACGCGTCCGCAGCAAACAGCGCGCAGAGCTTGTCGAGCTGTCCCTCGGTGCGAGCGGCGTAAATCTGTTGCAGCAGTTTCTCGATCTCGAGGCGATTCATCGTGCGGTTTCCCCGAGCATGGAACGAATGTCGGTGCCCATCTGCTGGTATGCGGTCGCTACGTAGGGAATGAGCCCGCCCATTCCGTAAAACAGATGGATCATACCGGAGTGGCACCGGTACGTGGTTTCCACGCCCGCTTCCCGAAGCCGCTCGGCATACGCGGCGCCTTCATCGCGCAACGGGTCGAATTCGGCGGTGTGAATGCAGGTCGGCGGCAGGTCGGCGACATCCGCCACCCGTAACGGTGAAACGCGGGGATGCATGGGGTCGCCGTCCGCCCCGAGATAGTACTTGAGGTCATGATCCAGCGTCGCCTGGTCGACGAGGTAACCGGCGGCGTACTCGCGCCGGGAGTCGGTGGACGCGCAGAAGTCCATGATCGGACATAACAGAAACTGCAATGCCAGCCGCCCCCGACCGCCGGCGGCAACCTCCTGGCACACCACCGCGGCGAGCGTCGCCCCCGCCGAGTCACCACACACCCCGATCCGCGCAGGATCGATACCGAGTTCGTCCGCATGTCTGACGACCCACTCGGTGGCATGGCAACCATCCGCGATGGCCGCGGGAAACGGATATTCCGGCGCCAGCCGGTAATCAACAGACAGCAACATGCAACCGCTGGCGTTGCTCAACGAGCGGCAGACCGGATCGTGTGTGTCGAGGCTGCCGGCCACCAGGCCGCCGCCGTGGAAATAGATCAGCGCGGGCCCGGCCCGGCCATCCAACTCCCCGGTCGCGGGTCGCCCTGACGCGGGCCGATAGATACGCAGGGTCAGCGGCAGCCCTGACGGACCCGGCAGCGTGCGCTCTGCAATGCTCCCTATGGGCTCTGCGGGGCCAGAGAAACCCATCAGCTGACTTACCCCGGCACGGCGCTCGCTCACCGTCAGAGAGAGCACACTCGGAGGACGCAGGGCAGCCAGCCTATCCAGAAACCGCTTGGCGCGCGGATCGAGCGGCATGGCAGGAAGTTAGAAAGCCAGCGCCTGGCGCACGGAATCCGGCCAGCGCGCGACGTCCACACCATGATTCGAGAAAAGCGCCACGGCGAGGCGATCCATGCCGAAGGCAACGCAGCCGGTATGGGCCACGGCACCCGCGCTGTCATGAATTCCCCAGACTTCGCCGAAATGCTCGAGATGATAGTTGAAGCTCATACAGGCGGTGGGCTTCGCGCCGGCGTAGTACGGTATGAGCAGCTCGAATTTCAGGGCGTTCTGCCGCTGACTCACGGCCATGATCTGGCCGACCTTGCCGAAGAAGGGATCGTTGGCCACATCCATCGCGCACGGCAACGCCAGGTCACGCGCCAAACCTTCCGCCCGAGCCATCCACTGCTCACGGAACGACATAACGTCCTGTGGCGTGCCGATGCGGACGAACTCACGCATGCGGAAGGACTGCAGACGATCGAGGGAGCGCGACGGCTCGTGGCGGAAGCAATCCGCCGCCACGTCGAACAACAAACCGCCCGCAGGCAGACGCCCGCGGCTGGCGACCAACGGGTATACCGGGTAACACGCCGCCGGTGACAACACGAGATCCGCGGCGGTGAGCCCTTTCGTCCAATCACCGCCGGTGTAGTGGGAATCGGCGGCCGAGCGGATCGCCGCCTCGCTGCCGTGCAGGGCACAAACACAACCCAACAGGTTCGGAAAGCTCTTCAGGTAGCCTGACTTTTCCAGCTGATCCCGGCTCATCACCGGCGGAAAACGCAGAATCTCCGCGCGCGGATCACGCTGGCGGGAGATATAGGCGGTCAGTCGCTCGACGACATCTTCGTAGAGCGCCGTGCGCGCGTAAACGCCATCGCTGCCCATGGGACGGAACAGCGTCGCGGCGAGTGATTCGAGCGGATCGGGCGTCGCGGCTATGGACGCAGTGGTGGCGGCGGTAGTGGCGGCGGTAGTGGCGGAGATACTCATGGGCACGTCAGTCACGCATCGAAGTAGGAATGGGTGTCATCAAAGAACTGGTCGCCAGGTTCGCCAGGATCCGATCGTTGTTGATCATGATCGGCGACGACAACACATCACGCAGATGGCGGCCGAGGGTGAAGTCGCCGTCGCTGCGGTAGCCGGATAACCCGCAAGCCCGCATCGCGCTCATGACGATGGCGACAGCGAGTTCCGAGGCCTCGACTTTCGTGAGTGTAATCACCGACTGGAAGTCGACGGAGGCCAGCGCCTTCGGGTCGTTCATGTTGCGCTCGTAGGTGCGCAGGGACGTCGCCAACATCCCGCGCAGTGTGCGCAGGGACTTCAGAGCTTGCGTGAACTGCGGCGCGCCGGGTGGCAACTGGCCATTCGAGGTCCGCATCGCCTGCCTGATGAACGCCTGCGCGCGGCTCGTCGCGCTGGCCGCAATGCCAGTCCAGACAGAGCCCCATAACAGGTGCGCGAACGGCACCATGGTTTGCGCGTGGATCGTCTCGTACGGATCGGGAAGGATCTGGGCCGCCTGCCCGGTCGCCTTCAGCGTGTAGCCTTCACTGCAGGTACCGCGCATGCCCAGGGTGTTCCATCCCTGCAGCCGCGTCAGCGTGTAGTCGCTCTTCAGGAATGCAACCAACACCTGGTCGGAGCCGGCCGCACTCGCCGAACGGCGCGCCGTGGTCACGATACCGTCGGCATAGGCACCGTATGAAATAACACTGGCGCGGCGCTCGAGCCGTATGCGGCCGTCCTCGTGCTCGACGGGCGCTTCGCTGGTGCGCACGTTTCCGCCGCTCTGACCTTCGGTCGTGGAAGATGCCAGTAGCAACTGCTCGGCGCACAGGCGGCGCATCGTGTTTGCCAACACGCCGTTGTCACGCATGTGACGCGTCACACAAGCCACTTTTATCTGATGCATCGCATAGATCATGGCGGTCGACGCGCACGCCTGACCTAACAGGTAGCAGATGTCCGCCACGTCGGCGATGCTCGCGCCCTCGCCGCCCAGGTCGCGCGACACCATGACACCCAGCAGGCGTTGCTCTTTGAGGGCGGCACAGGATTCAGCGGGAAAACGTGAGGACGCATCGACGTCGATCGCGTTGTTGGCCGCGATGCCGGCGACCGCCCGGGCACGCGTCAAAAGATCACCGGGCGAGAAATCGACAGTTCTTGAGATCGAGGGCGCTTCCATGAAAATGGACCTATTTACGCTCTAATTCTCCTGTCACGATACGCCAAGAAGCGTAATAATGCACAACAATCCTTACACAAAAGAGTAAAGCATTCATTACAGGAAGTTGGATGAAGTGAGTCTCCATGCCACTCGAGATTGAGTCCGCCCGTTCCCGCGCCGCGCTCCAAAGGGGTGCGAAGCGCCCTCGTGCCCAACGCGGTGTCGTTGTCGGCTTAGTCAACAATATGCCGGACACGGCGCTCGAAGCCACCGAAGCACAGTTCGCCCGCCTGCTGAGCGCAGCCGCGGACACCGTGCCGGTACAGCTGCGATTTTACTTTTTACCGGAAGTACCACGCGGGCCCGCGGGCCTCGCGCATGTCAACGGTGACAGGTATTGGTCTATCAATGAGCTGCACAGGGAGCCGCCCGACGCGCTCATTGTCACGGGTACGGAGCCCGTCGCACCGCTGTTGAGCGATGAGCCTTACTGGGAGCGCCTACGCGAGCTCCTGCAGTGGGCGCAAGCCAACACCACTTCCAGCATCTGGTCCTGCCTGGCCGCCCATGCGGCCGTGGAGCTTCTGGACGGCATCCGGCGCCGCCGGCTCGAGCAGAAGCGCTGTGGGGTCTTTGCCCATGACACCTTGCCTGATCAGCCGCTGCTGAAAGGCATTGCTACGCCATTGCACACGCCGCATTCACGTTGGAACGAGCTACCCGTCGACGCCTTGCGTGACGCTGGCTACACCATCGTGAGCGCCTCGGCCGCCTCCGGTGCGGATATGTTTACTAAACAGGCCGGCAGCCTGCTCGTGTTTTTTCAGGGACACCCCGAGTACGAAGACACGACCCTGCTGCGGGAGTACCGCCGCGACGTCGGGCGCTTCCTACGCGGGCAACAGGCACACTACCCAACGCTGCCGCACGGTTATTTCCCGCCGGCGGCGCTCGAGCTGCTCGGGGCTTTCGAGGCTCGAGCACGGGCCGAACCCACCGCGGAATTGGCGGCGGACTTTCCAATGACCCCGATCGCCGCTACCCTGCAGAGCACCTGGAGCGCGGGGGCGACAGGAATTTACCGTAATTGGCTGGCACTCCTGGCCGGCATGAAAAAGAACACAGTCCGTCTTCCGCCATCAAGGGTGTCCCCGTCCGGCTTATGAGCGAGTTGCAGGAAAATCAAAGCGGCGCCGGCTCGCCGCACGACCGTATCATCGGGCTGGTGGAGCGGATTCTGGAGCGTCCGGCGGGAGCCGGGCCGCTGCCCGTCATGGCCCGACTGAACGAGCTGGGCATGAGCTCCATGAAAATGATCAACCTCATGCTGGCCATCGAGGTCGAGTTCGATCTGTCCATCCCACAGACGGAGATCACGCCGGAAAACTTCGACTCGATCGCTTCGGTCGAAACCCTCGTTGTGAAGCTGCTGAAACCTGTCTGACTCAGGCCCGAGCTCAGCCCCCGGCGTTTAGCGCGCGCACGAGCTCATCCACGTCGGCGAGCGTGGTCTCTCCGTGCGTGGCGCAGATCCTGACAACCTCGCGTCCCTCGAATTTCGTCCGTGCCACCCAGGCTCGGCCCGAAGCCAACAGGCGGGTGACAATCCCTCGGACATCACCCAGCCCAGCCGGTGGTGCAGCGCACAAAACAGCCAGGGGTGAGTCGTTGAGCGCCGACCAGCCGCGGCTGACGAGCCTCACCTTGATCTGCTCGATGACATCCGCGGCGCGTTCCACGTGGGCGCCGTAGCCCTTCCAGCCGGCGACCGCCAGTGCCAGAAACAGCCGCAGACCCAGAAAGCGCCGCGACCACTGCACAGTGTTCAGGTACGGGTCCAGGCTCGAAGCGCTCGAGGGCATGAAGTCCCCGCCAACCTGGAACGCTTCACTCAATACCGCGGCGTCCCGTGAAACAAACATGCCGCAGCCCATCGTCGTGGCAAACCACTTATGGGCGTCGATCGTCAATGAGTCAGCCAGCTCGATGCCGGCGAGAGTGCCTCGCAGCCGATCTGAGGCCAGCGCAGCGCCTCCCCATGCGGCGTCGACGTGGTACCAAATTCCGTTCGAGCGAGCGATGGCTGCACAGCGTTCCAATGGATCGATCATGCCGCCGCCGGTGGTCCCCGCTGTAGCGACGATGAGTACCGGCACCACGCCGTCACGTCGATCGTCCGCCACCGCTTCGGCGAGAGCCTCGCTATCCATTCGACCGTGCCCATCAGTTGCCACGAGTCGCAGTGCCGAGCGCCCCACCCCCGCCTGGTGAGCAATTTTCAACCATGCCGGGTGACACTCGCGCGACGTATAGAACGCGACAGGTCCGGAAAACGCGCGCACACCCTCGGCACCGAAGCGAGGCTGCGCGCGTGTCAGGGCACAAAGCAACGCGGTGTAGTTGGCTTCGGAGCCACTCGTGGTGAAGTGGCCAGCGGAGTCGGCGGGAAGTCCGGCACGGCGGGCCATCGCACGAATGACGTGGGCCTCGATCTCAACCGGGGTCGGCGATGAGCCTGAGCTGGCCAACTGCGGATTGAAAGCACCGGCGATGCGATCCGCCCATTGCGCCGGAGCCACCGGAGCGGGATTGAACAGTCCGAAATAGCGCGGGTGGGTCATGTGAACGGCGCCCTGCTCGAGCTGCTGGATACTCCAGGCGAGTACCTGCTCGGCGGGCCGCGGGATTTCGAAGTCGAAGCCGGCCAACTCCTGGCGAAATTTCCCCATATCCAGCGTCGGCATAACCGAGCCCAGCGTGACTCGCTCAGTCGCGTCCGCGAGCTCGCGAGTGAGCAGATCGTCGATGCGCTCACGTGTCGGACGCGCGGGGAACAGTTCGGCGCCCGGCTCGGGGAGGTCATCCTTCACTGGGGTCATGCGAGACTCACCCTCAGCCGCGCGTCGCAGCGGCAAGCGCTTGATCGAGATCGGCGAGGATGTCGTCGATGTGCTCGATACCAACACTGAGCCGGATAGTTTCTGGCCCGATGCCCGCGAGACGCTGCTCCGCCGGCGACATCTGCCGGTGAGTGGTCGAGGCAGGATGACAGGCCAGCGATTTCGCATCGCCCAGATTCACCAGCCGTTTGAACAGGCCCAGCGCGTTGTAGAACCGAGTGCCACCATCGAAGCCACCGCGAATGGCGAAGGTCAGCAGCGAGCAGGCCCTGCCGCCCAGGTATTTCTGCACCAGGGGGTAGTAGGGATTGTCCGGAAAGCCGGCGTAACTCACCGA
This sequence comes from Gammaproteobacteria bacterium, assembly GCA_028293725.1. The sequence continues at coordinate 2,960 of JAQGOE010000273.1, read as the reverse complement.
AGCAACACGCGGATCGTCGCGCAGAAATTCCGCTACACGCCGCGCGTTCTCCACATGGCGATCCATGCGCAGGGCCACGGTCTCAATGCCCTGAAGCAGCAGGAACGCGTTCATGGGAGCCAACACAGCGCCCATCGTTCGCTGGTAAACGCTGCGGCAGCGGCCTAGAAAGGCTTTTTTACCATAGTGCTCCGTGTACACGAGCCCGTGGTAGGACTCGTCCGGCGTCGTAAAAGTCGGGTAGCGGGCGGCGTGTTTCTGCCAATCGAAATTTCCGCTGTCGACAATGATACCGCCCAGGCTCGTACCGTGGCCGCCCAGAAACTTCGTGAGTGAGTGCAGGACGATGTCTGCACCATATTCGATCGGACGCACCAGAATGGGGGTCGGCACCGTGTTATCAACGATCAGCGGCACCCCGGCGCGATGCGCCACCGCGGCCAGCGCCTCCAGGTCGCATACATTGCCGGCAGGGTTTCCCACAGTCTCGCAGAACAGGGCGCGGGTGTTCTCGTCAATCAACACCTCGAGATCTTCCGGACGATCGGACTTTGCAAAGCGGACATTGACACCGAGCTTCGGCAATATGTGGGCAAACAGTGTGTGCGTGGTACCGTAGAGCTGCGGCACGGAAATGATGTTGCGCCCCGCCTCCGCCACGTTCAGCGACGCGTAATACAACGCCGTTTGACCCGAGCTGCAGCTCAAACCGTCGATGCCGCCCTCGAGCATGGCAACACGCTGTTCGAGCACGGCATTCGTTGGGTTGCCTATGCGGGTGTAGCGATAGCCTTCCGCTTCCAGGTTGAAGAGCGCGGCGCCGTGCTCAGCACTGTCGAAGGAGTATGCAACAGTCTGATAGATCGGCACTGCCACCGCTTTGGTGGTAGGGTCGGAGTCAAAACCGCCGTGCAGGGCAATTGTCTCGTTTTTCATTATGGTGCTGACTCCCGCCGCTTTTTCCGGAGCCTATTATGACGGCTCGCACTGACGAAAACATGAAATCCCCGCTCAAGGCGTGGGTGCGGGCCCTCGAGATGACCGCGCCGATCGATCGGCGTCAAGCGCCTACGCTACCCGTGCTGATCGAATCTCTGGCGGAGCGTTTCGGCGCGGCGCCCGCGCTCACCGGCCGGGGTTCCTCATTGAGCTACCGCGAGCTGGCCGACTCGGTCAACCGCCACGCGCGCTGGGCACTTGAAGTGGGCCTCGCTCCCGGTGATGCCGTGGGCCTCCTGATGCCGAACTGCCCGGACTACCTAGCGATCTGGCTCGGACTCACGCGAGCCGGCGTGGTCGTTTCGTTGCTCAACACCAACTTGAGCGGCGAGGCACTGGCGCACTCCATCAATATCGTCGCACCACGTTATGTCATCGTCGCCGCTGCGCTGGTTTCCAGTTTGCGGACCGCACGCGAGCATGTTCCCGAAACGGTGCGGTATTGGCAGCACGGCCCGGGTGGAGACGAATTTCTGCGGCTCGACATTGCGGTCGCGCGCCTGCGGGCCACGAAACTGACTGAGGCGGAGTGCCCGCCGCCCTCGCTCGACGCTCATGCGCTTCACATCTACACGTCCGGAACCACTGGCCTTCCCAAGGCGGCCAATGTCAGCCATCTGCGTGTCATGCAGTGGAGCCACTGGTTTGCCGGCCTCATCGACACACAGCCCAGCGACCGGATGTACAACTGCCTGCCCCTCTACCACAGCGTCGGCGGCATCGTTGCAACAGGCGCAACGTTGGTTCGCGGCGGAACGGTCGTACTGCGTGAACGCTTCTCGGCAAGCGAATTCTGGCACGACATTGTCGAAGAGCGCTGTACCCTGTTTCAGTACATCGGCGAGCTGTGCCGTTATCTGCTGGGAAGTCCGCCCCACCCCGACGAAGCACGTCACTCTCTGCGACTGTGTTGCGGCAACGGCCTGCGTGCGGATGTCTGGAAGCCCTTTCAGGAGCGCTTCAAGATCCCGCAGATTCTCGAGTACTACGCTGCCACCGAAGGCAGCTTCTCGCTTTACAACTGCGAAGGACGCCCCGGGGCGATCGGGCGGATTCCATCGTTTCTGTCGCATCGTATGCCGGTCGCGCTCGTGAAATTCGATGAGGAGCGCGGAGCTCCTTTGCGCGACGATGCGGGCCTGTGTGTCCGGTGCGGTGTGAACGAGGCTGGGGAGGCGATCGGCGAGATCGCCAACACCGCCGGCAAGCACGGCGGACGCTTCGAGGGCTATGCGGACGCGGAGGCGTCCGAGAAGAAAATCTTGCGCAATGTTTTCTTAGCAGGCGACGCCTGGTATCGCACAGGCGATCTCATGCGCAAGGATGAGCAGGGGTTCTTCTATTTCGTCGATCGGGTTGGCGATACCTATCGTTGGAAAGGCGAGAACGTATCGACGGGCGAGGTTACGGCGGCGGTTACCGCCTGCACGGGCGTCTCAGACGCGGCCGTGTACGGCGTTACGGTCCCCGGAGCGGACGGACGTGCTGGAATGGCTGCGCTGGTCGTCTCATCCGGTTTCGACCTTGCGACATTCAGAGGCCAACTGGTCGAGCGACTGCCCGACTATGCCAGACCGGTGTTTGTGCGGATCGTACGGGGGATCGAGATCACTGGAACCTTCAAGCTCAGAAAGCAGGAGCTGGCGGTACAGGGGTACGATCGATCGAAGATCGAAGACGCCTTGTACTTCGATGATCGGCAACAGCAGGCGTACATGGCTCTCGACGAGGCGGCGTATGCGCGACTCCTCGGTGGCAAGATACGGCTGTGAAGGCCTGGCCTCGCCCCGGCCCCGCCCGGCCGCTCGCTCGGGAGACTGGCTCCTAGGCGGTGTTGCCCGCATCCACGGTGAGCGTGATGCCCGTGATGTTCTTTGCCTTCTCGCCGAGCAGAAATTCAACACTGTTGGCAACGTCGCTGCCGTCGGCCATGCGCTTCAGGGCGCTCCGTCGCATGATCC
>JAQGOE010000146.1 GCA_028293725.1 Gammaproteobacteria bacterium | reverse complement strand
GGCGGGCATGCAGTACACGCTGACTTACGATTATGCCAGCGAGTTGTTGGACAGTAGCGGGTCGATCACGGTGTCCGTGGACGGCCAAGCGCTATCGGGTTGTCCGTCCACGAGCCAGAGTGACACGGGCCTGGACTGGCGCGAAGCCAGTGTGACCTTCGCGGGCACCGGTGGGCCGCAGACCATCCAGCTCACCAGCGGGGCGAAGGGTGTGATGCTGGGTGACCTGTGGCTTGCCGAGCAGCCGGTGAACACCGGGTATCAGGACACAGCGATCCGACTACAGCCGATCGATGCGGAGCTGGTGGATCGTGGCGGTTCTGAAAATCTGTCGCTGACGCTGAAAGGGCTGCCTGTTGGCGCAATGCTGACCGACGGGACGAACAGCTTCACTGCGACCGCAGACCAGAACAGTGTGGATATCACAGACTGGTGGGGAGGAAACCTGTCGCTCACCCCACCGAGCGGCTTTTACGGGACGATCTCACTGACACTGACAGCGACCGCGACGGCGCCGAGCAATGGCTCGGAGGCAAGTGTGACGCAGAGTCTGCCGGTGACGGTATTGGCGGCGCCGACGGCTGTCGCATCAACGGTGACGACACCCGAGAACACGCCTTACGTGTTCCAGTGGAGTGACTTCCAGGTCAGTGATGCGCAGACGCAGGGGACACCGCTGGCGGTGGATATGAGCACCTGGTGTCAGGGCGGCGGACACCTGGAGTTCCTGACGACCGATGGTTGGGAGACGGCGTCCAACAATCTGACGGTCACGAAGGCAGATGTCGACGCGGGTAAGCTGCGCTTCGTGCCGGATCCAGACGCTACTGGTTTCAGCGGATATGGTGGCACTGACCTGGGCAATCTGCAGTCGACCTACACGCTGTTCATGTACTCGGCCTTCGACGGCGGGATGTTTAGCGACCCGGTCGCGATGAACATCGACGTGATCCCGGTGGCCACGGCGCCGACGATAACGCTAGACGGGGGCGGGAACCCCGTGAACACCGGTTACGAGAACACCGCGATCCAACTGCAGCAGATCGATGGGGAGCTGGTGGACAGAGGTGGCTCGGAGACCTTGTCTGTAACGATCGAGGGAGTCCCTGTTGGGGCAGTGCTCACCGACGGGACAAACACGTTCACCGCTACTGCGGGTCTCACCACAGCCGACGTGACCAACTGGAACACAGGGTGTCTCTCCATCACGCCGCCGACGGACTTCTATGGGACGATTCCACTGACTGTACGAGCCACCTCGACGGCGCCAAGCAACGGCTCGACGGCGAGTGCGACGCAGGCCATCACAGTGACCGTGGAGCAAGGGTCCTATACCAGCCCGCTCGTGATCGACCTCACGGGTCAGGGGATCCAGACCGTGGGGCTGTCCATGACCGGTGGGACGTTCGATCTCCTGGACACCGGACGTGCGATCCATTCCGGTTGGATCGCATCCGGCAATGCCTTCCTGGCGGTCGATACCAACGGCAACGGCACGATCGACAATCGCAGCGAGCTCTTCGGAGGAGAGCAGGGGCAGGGGTTCGCGGAGTTGGCAAAGTTCGATACCAACAGGGACGGGGTAATTAATGCCGCGGACCAGGACTTCGGCAAGCTGCTGATCTGGCAGGATCTGAACGGCGATCATCGCAGCGAGCCCGGGGAGCTCATGAGCTTGAGTCAAGCGGGGATCGACTCGATCAGCCTGCACGACACGGTCGAGCCGCAATTGCAGAACGGCAACAGGATCCTCGAGCGCAGCGTGGTCACGATGGGCGATGGGCGCACGCTCCAGATGGCCGATGTGTACTTCGAGACCGATGCGGCCGAGGCGGCCCAGGCCCAGGCCCAGAGCGATGCCGTGCCGGTCGCCCCGGTACCGGCCACCACCAAACACCGGGCGAGTATCACGGTGCAGTCGCTGCTGAACGCCCGCGATCCCATCGTTGCGCCAGTGAGACACGCCTCGCTGACTTCGGGACGGATGGTGCGGCCGCCCGAGGCGAGCTCCACTCCAACACCGCAGCGGATACTGCCCGATATCGATCTGAGGCAGCCGTGGGATCAGGCTGCCGCGGTTCCCTCGGCCGAGGCGCCAACATCGACCCCGGTGATCGACTGGAGCCGGCGTGGCGCGCCCTTGACCGAACGCTTCCCGGAAATCCCGGTCCACGCGCCGTGGGCGGTAGATTTCCTGGGGGTCAACGCGAGCCCCCAACGGGATCTGGGCAGACTGACCGGCCTAAGCATGAGGATTCCCGAGACGCCGAATCGCGCGAACTCGGTTTGACGAATGACACCAGCATCAGGAGAGATGAAGATGGCAAGTGCGACTGACAAGAAACCCTTGAACGCGGTGCCGCGTGCGGCGGCGACGCCTATCAAGTGGACGACCACGAACGTGCAGAGCTCCTACTCGAACTTCTGCAATGCCAACAGCACCCAGGAGGAGGTCGTCCTCAACTTCGGGGTGAACAAGAGTTGGGACCGAGGGGCGAATCAGGAAGTTGAGATCGAGCTCAACCATCGCATCGTATTGAGTCCCTTTGCCGCGAAACGCCTCTCGCAGCTATTGCAGAACCTGATGAAGGAATACGAGAGCCGCTACGGGACGTTGCCGGATCAAGGTAACGGATCGACGCGAAACGGTTGAGCATCCGCGGCGCACCGAATGGACGGTGCGCCGCGACTTCGCGGGAGACGATCAGAGTGCGACGATTGATTGTTTACATATTACCCGTCGTGTGCGGCGTTGGTCTGACGGGCTGCACACATAGCCGGATGACTTACCTGCCCGACGGCCGGGCCGGTTATGCTATCTCGTGCAGCCGCTTCTACCAGAACTGGAGCAACTGTGTTACCAAGGCTGGACGACTATGCCGCACCAAGGGCTACACCACTTCCTACAGTGACGAGGTGAATGGTCAAATGATCGTAGGCTGTAAAACCGCCGCCTCAGATTCGAAGTGAGTATGATTTCGTTAGGTCAAATCAGGCACATTGCACTGTCGCTTGCGGTCGTCGCTTGCGCTATCGTGCCTGCGTTTCCGGTCTCGGCCGCCCAACAAGCACCAGTCCCTTCCAAGCGGCACTCGACATTCATTTTGCTGGCCAGCACATACGAGTTCGGTCTTCCTTACCCGCAGAAGCGCATTCCATTGACGGATTGGCTGGGGTTCGACCTCGAAAAATGCCGGCTGCGCGCGACACCTCTGGAAATAATAAATGGTGCCGACGTCGGCCCGCAGGGGAAGGACATATCGATACTGGTGCATGGCGTCGATCTGCAGACCGGCCCTTATGAGTGCGCAACCCGACTGCAGGAGGAAAACCTGTCGCGGGATGTTGAGCGACCTCGACGTCATGGCGCTCGGAGACTTTGACCACGACGGCAAGCCTGACCTGGTGTTGCGGATTCACCTTTGGGGGGGCGGTGAAAAGGAGCATCTGATTCTCTATCTATCCAGCCTGGCTGCTCCAGGAGAACTGGTGGGAGAAGCCGCCTCCTACGCGCAGATTCCGTCGTAGGCTGTGAGATGCCGTAGATTGCCTATGGCGAACATCACCAAGCCGCTACGCCCGGTTTCCGCTGATGGCGCATGCTTCGTTGCCGGCACGTTGGTGCATACCAAGGACGGCCTGGTTCCGATCGAGCAGATCAAGATCGGTGACTGGGTGCTGTCACAGCCGGAGATGAAAGGCGAGGTCGGTTACAAGCGAGTCGTGCGCTCGTTCTCGTTCGAGGACGAGGAGGTCGTGTGCGTCGATGTCTGGAAGAACGGCCCGGCGAAGCGCATCGGCTTCGTGGCGACCGGGAACCATCCCTTCTGGGTGAAGGATGTCGGCTGGACGCGCGCCGATCACCTGGCCGAAGGTCAATTCCTGGAATTGCCTGACGGCAGCACGTGTGAGGTCTATAACTGCGCCACCGTGTTCCGCACGGATGTCGACGGAGTTGGCTGGTTGGACGGCTTCGTCAATGGCCTGCGCGGCACGGGTGACGGGCGCACCATCGATATGCGCGACGGCTCGGTGGTATTCAACTACGAGCACGTCTCGCGCCCGGAAATCGATCCGGCCGATCTGGAGAGTCGTCTGCGGACCCGGGTTTACAACTTCGAAGTCGAGGACAACCATACCTACTACGTCGGCGAGTGGGGCGTATGGGTTCACAACGCCAACTGCGTGCAGCGCGATGCCTACACAGACTTCACGCAGGAGGAGATCGACGGCATGGCCGCGTTCTACTCCAGTCCCGCCGGCCGCTCCGGTTAGGCTCGTGGGCTGCAAGGTGGCCGGCGCGGATCCGAAGTGACTCGTGCCCCGCCAGGTCCGGGGCCGCCTCGACCATGGAGAGTTTCTTATGTTGCCGTTGGATATACCAAGCGTCCCTCCGCAATATTCCGCCATTACACTCGCCCAGGCCGGGCAGGTGCAGCAGCCGACGCACGCAGAGTTCGATCGGACGTTCGGGGTATGTCAGCTCGTCAGCAACCCGGCCGTCCGGCCAAAGTTTCCTGGCATGCTGTTAGCCACTAACAATCTGGCGCCGATAGGAGATGCGCGTAATTTCGTCTTCGGTCTGGAGCACAAGGCGGCTCATTGGGAGTCCGCGCAATCCAGCGTTCTGCAGGGGCCGACGCATGGCCGACTGCAATCCGTGGAGAAGAGCGGCTCGGTGCTGGTGTATTACATACCGGACAGCGGCTATTTCGGCACCGACACGCTGTCCTTCCGCGTAACGGTCGATGGGATGAAGCTCAAGGTCGTCTATGACATTCACGTGGAAGATGTAGACGACGACTCGCAGACGTCGACTCTTTGCCCCAAGCGCTACCGTAAGATCGCCTACGTCGGAGGCGAGTCGTCTATTCGATCCACCTCGTAAATGAAGGTGGCACCACCAGGGGCCGGGAGCCGATCCCGATACGGGCGATTTGCCGGTAAATGGCATCCTTGCTTTTCAGCCATCGAGACTGGCCGTGGGCGCATCGATCAAGGGTCAGCTGGTGCCACTTCCCCAATGGCCCGCCCTGGCTCTCAGGGGCGAGGGTGGCGGCAAGCCGTCCGCGCGGATCGAGATTCTTGAAATCTGCCCCGCCGCCAAGGTCTATCGCCGCTCGTCGACCACTGGTCAAAACCAGAATTTCCTGTATTATCAGCCCCCTTGAGCATGGTTTGACCCGGAAGCCCCGCCTGCGCGGGGCTTTTCGATTTCGCGACCTGCGATGACGTCATCGAGTCATTTTCTCGCGAGGCTAGGTGGCAGAGTGGTCATGCAGCGGCCTGCAAAGCCGTCTACGCCGGTTCGATTCCGACCCTAGCCTCCATTCCTTAGCTTCCCTCGGGTGAGAGTCAGGCCGACTTCTCAAGGATAACTTCCAACTCTACCGCCTGCAGCAGCTCCGAGGCGCCATCGGCACCTTGGCATCCATCGACTACTCTCCCGCCAGATTCATACCGACGTCGTGATTGGGGAAGGGGGCGGGCCTGTTCGTGCGCGCCTCCGGATCAGAGGCAAATTGCCGACGCCACTGGGAAGGGGTGTTGCCGACAAGCCGACGAAATGAGCGGCACAGATGCGACTGGTCGCACATTCCGCACTCCAGGGCGACCTGCGAGAGTGGATAGCCGGTCGAGACCATCAAATCCTGCGCGAATCGAATGCGTTGTCGCCTGATGTACGCGGCGGGAGTAGTGCCAAAGCTCGCTTTGAAGGCCCGAAAAAAATGCGCGTTGCTCAGCTGCACCTGCGCGGCAAGATCACTTGCCTTGAAGGGCATTCCAATGTGCTCATCAATGTATGCGGCGACTCGCTTCGCCTGCCAGCCACCCAGGCCGCCCCGAGGCGGTCGTGCGGTCGGGGACGCGCGATTTCCGACGTTTGTTCCAAGTGAGGCCAGGGCGTCTTCCAGCGCGCCCCGTGCCTTTGTCCGATCGCGGTCGGTGCTGCCTGTCACGGCAGCGATTAGTTTCGTCAGCAAATCAGGAATGATGGGTGTCATGGAATGATTCGCGCCACTGAAGACGAGAGTGATCCCACCACAAGAATTGGGGATAGGCGATTGCACATTGGTATCGGTAACTAGGGCAGAGGCAGGGGCGTACTTGTATTGTGCGACGCCGCATGACCGCGGCATGGCCGTTGGTCGCAGGGCAATGCCTCCGCAGCAGGGGGGCGCATGGTTGAGCTGGAACGTCCAAGATTCGGTCGCTCAGACCCATTGTCATGAAAGTGGGACAAGACATGGGGAGCGGCGTCCCGTCGCATGCGGAGGATGTACCATGTTCATAGTGAACGCTTCCGACCTCGAACCGAGGATATCTGTCTTGTCGCTGGCCACGCCGATTGTGTTCGTTGTCGACGACGACCTCTCGGTGCGGGAATCACTCGAGTTGTTGATCAAGAGCGCCGGCTGGCAGCCGATAATCTGCGCGTCGGCAGCGGAATTTCTCTCACATCCGAACGCCCTGACTCCGGGCTGTTTGATCCTGGACGTTGCTATGCCGGGACTCAATGGTTTCGATCTGCAGAGCCTGGTGGCGGATCGGCCGTATCTGCCCGTCATTTTCATCACGGGTTGCGGTGACATACCGATGACGGTGCGCGCCATGAAGGCAGGCGCGGTTGAATTCCTGACGAAACCATTCGAAGGCGAGGTACTGTTGGACGCCGTCCGGCAAGCCCTCGATAGAAGCCGCGCTGCATTGAATCGGGAGGTGGAGGTTCAGATTTTGCGCGAGCGCTATGTGTCCCTCAGCCCTCGTGAAAGGCAGGTAATGGCCTTGGTTGTCGTAGGCCGCTTGAATAAGCAGGTCGGGGCCGCGTTGGGTCTTTCCGAGATTACGTCAAGACCCATCGGGGCACCATGATGCGCAAGATGAAGGCCCAATCTCTCGCCGATCTCCTGAATATGGCTTCGACACTCCACGTCACAGCGCATGGTGCATCGCACCCGAAGGATCAACGGCTGTCGCGGCCGGTATGAAAATAAATCCGCGGGACTTTCGGGTACGGGAAGGCGAGAAGGTCAGCTTGAAGAAGTGGCCGACGAAAGTGGCGGCGGTGTATGGGTCGAAGGAGGAGTACCAAAGGCTCCTTGCGGAGCACATCGAGCAGCTCAGGGTGCAGCAGGAGCTCCTCTATGCTTCCAACAGTTACGCGGTCCTCGTGATCTTCCAGGCGATGGATGCCGCGGGCAAGGATGGGGCGATCAAGCATGTGATGTCGGGGGTCAATCCCCAAGGGTGCCAGGTATTCAGTTTCAAACACCCCAGTGCCACTGAGCTGCAGCACGATTTCCTGTGGCGCACGACACGCGATTTGCCGGAGCGGGGGCGGATCGGCATATTCAACCGGTCGTATTACGAGGAAGTGCTGATCGCGCGGGTGCATCCGGAGATTCTCGTCGCCGAGGGGATCGCGGCGGCGGATACGGGGACGATCTGGCGTGAGCGCTATCGATCTATCCTGGGGATGGAGAGGCATCTCCATGTCAATGGGACCCGGATCATCAAGTTCTTTCTCCACCTATCGAAGGAGGAACAGCGCAGACGCTTCCTGCAGCGGATCGACAATCCGGAGAAGAATTGGAAGTTCAACGCCGCGGACGTCGAAGAGCGGAAGTTCTGGAAGGACTACATGAAGGCGTACGAGAAATGCCTGGGTGCGACCAGCACCAACGAGGCGCCCTGGTATGTCGTTCCGGCTGATGACAAGGAAAACACGCGGTTGATTGTTTCCCGGATCGTCGTCGAGACGCTGGCGGAACTCAAAATGACCTACCCGAAGACCGACGCCAAGCGGCGGCGCGAATTGCAGGTGATCCGCGCGCAGCTGCTCAGGAAGTCACATTGAGGATGACCGTCTTCAGGTCCGCCGAATTCGGGCCGACCATGATCTCGAATGCGCCGGGTTCGACGACGTGTTTCATGTGCTCATCCCAGAGGGCGAACGCCGCGCGGTCCAGGGTGAACTGGACCGTTGTGGATTGGCCCGGGGCGAGGGACACGCGGCGGAAGCCTTTGAGCTCTTTAATGGGGCGCGTCACCGAACTGACGAGTTGGTGCAGATAGAGCTGAACGACTTCGTCGCCGGCGACTTTGCCTGTGTTACGGACGTCGACTGACACGGTCACCGTTGCGTCCGCATTTATTTGTGCCGCTGACAGGTGCGGGGCGCTGATGTCAAAGGTCGTGTAAGACAACCCAAAGCCAAAGGGGAAGAGTGGGTCTTTGGAGGCGAACAGGTAGCCGCGGTGAGCGCTCGGCTTCTGGTTGTAGAACATCGGTAGCTGACCCACCGAACGGGCTACCGTCACGGGCATTTTGCCCCCTGGATTGGCGTCACCGAACAGGATGTCAGCGATAGCGGTGCCGCCTTCCTGCCCCGGGTACCAGCCCTCCACGAGGGCGTTGGTTTTTGCGGCGATCTCGGGAATCGAGAGTGGCGCCCCGTTGATGAGTACGACCACCACGGGCTTGTCCAAGGCAAACATTGCGCGGGCGAGGTCGTCTTGCTGGGCAATCAAACCCAGGTCTTCGCGGTCGCCCAGATGGTTTTTTGCCCAGCCTTCGCGGCTGGTCGCGCCGTTGCCGCCCAGGACGAGGACGATTACGTCGGCTCCCTGCGCAACGCTGACGGCGTCCTTGATTCTCGCGAGGTTGTCGTCCCGATTTGCCAGTGTGACGTCGTCCGAGTACCAGTTGCCTTTGTCGGTGAGCCGCACGCCTTCGGCTGTTACGACGCGCAAGCGATTACCCACTTTCGCCTTGATGCCGTCGAGGACACTGACCGTATGCGCTGGCACGTTGGAATACCCGCCCAATTGAGCGATGGCGGCATTGGGGCCGATCACCGCCAGTGTCTTGATGGAGTCGGCGTGGAGGGGCAGGGCACCATCATTTTTCAGAAGGACTGTTGTCTTCCGCGCGGCTTCCACCGCGAGCGCGCGCGCCTCTGCGTTGGCGGTGATGGTTTCGGCATAATGCACATCCGCGTACGGATTCTCGAACAGGCCCGCCAGAAACTTCATGCGTAGCATGCGACGCACGGCCGCGTCGATCTCGGATTGTGTGACCAGGCCGGCGGCGAGCGCCTCGGGAAGCTTCGCGTAGGCCGCGCCGTCCGGCAGATCGAAATCAACACCCACGTGCAGTGCGCGAGCGGCCGCATGAGTCAGGTCGGGTTCGACATGGTGCAAGTCGACGAGCTGCTCGATTGCTTCGTAGTCGCTGTCGACGGAGCCTGTGAAGCCCATCTCGCCACGCAGGATGTCATGTAAGAGCCAGTAGTTGGCGTGAGATGGGATGCCATCGATCTCGTTATACGACGGCATGACGTTCAAAGCGTGGGCCGAATGGATCGCCGCGTCGAAGGGCGGAAAGAACACCTCGCGGAGTGTGCGTTCGGAGACGGCGGCAGGCCCCGTGTTGGTACCGCTCTCGGGTTGACCGTGGCCGGTCATGTGTTTAAGGGTGGCGAACACTCTGCCGGGTGCAAGGGGGAGGGCGTCCCCCTGAAAGCCACGTACCGCCGCGACACCGAGTTGGCTCACGAGGTAGGGGTCTTCGCCGTATGTTTCCTCGATACGACCCCAGCGAGGATCGCGAGCGACGTCGACAACTGGGGCTAGGGCTAGTTGTGCGCCGCGCGCGCGCATCTCGCGAGCTGCCACGGTGAATACGCGAGTCAAAAGATCCGGATCCCAGGAACTGGCGAGCGCGATCGCCTGGGGAAAGCTGGTGGCATCGCGGGCCACGTAGCCGTGTAAACCTTCCTCGTGAAATAGCACAGGGATGCCCAAACGCGTGTCCTTTACCGCGTAGCGTTGAATCGCGTTGACCAACGTGATGGTCTCGCGCGCGTTTCGAAATGGATGGTCGTAAGGATTGCCGCTGCCGCGGATGTCACTCGGTCGGGCAACCTGGCCAATACCGCCCGGGAATACCTGCTTCGCTTTGGCGGCATCGAAATCACCGGCGGGAGTCAGGATTTCCTGCTTGCGGTTCCAGATGCAGGTGATTTGGGCGATCTTCTCGTCGAGAGTCATGCGCGAGAGGAGATCCTCGACGCGCTGCTCTACGGGGGCGGAGGAGTCCTTATAGATCGGCGCGTCGGCGCGCGGGCGCGCAATCGCTGTTGCCGAGGCCAAAGTAGTAGCCAACAGAAGGGCGACGGCCAGACTTTCCCCGTACCGAGCATGCCGCCCGGCACCACATCGCGAATGTCCCATTGTTCCCCCTACGGATTGAACCCAACACGCGCCGCTCACGAGTGGGTCGCGACATCATAAACGCGACCCGCGAACCGTGGCCAAGTCATCGGCGCAGACGAATATTGCACTTTTCATTGTGGTAGCGCTATCATAATTTGATGGATCAAGGGGGTTCGCTGGCACCGC
>JAQGOE010000233.1 GCA_028293725.1 Gammaproteobacteria bacterium | reverse complement strand
CGCCTACTGCGGCCGCCCCAGATCGGCATCTTTCTGCGATCGTTTCCCTTACATATGCGTCGGCTATGCGCGGGAAACGATCGCAGAAAGCTGCTCGATCTGGGTCGCCCTCGCTACGGCGATCATTGCTCAGACAGGCTCCTAAAGGCCGGTGTAAGGGGATCGTAACGCATCGCCGCGGCGCGAGCGACGGCCGTCGCCCCCGGCGGTTACGGCCGAATCCCGACGACAGCCCCTATACGGCATAATCGGCGCCTCTTTTTTTCCGGAGGGGTCGATGCCCGCGCCGCATCCCGGGTCTGCCGCGCACCGCTGGGCCGTGCGCATCGTAATCGCGCTGGCGCCGATCTGGCTCCTCGGTATCCTTTATCGGAATCTGTGGACACCGGACGAGCCCCGCGAGGCGGATATCGCCTGGCGCATGAGTCAGCAGAGCGATCGGACGCTGCCGCAACTCGCCGGAACCCCCTTTCTCGAGAAGCCGCCTCTGTCCTATTGGATGTCCGCGGACGCCTTGCGGCTCTTTGGTGACTCGCCAGCGGCAGCAAGGGCGCCCAACGTTCTGTATGCGGTCATTACCGCTCTCGCGATCGGCGCTCTGGCATTTGCCATGGCTGGAAATGCCGCGGCGATCGTGGCGGCGATCGTGTCCGCGACGGCGATCATCGTCTTTCGAGTGACGGTGTGGCTCGCGCCCGACGCATGTCTGCTCGCGGGTTGCGCTCTCTCGCTACTCGGAGCGTGGCTGGGCTTCACCGCGCCCGCCGGCCGCCGCAAGTTTCTCGGCTACTGCGTGATGCACCTCGGCGCCGCGATGGGTTTCATGGCAAAGAGCGCTCCCGGGTGGATGGCGCCGGCGCTGGCAATCGGCGCCATCATCGTGTGGGAGCGCCGGTGGTCTGAGTTGCGACGTTGGGAGCTGTACGCGGGTTTGATCCTGCAGGCCCTCATCATCGGCCCATGGATCTGGGCGGTAACACTGACTCCGGGAGGCAGTGACGCCCTGTTGGCCCTCTTCTGGCATAACGTGGTGGGCCGTTTCACCAAGATCTCCGCACCTGCCGCTCTCGACTACAGCGGTGGGCACAAGAACACGCCCGGGAAGTACTTCCTCGAGTTGCCGGTTTACCTGCTGCCCTGGACGCTGCTCGTGGCGGCAGCGCTGCGGCGAGCCTGGGATCGGGTTCGTGTGCCGGGACCGGCGGGCACGCCGTGGCGATTTGCCGTTGCTGCCGCGTTACCCTTTCTGATTGTTTTATCACTGGCGGCGACGGCTCGTGACATCTACTCGGCCCCGGCACTCCCGGGCTTCGGGCTGTTGGTCGCCCTGTGGATCACTGACGCGCGGCTCTCGCCAACCCGGTTCGACAAGTTGGCGCTTCGCTGGACCCGATGGTTGGTTGCGGTCATTGCGTGCGGGTTTGCTCTGTTTCCCGCAGCGTTGGCGCTGGTCACAGCTTCGGCCATCTCCCGGGCCGTTTGCCTGGCAGCGACGCTCGCGGCGCTCGCTGTTACTTTCATGGCAACGAGACTTTCGGCGCAGGCACAGACGCGCGGCGACTTCCATCGCAGTTTCGGATGGACGTACACGGCGTATGCCACGTCACTGTGTTTGATGGCCCTCGCAACCTTTCCCTCCATCGACCGGTGGCACGATCTGGGGAGTCTCGCGCAACGCATTCGCGACGATTCCGCGCACGCGGATCTGGCGTTGCTGACGCCGGACGAGACCACGATCGCCATGCTGGATAACGGCTTGCGGACGCGATTTACTATTCTGTCGAATGACGGGGCCGTCGCCACGTGGTTCAACGCCCACGGCCGCAGCGGGCGCGTTCTGGTTCTTCTACCGGGACACGCCGCCGGCGAGCTCACTGGACTGCTCGACCACTTCCATCCAGTGAAGCCGCCCGGCGACGGCACGGCAGGAACCCTGGCAGCCGAGGGGGTCGCATCGCTGGTGCAGCGCTATGAGGTACCCCAGGGACGCCGTTACGCGCTGCTCGGACCGCCAGCACGGTAAGATGGCACCGCCCTCAACGTCCGGCGGAAACTCAAGGGTCCCCAATGTCGCAAGGCGATTTGAATCTCTCGCGTAACCTGCGCGAACGGCACATCCAACTCATCGCGATCGGCGGCACCATCGGGGTGGGGTTGTTTCTCGGCTCGGCCAAGGCCATCCATCACGCCGGTCCCGGACTGCTGCTGGCCTATGCCGTCGGCGGAGTCATGGTTTTCCTCATCATGCGGGCGTTGGGGGAGCTGATTACCTACCGACCCGTCGCGGGGTCATTCGCGGTCTATGCGGACGAGTTCTGCGGACCTTTCATCGGGTTCGCGACCGGCTGGTCCTACTGGTTCATGTGGGTGGTGACCGCAATGGCGGAGCTGACGGCCATCGGCATTTATGTGCGCTACTGGTTTCCAGCTGTACCGCAATGGCTGCCCGGCCTGGTGGCGCTCGTCGCACTGTACGGGGCGAACCAACTCGCCGTGCGCGTCTTCGGCGAGCTCGAATTCTGGTTCGCGCTCATCAAAGTCGTCACGATTATCGGCCTCATTGTCGGTGGCCTGTTCGTGATCTTTTTCCACGTCGGCGACCTCGGCGCGACGGCGAGCTTCACGAATTTGTGGTCGCACGGCGGCTTTCTGCCCTTCGGAATCCTCGGAGTGTTGCTCACGCTGCAGATGGTGACCTTCGCCTACCAGGGTGTGGAGCTGATCGGCGTAACAGCCGGCGAGGCCGAAAATCCCGAGGTCGTGTTACCGAAGGCCACCAACGGCATCACCTACCGCATTCTCATCTTCTACCTCGGCGCGCTTCTGGTCATCATGTCGCTCGTACCCTGGACGGACCTCAGCCCTGATATGAGCCCGTTCGTATTCGTGTTCGACAAGATGCGAGTGCCGGCGGCGGCGACCATCATCAACCTCGTGGTGATCACAGCCGCCACTTCCTCCTGCAACAGCGGAATCTTCAGCACCGGCAGGATGCTCTTCTCCCTCGCGCAACGGGGTCACGCGCCTCGCGCCCTCGCCCAACTCAGCGCGCAACGCGTTCCTGCAAAGGGCATCAACATCTCGGCGGCCGTGATGTTGGTCGCGGTGGCACTGAACTACGCGGTTCCCGAGAAAGCGTTCGTTTATGTCACGAGCATTTCCACGATCGGAACTTTGTGGACCTGGGGAATCATCATGGTCGCGCACCGGAACTATCGGCGCGCGGTAGCTGCAGGAAGCGCTCGAGCGTCGCCCTTCCGCATGCCGGGAGCACCGTACGCGAACTGGCTGGTGGTCGTGTTTCTGCTCGCCGTCACCGCGATGTTGGGACTCGATGAAGACACGAGGGTGGCGTTATATGTGGCACCGGTGTGGTTTGCGTTGCTGGGCCTCGGCTACCAGTGGTCGAAGCCCCAACCCGCGCAACACGGCGCCTGATGCGCGGTCGCCTGACACCGGGCCGCGGTTGCACCGGAATAGTGCCAACGTGCGGCGCGGCTCGCGCTGAGCGGGGACCTCTCTCGGAATAGGCGGGCGCTCTCGCACTTCAGGGGTGTGCCGGAGTGCGCGCGGGCGGTCTCGGGACTGTAAGATAATCTCTTGCCGTCGTGCCCCTTCCAAGAGAGCCCCGTATGTCGAAGTTATTCTCGAACACTGTCGTTGGACCGCTTGCCCTGCAGAATCGCCTGGTGATGTCGCCGCTGACGCGCAGTCGCGCGATCGGAAACATCCCGAACGAGCTGATGGCGGAGTATTACTCACAGCGGGCCTCTCTCGGATTACTGATTGCCGAAGGCACGTCGCCCTCCCCGAATGGTCTGGGATACGCACGCATTCCCGGAATGTTCTCCGCCGAGCACGTGGAGGGATGGAAGCTGGTCACCAAGGCGG
This sequence comes from Gammaproteobacteria bacterium, assembly GCA_028293725.1. The sequence continues at coordinate 8,553 of JAQGOE010000233.1, read as the reverse complement.
TTCACGCCAAGGGCGCGAAGATGTTTGTGCAGCTCATGCACTGCGGACGCATCGCGCATCCTTTGAACCTGCCCAAGGGCGCACGCGTTCTGGCTCCCTCCGCCGTTGCGGCGGCGGGCGAGATGTGGACCGATGCCGAGCAGATGAAGCCGCTGCCGATACCGCAGGCCATGACCGAAGCCGATATCAAACAAACCATCGACGAGTTCGTCCTAGGGGCTAAGAACGCGCTCGCGGCCGGATTCGACGGCGTCGAACTGCACAGTGCGAACGGCTATCTGCTCGAGCAGTTCATTCGACCCAACTCGAATCAGCGTACGGATGGCTACGGCGGCACGATCGAAGGCCGCGCACGTTTCGTGCTCGAGGTCGTAGACGCAACCATCAAGGCGATCGGCAAGGAGAAGGTGGGCATTCGCATTTCACCGTACGGTGTATTCAACGACATGCCCCTGTACCCGGAGATGGAGTCCGATTACAGCTATCTCGCGAGACAACTCAACGAGCGTGGACTGCTGTACATCCACCTCGTGGATCACTCGTCGATGGGCGCGCCAGTCATTCCCGAGTCGATCCGCACAATGCTGCGCAGCCAGTCCAACCTGCACCTGATTTTCTCGGGTGGCTATGACTTCAAACGTGCCGAAGGCGATGTTGCCGCGAATAAAGCGGATCTCATTGCCGTCGGTAAAGCGATCCTCGCCAATCCGGACCTCAAGAAGCGCTGGGAAACGGGCGCTGCGCTCAACGCACCAGATATGAGCACTTTCTATACTCCGGGGCCGACGGGCTATACGGATTACCCGACGCTAGGCTGATCATCCTAGAAGCTGTACATCGCCCGGACATAGTAGAACCCGCCGTTGAAGCCGAATGGCGTGAACGACGGATACTGCGATACAGCCGAGTTGGACTGCACCCTGGGGTTGTTGTAAGCCGCGGTCAGGGCGGAATTCACCTTGTTCGGGTATCGATTGAAGGCGTTGAGGGAGCCGACGCTGATCGTACAGTTCTTCAGCACCGCGTACGCCAAGTCCACATTGGTGATTGGCGTGAACGCGATTTTATTCAGGTAGTAGGTCACCGCGGGTGCCGCTGAGGCTGCCTGCGCCGTGGCACCGCTGTCGTTCACCCATTGCGATGACGGGCCGTAGAGCGACTCACGCAGATTCACTGTGAGCTTCTGTATCGCCCATGCCGAGCCCAGGTTAACCACATACCTTGGCGAGGCGGTCGTGAGATTGGATATCGCCGTCAGATCGAACAGCTTCTGACCCGCGAGGGTAGCGGGGCCACTGCGTATATTGCTGGCCGTGGTGTCATTATAGGTCGCGCCGATCGACCAATCGACTTTGCTCCACCCATAGTCGGCGATGTAATCCCCCATGAGTTCGGCGCCGCGGGTCTTCGTGTTGACTCCGTTGGTGAACAATGAGACTGCCGTCTGCCCGTTTTTGATGACATCGGGATCGAGAGAATTGCCGTTGTCGATAATCGCCTGTGTTACAGCCGGTGCCACGACGACACCGCCGATCGCGGCGTTGATCGTTCCGCTCGAGACGATGCGATTGCGGACGTCGATCTGGAAGAAGTCCAAAGTCGTGGTCAGGTTCGGCATCGGCTGGAAGACGAGACCGAAGCTCACGTTATTGGAAGTCTCGGGCGAGAGCCCCGCGCCGAGCCCGAGGTCCTTCGCACCAACCGAGTTAGGCGCCAACTGGACGACGGCCGAAGTGGGCCCGACATTGGTGGTGGTGTAGTACTCTTCTGCGAGTGTTGGTGCACGGAATCCCGTGCTGACCGTAGCGCGCACCGCGAAAGCCGGGACGAAGTCGTAGCGACCGGTGAGCTTGCCCACCGCCTTGCTGCCGAAGTCGCTGTAGTGCTCAAAGCGACCGGCCAGATCCACGCGCAGTGCGTCGAGCGGTTTGACGGCGAAATCGACGTATCCTGCCTCATTCTTGCGCGCATGGTCGCCGGCGTCAGGAGGGTTGAATCCGGGATAGGACTGCGCGCCGCCGCCGAAATATGAGGCCGGATTGCCTGCGCCGATCGCGTAGGTATCGCGGCGGTACTCGCCTCCGAAGGCAATATTCAGCGGGCCCGCCAGGCCGACATCGAAATCGTGATTGAGGTCCACTGTCGTGGTCCACTGCGTCGCCCGAAAGAAGCCGTCGTAGAAATCGGTGGGTGACGAGTCGTCGGCCGCAAAGATGCTCGCGTTTGAGGAATTCAACGTATAGATATCGTCGTGGTCGTAGCCATAAGTCGACGCCACATCCCAGTTCCAACCGGCGAGGTTACCGCGCACGCCCCCGGTAATGGAGTAGTCGGTTTCCTTGATAGCTTCGAGCGGACTGAAGCCGTAGGGAAACGGATAGCTCACCTTTTTCGTGATCGGGTCGGTGTAGAGCACCTTGTTGGGAACCCGGTAATTCTCGTAGGAGCTGCCGTCTTTCTTGCCCCAGGTACCGAATGAGTAGAGCTCGGTCCCACCGCCCAGGTCGAATCCCGAGTTAAATTGCAGCAGGGTCATGTGATACGCCGCATCGCCCTCGATGAGATTCAGATAGGGATATCCGGGCGCATTGGGCTCGTTTGAATTGGGTAAGGTCGTCTGGCCCACGACACGCGGGTCGACCGCACCCCGGTTGCTGTGACCGTGATTGCGCACTTCCGCCGTGAAATTCAGATAGCTCCGGTCGAACGGCTCGAAACCGATGTTGCCGGTGATGTCGTCGGTGCTGCCGCCACCATCATCATAAGCGCCGTAGTCCGCGGCGAGAGTGCCGCCCGAGGAGTCCTTCTTGAGAATGATGTTGATCACGCCGGCGATCGCGTCCGAGCCGTATTGCGCGGCGGCGCCTTCGGTAAGCACCTCGATGTGATCGATGGCTTGCACCGGAATGAAGTTGAGATCGGCAGCGGCTCCGCCCTGAAAGGCACCCGACAGCACAGCCAGATTGGCGGTGGTGTGGCGCCGCTTGCCGTCGATGAGAATCAGAACGTCGTTCGGGCTCAGGCCACGCAGTTTCACCTGAAGCGTTTGGTTGGACTGATCGCCGCCGAAGGACTGTGCGGTCAGCGACGGGATGATCGTCGCGAGTGCGGTGATGAGGTCGGGCTTACCAGCGACATTTTGCAGCGACTGCGCGCTGATGATCTGGATGGGCGCCGCACTATTTGCCGCGGTGACGCCTGCCTGGCGCGTGCCTGTGACGATGACCTCGTTGGCTACACCGGCGTCCGGGGAATCGAGCGCATCTACCGGCGCCGCCGCCTGCACCACATTGGCGCCGGCCGCGACCAACGTAGCGGCCAGTGCCGCCCGGAACCTGACTAGCCGTGATTCAAACCCCATCCCATGGATCTCCTTGTTGTTCGGTATTGAGTACAAGCTACAAGCTTTGCAATAAGCCGGCCAACGCCCGCGACTACGGCGCGGATGGCATCGATGTCGGCGGCAGGGTGTTGAAATCAAATGGGTTGGCGCGGAGCGGGTGTTGCGTTCCAACTCGCGGCTGTTTGATGTTTGTCGGCTGATCTGGCACCACTGTGGAGCGGGGTGTGGCGTTGGAACTTAAGTTGGTGCGTGCGCCGGAGGTTGTGGGTTTGAATGAGACTTTCGGCCCGCCTGACTGGGACCTTCGCCCCGGCACGAAACCAACATTGCGTTCCCCGTGAGGCCCATCCGGCGCGCCTCACCGCTCACGCTGCCCGCTCGTGCGCCACCCACACCACCGTCTCCCAGGTAGCCGCACCCCCTCTCCGAAGCCCCAAGACCCTTCCCCTGTATTTACTTCAGATGTATCGTAAGATATATTCTCAGTAGAGGTACTCATCTATGTTCAGACACACCCATCCCTATTGCGCTGGCCGCGGCGGCCACGGTCACTTCGGCGCCGGCGGCGGCCGGCCAGGCTTCTTCGGCGGTTCTTTTGGAGGCGGGTTTCGCGGCGGCGGTGGCATGCGCACTGCCCGGGTGCTCGGATCGGGCGACCTGCAGCTGCTCATTCTGCTGTTGCTGAGCGAAAAGCCCCGCCATGGCTACGAGATCATCAAGGCCATTGAAGAGCATTCCAGCGGCGTGTACACACCCAGCCCCGGAATGGTCTATCCCGCCCTCACCTACCTGGAAGAGACGGGCTACGCCACCGCCACGGCGGAGGGCACCAAAAAGCTGTTCAACATTACGGCCGAGGGCGCCGACCACCTGGCGAAGAACCGCGTCGCCGCCGACGAGATCTGGAACCAGCTTGCGCTGTTCGGGCGTAAGCTCGCACACATGCAACAGCAGTACGCGGAAGACGAGGACGTCGCCGACAATTTCGGCCGCGGCTCGCGGGATTCCGCGCGCGGCGAGTGGCGCCAGATGAAGGCGGAATTCCTGGGACTGCGCGACGAGCTGAAGGCCGCCATCTACGAGAAACTCAACTCCTCACTCGAAGAGAAAAAGCGCGTGTTGCAAATCCTCCGGCGCACGATCGACGAGATCCGCTCCAAATGAATGACCCGAAACCCGCCGGCACCGGTCCGGCCACCGGTATGCCGGCCGCCGCATTCTCGAGCTACCAGAAGTTCGTGGTGGCGATGCTGGCCTTTTTACAGTTCACCATCGTCCTCGATTTCATGATGCTGTCGCCGCTGGGCGCCCTCGTCATGCCGGCCCTCAACATCACGCCGTCGCAATTCGGCCTGGTGGTCTCGACTTACGCCTTCAGCGCCGGGCTTTCCGGGCTGCTCACGGCGGGCTTCGCGGATCGCTTCGACCGCAAGAAACTGCTGATCGTCTTCTACGCGGGCTTCGTTGCGGGGACACTGCTCTGCGCCATCGCTGCCACCTACCCCATGCTGCTGGTCGCGCGGATGGTAACGGGACTGTTTGCGGGAGTCGTGGGCTCAGTGTCCTTCGCGATCGTCACGGATCTGTTTCCGATCCAGATGCGTGGCCGGGTCATGGGAGCCATTCAGACGGCATTCGCTGCCAGCACGGTGATGGGCATTCCGGTGGCCCTGTTCCTGTCGAATCACTGGGGCTGGAACGCGCCGTTTTTCATGGTCGTGGCCGTCAGTGCCGTGGTGGGTGGCTTGATCCAAACCAAGCTGCTACCGGTTGACGAGCACCTGAAACACCATCCCGATCGGAGCCCGTTGCATCACCTGCTGCAGACGGTCACCAACCCCAGCTACATACAGGGGTTTCTCACGACCGGCTTGCTGAGCGTGGGTGGCTTCATGCTCATGCCCTTCATCAGCATATTCAGCGTACATAACATCGGGGTGCCGCTCGAGCAGCTACCGCTGGTCTATGTGATCACGGGCGCGTTCTCCATTGTGGCGGGTCCATTGATTGGCCGCGCCAGCGACGCCTACGGAAAATTAAAGGTGTTCGCCTTCGGCTGCGTGCTGACGGTCGGGATGGTGCTGATCTATACACACATGCACAAGAGTCCGCTGTGGATGCTCTGCGTGGTCATGGTGTTACTGCAGATCGGCATTTTCTCGCGCATCATCTCCTCTTCCGCGCTGCTGTCAGCATTGCCGCAGCCCGCCGATCGCGGCTCCTACATGTCGGTCAGCTCTTCGCTACAGCAGGTTGCCGGCGGCGTAGCCTCGGTGATCGCTGGATTCATCGTGGTGGAAGCGCCAAGCGGCGAGTTGGTGCATTTTGATGTCCTGGGATATGTGCTCGTCTGCACGACAGCGATCACCCTGGTAATGATGTATTTCATCGAGCGCAAGATGATGGGCGAGCGCGCGAAAGGCGAGATCCCGGCGGGCTCCATCCCCGCGCCGGAGCCTGTCCCGGTGCCGGAGTAGTCGACCCTGGGGAGCCGGCCTTGGGGAGCAGGCCATGGGGAACTGACAATAGCGATACGGTGAACTGACCCCGTCGAAGCTCATGGAACGAAACCTGTACGCACCGCCTACTGCCGCTGTTGCCGACCCCGTGGCACCCCGGGAGGCGCGGCCATTGGAAGTGGTCTGGGCGGTGCGGCTACTGTGGATCTCGCTCGCGATCGGCGTTATCGGCCTGCTGGCGCAGTACTTGTTGGAGATCTCGATCGGGTTGATCGTCTATCTGCTCATTTCCGAAGGAGCCCGCTACCTCATTTCGACGTGGCTCATTTTGAGGATCGCGAGCGGCCACAACTGGGCCCGTATTGTCTTTCTAGTCATATTCCTCGCCGGCCTCGGCTACATGATTTTCAACTGGCATTCCTACGCCCAGTTGTTCACAGGTGAGCATCCCCTGTACGCGCTGGAGCTGGCGGCCAAAACGCTCCTGGACCTGGGCGCCGCGTGTTTGTTGTTCATGCCACGAGCCAACCGCTGGTTCAAGCCACCGCGCACCCTGGGCACATCGGCCGAATCGCTGACATCCCAGCCGCCGTCTGCTTAGCAACCCCGCCCTGGGTGCACCGTGCCCTTGGCTCAGTGTCCGGATGGCGCGTCAGGTGGTGCGCCCGCCTGTCCGTTGAATACCCGGCCGTCCGGCAACGTAACACTGATGAGCCGGCCACCACGTGACCCGTCGCGCATCGGGTGAAAGGACACCTTCACCTTGTCGCCCGGTTGCAGGCTGCGAGGCTTCCAACCAGCGCGCGCTAAACCCACCAGCGGGCCCAACTCCAGACTCCATTCCTCCTCGGTTCCCGCCTCGGTGGGTTTCAGAATCTGCAGCCAGCTATGCGGATTCGTCCACTGGAACTCCCGCACGGTTCCCTCGAATTCGACTGCTTTGACCGGCTCGAACATGGCACCCGAGTGATGCGCCCCCGACCCCGCGACGCCCAGGAAGGCCAGCACCGTCCAAACAGAAAGCGCTCTTCTCATTGACTCACATTCCTCTTTAGGGTTTCGCTGCCGGCGTCACGACCTGGTTGCCCTGGCCGTCGGTCACCATGCGCTCGTTCGTACACTCGTATTCGTTGAGCTCCCAATCAGGGTGCAACTTGAAAACCGCGGTACCGGTCACCGGGTGCGTGAACGCCTTGGGGTCGTCGAACGTCAGCTCATCTTCCAACGTGTCGTAACTCACGCGGTGGAACCGCTGGATGACATGCAACGCGTCACTATGGGGTGCGATCAAGTCCAAGGCCGCAGTGGCGCCCAGGCTGATGGTGTCCACCACCAACACGTCGCCCTTCCAATGTCCGACGGAGTCGCCATAAAACAGGGGATAGAGCTCGTCGGCAGCCTTATGGGGCCGGTTCAGAAAGACGCGATACAGCGCGCCGATATTCTCCTTCTCAATGAGAATCTCCTGGCCCCCCGTCTGATAGTAAATCTCGATTGGATATGCCCCGGTCGTCATGGAGGCGGCCAGGCCGGCCGGCAGACAGCGGTCCTGTGCGACCTGGAACGGCCGCCCAGCGGCTTCGTCCGCCAGGCGCCGTTGGAAAATCGCCTGGTATTCGTCGTTGAAGGGGTAACTTGGGAAAGGCCTGGCACGAGTCTGCATCCAGATGCCCGTCAGGTCGTGCGGATTGAATTTCGGGGTTGCTTTGGCCTTAGGTGCGGGCGCTGCCGCGGCAGCTGTGCCCGAGAATACAAGAGCGCACCAGAGCGCCAGGCCCGTGAGGAAAATGGCTCGCATAGCTAACGATTTCTCCGTGGTGGCTCAGGCCCCCAACCCCGCGCCACGGAACCGGTCAGTGCGTAGTGTTCAAAAAAATTTCGTATTACGCAAGATGCACTTTGCGCCACCGCGTGGGAGCGGCTTGCCAGATATACCCTACTCCCCTATATTATTCCAAAGGATGCCTGCAGCATGAGCCACGTCGCCAAAGAGAAAGCCAAACTCCTGAATCGGATCAGACGCTTGCGCGGTCAGATCGAGGCGATTGAGCGTGCCATCGAGTCCGGCCAGGAATGCGCCGATGTTCTGCAACAGGCCACCTCCTGCCGAGGCGCCATGGATGGGTTCATTGCGGAAGTGATCGAAGACCACATTCGCGAGCACGTGGTCGATCCGCGGGCCGACCGTAACGACCCGCGGGTGGCGGCGGCCGAAGAGCTCGTCGAGATCGTGCATCAGTACTTGAAAAAGTAAGTCCGCGCCGCGCGTACAACAGCGCGCACATCAGACAGGACCGCAGTGATGGTCGACGCAAACGCCAACGACATTTTCGAACCGCACAGCCACGTATTCCTCGCGCCCGACCACGAGGCGAGTGAGAAGAAAACGTGGGCCGTGATCGTCTTGTGCGGTGTCATGATGGCGGCCGAAATCGTGGGTGGGCTGCTTTTCGGGTCGATTGCCCTGATCGCGGATGGCCTGCACATGAGCACCCATGCCGGCGCCCTGTTGCTCGCCGCGCTGGCTTACAGCTACGCCAGAAAGCACGCTAGCGACAGTCGGTTCTGTTTCGGCACGGGGAAACTCGGCGACCTGGCGGGTTTTACGAGTGCCATCGTCCTGGCGATGATTGCCATCCTGATTGGTTACGAGTCAGTCGCACGGCTGTTCCAGCCGGTGCCGATTCATTTCGCCGAGGCCATCCCGATCGCCTGTCTCGGGCTGGCGGTGAACATTGTCAGTGCGTGGCT
>JAQGOE010000217.1 GCA_028293725.1 Gammaproteobacteria bacterium | reverse complement strand
CCTCGGAGGCGCCGCGCGGTGGTGGCTGCACGGGTCACTCCAGGCCCTGGACGAAGCTCTAGCAAAGCACGGAGGGCGACTTACCATTCTCACTGGTGCCCCCGCAGACATCCTCCCGAACCTCGCGTCCAACCTGAAAGCCGCCGCCGTATACTGGAATCGCCGCTACGACGCGCCGGGCCGGGCCCTCGACGCAACCCTGGAGGCCACTCTCCAACAACGCGGCATCGAAGTCACCACCTTCAACGGCCATTTGCTCAACGAGCCCTGGACCCTCAAGAACCAGTCCGGCAAACCCTTTCGCGTGTTCACCGCCTACTGGCGCGCCGCATTAAAGCAGGACACCCCCGAGCCGCCGCTAACAGCCCCGCGCAAACTCCGCTTCCACGCCACTCCCCGGCAATTCAAACTCAAATCCGTGGTGCTCGCGAGCCTCGGCCTCGAGCCAAAAAAGCCCGACTGGGCCGCCGGCATACGCCACGCCTGGAGCCCGGATGAATCCTCCGCCCGGACTCATCTGAAGCGCTTCCTCAAGAAAACCTTGAGCGAGTACTCGACCGACCGCGACCGCCCCGACCGAGTCGGTACCTCCCGTCTGTCTCCCTACCTGTGTTTCGGCAACATCTCCGCGCGGCAGATCTGGCACACCGCTCACGAAACAGTGCGCAAGCGTCCCAAACCCGGAATCCAGCGCCAGCTCGCAAAGTTTCTCGCAGAAATCGGCTGGCGGGAATTCAACTACCAGGTCCTCTACCATCACCCCGACCTGGCCGAACGTAACTTCCAGTCCCGCTTCGATCCTCTGCGCTGGCGAACCGATCAAAAAGGGCTAAGAGCCTGGCGGCGCGGCCTCACCGGCTACCCGATCGTCGATGCGGGCATGCGCGAGTTATGGACGACAGGTTGGATGCACAACCGCGTGCGCATGGTGACCGCATCCTTCCTCATCAAGCACCTGCTGATCGATTGGCGTATCGGTGAGAAATGGTTCTGGGACACCCTCGTCGACGCCGATCCCGCCAACAACGCCGCGAACTGGCAATGGGTCGCCGGAACGGGTGCCGACGCCGCGCCCTACTTCCGCATCTTCAATCCCATTCTGCAGGGTGAGAAGTTTGATCCGAACGGCGACTACGTGCGGCGTTGGGTACCGGAGCTGGCACGCCTGCCAGCAAAAATCATCCACAAACCCTGGACGGCCAAGCCCGAACAACTCGACGCCGCGGGCGTTCGACTCGGCAAAACCTACCCCCGCCCCATCGTGGATCACGACATGGCGCGCCGCAGAGCCCTGCTGAACGTCAAGTCGCTGGCGTAACCAGCGCAGTAGCACGTTCGCGAAACGCCGATCGCAACATGGACACGGCCGCGTAAGCCACGACCACGATGACGAGCCAGCGCAACGCCAGCAGCGGAAGCTGGCGAACGATGAAAATCGCGATGAGCACACCCACGGTGCCACCAATCGTCAAACCCAACGCCGGACCGTACGCGAAACGGCCGGTTTTGAAAAAGCGCAGACTGGCGACCGGCTGCACAATCCCACACGTGCCCATCATGATGGGAAACGCCCCCAAGGGGTGCAGACCCAACAACGCCAGCAGCACCATGCTCGGCGCATAAGGTCCGATCCCGACACTCATCAGCGCGCCGAACACGAAGTTGACGCCCACGGCCAGGCCGAAGCGCCATCCCTCGAGCCCCATGGCGGTGCCGCCGACAGGAAACGCACCGAAGTTAGCCATCACGAAGAAAATCGCCGCGATGAGCAACGCCGCGCCCATGAAGAGCTGGATCGCCCGACGCGGCAAGCCGCTCACGACACCCGCTCCCAACCATGCGCCGAGCGTAGCGCTCGCGACCATCGCAATCAGTAAAACGGGCTCGACGGCAACAGCGGTAACCAGAACCGCGGTTTCCACGAAAGCCGCCGCGTTATGACCTACATTGAGGGTTCCCGGGATGAGCTCGTCGGGCGGCGTACCGCGGAATTTGAACAGCGCCGTCGTCGGCGCGAACGACCCTATTCCGAGCGCGTCGAGAAAATCGGTGCCAAAACCGATCGCGATATCCCCAGCCGTCGGGGTGGGTCGCACGCTGCGGCGGCGCGCATCGCGCACCCACGCTAGAACAAATGCGACATTGACGACCACCAGGGCGGCGAGCAGGGCAAGCTTCGCCGCATTCATGGGCCTCTCCACTCGATAATCGATACAACCATATCGTTCACCCCTGCCCACGGTAACGCCCGCGTCGCGGCCATTCAAGTGGCAGCGCGGACTTCCGTGCCGTCCAGCAATATGCCAGACTCCAAGCCACGCTCAATTGCACACCGCTGCCTGCGCGTCGCCTCGCACGGGCGACAGTCAATCAACAATCGCGGTTGCGGTGCTCGGGGAGTCCGATGAAAAGCTGTCTCATGCGCGCCGCTCTGCTGTCACTCGCAATCTGCGCGCCGTTGCTCGCAGCCGCTCCGCCGCCGCCTTTGCCGGCCGAGCATCTCACGCTCACGACGCTGCCGCCCAATAATCCTCATCGGATCTACGTGCTGGATGAAGCGTTTCTCAACGAAATCGACGCACGCATCGATCTCTTCGACGGCGACACCTATCGCCGGCTGGGGCAGATCGACGCGGGTTTCAATCCCGGCTTCAACTTATCGCCGGACGGCAAGACCAGTGTAGTGAGCACGACTTACTGGGCACGCGGCGCCCGCGGTGCGCGCACCGACGTCGTCGAATTCACGGACAACACAAACCTATCCGTGACGCACGAGATCGTCCTGCCGCCGAAGCGGGCCATGACGCTGCCGACGTATTTCAACATCGGCTTCAGTTCCGACAGCCATTTTCTGTACGTCTCCTACGTGACACCCGCGGCTTCCTTCGGAGTTCTCGATCCGGCCAAGGGCACGGTGCTGGATGAAATCGACACCGCGGGCTGCGTTCTAGTGATCCCCTCCGGACCCAACCGGGTATCGTCCCTGTGCGAGAGCGGCCGGATCCAAACAGTAACGCTCGACGCGCAGGGACACGAAGCCTCGCGCACCATGTCCGATCCGTTCTTCGATGCCGACACCGACCCGGTGTTCGTGCAAGGCGTACCGATCACTGGCGGCTACGCTTTCCTCTCCTTCCTCGGCGAGGTGCATGAAGTCGACTTCACGGGAGCACAACCGACGTTTCAAAAGCCCTGGTCTCTCCTCAACGCCGCCGACAAGGCCCAGAACTGGCGTCCGGGCGGCGCGCAGGTAGGCGCCATTCACCGCAAGTTGGGCAAGCTTTTCGTGCCCATGCATCGCGGCGGCGAAGGCACTCACAAGGCCGGCGGCACCGAGATCTGGGTGTTTGACATGAAAGCGCACCAACGTGTCGCGCGCTGGCCGATGGCACCACAGAAGCTCGCTTCCGTCCTGGCCGTACAGGTTTCGCAGGACGACGCTCCCCTTCTCTTCGCGGCGACGGAGAATGCGGACATCGCCGTGATCGACGCTCTCACGGGTGAATTTCGCCACGTCGAGAAAAAGTTCGGACAGACCCCCTGGCTCATGATGAATCCTTGAAAGGCACTGGCATGCGCTCGATCGACCGCCTGTTTGAAAAATCGTCGCGCTCCCTGGCGCGCCACACCTCACGCCGCAGCCTGCTCGCCACGCTGGGACAAATCCTGACGGGCGCCGCGCTGATTCCGCTCCTGCCGGTCGATCGCTCCTCACGCGCCGAAGCCGCGGAGGCCGGGGGGCCGGCAACGCCGAAGACGCCCGCAAAGCCCGGTAGCAAAGCCAAAGCCGCCACCGACGATCCCTTGAGCTGCGACTACTGGAAGTACTGCGCGGTCGACGGATTCCTGTGCTCCTGTTGTGGAGGCTCGTCGAACTCCTGCCCGCCCGGAACGGCGCCCTCGCCTATCACCTGGATCGGCACCTGTCATAACCCCGCCGACAGCCGCGACTACATCGTCTCCTACAACGACTGCTGCGGTAAGGCGAGCTGCGGCAATTGCGAATGCAACCGCAACGAGCGCGAGAAGCCGATGTATCGTCCCTCGCGCAACAACGATCTCAACTGGTGCATGGCGAACGCCGACTCCAACTACCACTGCTCGGTATCCGTGATCCTCGGGGTCGCCGAAAAATGAGGCGACGCTCTGCGCACGCGGCGCCAGGCGCTACGGCCGCGTCTCTCCTCGAGAGCGCAGCGCCCGTCAGCGCTGCAGCGCTCGCGCTGGCCCTGACATCCCTTCCCGGACTCGCCGCTGCAGATCCCGCGCCGGTCCGCTATCCCGTCGGCGCCACTACTTTCCAAGCCAACTGCGCCGTGTGTCACGGAGCGAAGGGAGCCGGAACCCCATCGCTCGCGCCTCCGGTCACGTCCTACCCCGCCCGCTATGCGGCGAACGATGACGGACGCAAACAGCTCGCGATGACAGTGCTGAACGGCATGTTCGGTGGCATCGAGGTCGAGCAGAAACATTTCGACTTCAAGATGCCCGAGTTCATTCAGCTCGACGACGCGACCTTGGCGGCTGTGCTGAACTTCGTCGTATTCGATCTCGACCACGCCGCGGACGACGTGAAGCCGATCGCCGCTGAAGAGATCGCTACCGAGCGCGCCCATCCGGTCGATGGCGCGGTGGTACGTGAGCACCGCAGCAAGTTGCTCGCGACGCTCGGGCTCTGAAATGAAGCGGGCGCCAACACGCTCGACAAGGTTTCTATTCGCGGCAGCCGCCGCGAGCATCTTTGCCGCCGTGGCACACGCAAGCCCCCAGCAGGATTACATCCTCTACTGTATGGGCTGCCACGGACCGCAAGCCGAAGGCGTTCCAGGCAAGGTGCCCCCGCTCGCCCATGCACTGGGGCGCTACATGCGCTCGCCTGCAGGCCGCAATTACATTCTGCGGGTGCCGGGAGCCGCGAACTCAGTGCTCTCCGACGCGCAGCTCGCCGGCGTCCTGAACTGGCTCGCGCAAACCTTTGACGCGCAGGAGCTCTCGAGCGATGTGCCGTTGTTCAGTGCGGCGGAAGTGACCAGCCAGCGGCACTCGCCGCTGCCGTCGGTATTGGCGACCCGCCGCGAAGTCGTTCGCGAGCTCGCCGCGACCGGACTTGCACCTCCAGCGAGCTATTGAGGTCCCCTTGCGACACCGAAGTGCACCGCCCGAAGATGTTGCGTACACGCGTCAGATAGGGCCAAAAGGCGTTTGACGCGCGGCTGTCGCGTGTCTTACAGTCGATCCAACAAGTCGATATCTGCCTATCGATTATCGATGAACAGCTGAGTCCGTCACCTGCCCGACGGAACGAGGCGATGGGGAGTAAACATGCAGTCGTCGATCAACACCTCGAACCGACCCGGCATTCCACTGCGCGCGCTGCTCGCGTGCGGCAGGATCAAACAAACACTGGCGAGCTGCGCTTTCACCGTGCTGTTCGCACCCGGCGTCACCCTGGCAGCCGAAGCTGAGGAAGCAACTCAGCAGCCGCAGCAGATGCAAGAGGTGACGGTGACCGCGAACCGCCGCGAGGAATCGGCGAACAAGGTGCCGATCAGCCTGAGCGCGTACACGCAGGAGGCGATGGACATCAAGGGCATCAAGGACATCGACGACATCGCCCGCTACACGCCTGGCGTAAAAGTCGACTCCGGCCAGTCGAATCAGATCTCCATCCGAGGTATCTCCTCCAGCGGCGGCTCGGGAACCACGGGTATCTATATCGACGATGTCCCCATCCAGGTGCGCGACCTGGGATTCAACGCCGATGACGCACTGGTCAAGATCTTCGACCTCGATCGAGTCGAGGTGTTACGCGGACCGCAGGGAACCCTGTTCGGCGCCGGCTCCGAGGGCGGTACCGTTCGCTACATCACCACACAGCCCAGCCTCACGAAATCCAGCATCTACGCCAAGGCCGAGACGTCTTATACGCAAGGCGGAGCGATGAGCTACGAGGCCGGCGTTGCCGCCGGCGCTCCTATCATCGACGGCACCTTGGGCGTGCGCGCCAGCGCCTGGTACCGGCGCGACGGCGGTTGGATCGACCGCATCGACCCGACCTCGCTGTCGATCGTGGATCCGAACGCGAACAAAGACGACACGGCGGTGTTGCATCTCACCGCCCTGTGGCAACCGAACGATAACCTCAAGATCACGCCCAGCGTGTTCTATCAGCACCGCGCGCGTAACGACGTGACGATCTACTGGCCCGAGTACTCGAATCCAAGCAAGAATCAGTACGTCAGCGCGAATCCCACAGCACGCGAGGAGCCCGACAACTTCTATCTCCCCTCGCTGAACGTGCAGGCGGACATCGGACCGGTCACCCTGATCTCAACGACCGCCTACTTCCATCGCGACGAGATCAGCGGCTACGACGGCACGCTCTACAACCTGGGCTACTATCAGACAGTAATCGCTCCCGGGCAGGATCCCGCGCCCGTGGGAGCGGGACTGTACCCGCTGCTCGACGGATCCGGCGTACACCTGCCGCCCGGACTGACGGACTACCGCTCGCCCGCCACGGTGACCAATCAGCAGCGCAACATCTCGCAGGAAATCCGCTTTCAGTCCAACAACCCCACCGCCCGCCTGAAATGGACGGTCGGCGGATTCTATTCCCTCAATCGCCAGTCCAGCCTCGAGGAAATTCACGACCCGATGGCAGATGCGATGTTCAACGCACTGGTCGGAACGACCATTGCCGATTACTTCGGCACGCCGCTGAACCCGGACGGCAGCTCGGTTCTCCCGATGGGCGATTCGTACTTCAACCGCCTCGTCAGCCACGACCGTCAGCTCGCCGGCTTCGGCGAAGTCAACTTCAGCCTGACGGACACCTTGACCCTGACCGCCGGAGTGCGTGTCTCAAAGACCACATTCTCCATTCAGAGCCTCTCCGACGGCCCGCAAAATGGCGGCCCGCGGCCTGGAACGGCCCAGAACACGGAGACACCGGTCACGCCGAAAGCGGGTATCCAGTGGCAGATGGATCCCAACGACATGTTCTACTTCACGTACGCGAAAGGGTTCCGCTCCGGCGGCGGCAACCCGTCGATTCCGTACGATCCCACCTTCCAGGACCCGACCGTGGGCTGTACCCAGGACTTCGAGAACTTCGGCATCAAGAATGCGCCGTCGACTTATAAGTCCGACACCGTGCAGAGCTTCGAGGTGGGCGCCAAGAACAACATCAACAATGTAGTGCGCCTTGCCAGCAGCGTCTACTACATCAAGTGGAACAACATCCAGGGCAACGTCGTGCCCCCGATCTGCCAGATCCAGTGGACCGACAATCTCGGCAACGCAGTCTCCAAGGGATTCGACATCCAGGCGACCGTGCAGGCGACCTCGGCTCTGGCCATCGACGCGACCTTCGGCTACACCAATGCCCGCTACACCAAGAACGGTTTCCCGACCGGGGCGATCACCTCGGGACCTGGTGCACCACTGCCACTAGTGGTGAGTGGGGACGCCATCGGCGGACCCAACGGGATCGGCACGGGCTATTCGATCCCTCCCTGGACGGCGACGCTCGGCGCGGAATACCGCTTCAACGTGATGGAACACGAAGCCTTCTTCCGCATGGACTACGAATACGCGGCGGCGGATAAGTGGACCCACGCGGCGCTCGACCCCAACACCTCGCAGTACGATCAGACCGGATTCCCGACGGCGCGCCAGAGCTTCGCGTCCCTGCGGACCGGAGCGAATGTGGGGGATTGGTTGGTCTCGTTCTTCGTCGACAACCTCTTCGATGAAAACACGATCATCAACTACAACCATCAGACCAACGGCTACGGCAATGACGGCAGTCCGCAGGCGAGCCCCGCGTTCCGCTACATCGGACCGCGCCCCCGCACCTTCGGCATCACAGCCACGTACCGTCACTAAGGAAAATCGGATGTACTGTCGCGGGCCACAAACCCGCGACAGTACGCACCTCGAGACTCGCGACGCCGCCCCACGCCGGGTCACGCGCGCATTCGGGCCGCCGTACCGCTCGAACACGCGCGCGCAGTCTCCATCAACACCGAAGCCAGCTTCACCCGCAAATCCGCAAGCGACCAGCGGCTCGACGGCGCCGATATATTCACGGCAGCCACCGGCGCGCCGTCATCCCCAAAAACCGGCGCCGCGATAGTGACATCGCCCCGGTAGTATTCCTGATCAGCCCAGGCATACCCCGCCTCGCGCGCGGCCTCGATCTGCCTGACAATCTCCACTGGATCGGTCAGCGTCTGCGGCGTAAACGCTTTCAGAGTCGAGCGACGCAATAGTTTCTGCACCTCGGCCGCCGGCAACCCCGACAGATAAGCCCGCCCGGAGGCCGTACAAAACATCGGCAGCCGCCGGCCGACCGGCATATGAATGAAAAAGCGCTTGTGACTCGGAAACCGGGCGATGAACACCATGTCGGTCTCGTACGGCTCCGAGAGACTCACCGACTCACCGCTCGCCTGGTTGAGGTCGATGAGATGAGTCGTCGCCTGCTCGATGAGCGGGTGGCCCGAAAGATACGAGTGCGCCATGTTGAGCGCCTGCGGCGTCAACACCCAACGCTTCACCCGTGGATCGCGCCGCAGATAGCCGAGACGCTCCAGAGTATGAGTGCAGCGTTGTGCCGAACTCTTCGTCATACCCACTGCCGTGGACACTTCGCTCAAGTTGAGCGCTCGCCGCTCACCGCCAAACGCCTCCAGGATCGCGAACGCCTTCTCCACCGACTGGTTGAAGAGCGGATCCCGATCCTGCGTGGAACGCGGTTTGCGCAGCGTACGCTTCATGCCGCCGCAGTATAGGACTATCGATTATCGATGGTCCATGCCCGCCAATCGATAGCGACTTAAGGCTGTAGGACTTCCCTGCCGCCCAGATACGGCCGCAGCACCTGCGGCACCGCAACGGAGCCATCCTCGTACTGGTAGTTCTCCAACACCGCCACCAGCGTGCGCCCGACCGCGAGCCCCGAGCCGTTGAGCGTATGCAACGGCTCCGGCTTCCCGCCATCCGGGTTGCGCCAGCGCGCCTGCATCCGGCGCGCCTGGAACGCCTCGAAGTTACTGCAGGAGGAAATCTCGCGATATTTTTCCTGTGCCGGCAGCCATGCCTCCAGGTCGTACGTCTTGGCGCTACCAAACCCGATGTCCCCGGCACACAGCGCCAGCGTGCGATAAGGAATTTCCAACCGCCGCAGCACCTCTTCGGCGTTGGCCGTCAGTTGCTCTAGCGCCGCATACGAATCCGCCGGACGCACCATCTGCACCAACTCAACCTTGTCGAACTGGTGGTTGCGAATCATGCCGCGGGTGTCCTTGCCCGCCGCACCCGCCTCGGAACGGAAACACGGCGTATGGCACACGTACTTCAGAGGCAGTTGCTCCGCCGGCACGATCTGCTCGCGCACCAGGTTCGTCACGGGCACTTCCGCTGTGGGAATGAGATAAAACGCCGGGCCCATATTGGGCTGGTCTGCGCACACCGCGAACAGATCCTGCTCGAACTTCGGCAACTGTCCCGTGCCCACGAGCGCCTGCTTCTGCACGAGATAAGGAGCGTAGACCTCGGTGTACCCGTGCTCGCCCGTATGCAGATCCAGCATGAATTGCGCGAGCGCGCGATGCAGCCGCGCGACCTGCCCCTTCATGACCACGAACCGGGCCCCGGAAATACGCGCCGCCGCCTCAAAATCCAGGCCGCCGAGACGCTCGCCGATCTCGATATGGTCGCGAGCCTTGAATCCCAGCGAACGCGGCTCGCCCCAGCGACGTACTTCGACATTCGCCGTCTCATCCTTCCCGTCCGGAACGGACTCGTGCAGCAAGTTGGGAAGGCCGAGCTGCCACTGTTCGAGCTCGGCCTGCACGGCCGTGAGGTCTTCTTCGGCTTTCGCCAGACCCTGTGTCAACTGCTCGCCTTTGGCAATGAGCGGCGCCACATCCTCGCCACGCCCTTTGGCCATCCCCACGGCTTTCGCGTTGGCATTGCGCTCCGCGCGCAGTCGATCCAACTCCACCTGGAAGGGCTTGCGCTTGTCCTCCAGCGCCTTCAGCGCCTCAACATCCAACTTGTAGCCGCGCCGCGCGAGATTGCGAGCGACGGCATCGGGATCGGAACGCAACAGCTTCGGGTCAATCACGTCAGTTCAACCTTTCGCGGGCGGCTTGGCCCGCAGCCGGGCCAGCGCCTCACCAATTTTCAATTCGAGTCCCCGGGAAACGGGGCGGTAGTATCGCCGATCCGGCATCTCGTCCGGCAAGTAGCGCTCGCCGGCCACGTACGCGTCCGGCTCTTCGTGCGCGTAGCGATAGTCGCGCCCGAAGCCTAGATTCTTCATCAGACTGGTCGGCGCATTCCGAAAACGCAGCGGCACATCCAGCGTGCCGAACTTCTCGACGTCTGCCCGAGCTTCTGCCATCGCCACGTATACGGCGTTGCTCTTTGCCGCACACGCGAGATACACCACGGCATTCGCGATCGCCAGCTCGCCCTCGGGGCTGCCGAGACGATCATAGGCCTCCCACGCATCCAGCGTCATCGGGAAGGCGCGCGGATCCGCGAGCCCGATGTCCTCCACCGCCATGCGCACCACCCGCCGCGCGATGTAGAGCGGGTCGCACCCGCCGTCGAGCATTCGGCACAACCAATAAAGGGCCGCATCCGGATCGGTCCCGCGCACCGCCTTGTGGAGGGCGGAAATCTGGTCGTAGAACTGATCCCCACCCTTGTCGAAGCGGCGCCTGCCGCCACTGGCCACTTCCTTGGCGATCGCCATGTTGAGGCAGCGCCCGGCAGCCAACGCCTCCGGCGAAGCCTCCACCAGCCCTGCACCGAGCTCCAGCATGTTGAGCCCCCGCCGTCCGTCACCATCCGCGGCCTGCGCGATGAGTTCGAGCGCTTCCGGCTCGGCGGTCAGATGCTCTTTACCGAGCCCCCTCTCCTCGTCCGCCAAGGCCGTTCGAAGCAACGTCGCGATGTCCTCTACCGTCAGTGAGCGAAGCACATACACCCGCGCCCGGGAGAGCACCGCGCTCACGACCTCGAACGAAGGATTCTCGGTCGTCGCTCCGACGAACGTGAGCGTGCCATCCTCGAGATACGGCAGAAACGTATCCTGCTGCGCCTTGTTGAAGCGATGCACCTCATCGAGAAACAACAACGTCGGTCGACCGGTCGACGCGCGCGCATTACGTGCGGCTTCGACGGCGGCGCGAATATCCTTCACGCCAGCCATTACTGCCGAAAGCGCAATGAACAGCGCGTCCGCCTTCTGAGCGATGAGTCGAGCGAGCGTGGTCTTTCCGGTCCCGGGAGGCCCCCACAGGATCAGCGAGTGCAGTTGTCCAGTTTCGATCGCATGCCGCAAGGGTTTGCCGGGGCCCAGGAGATGCTGCTGCCCCACGAACTCGTCCAGTGAGCGCGGTCGCATCCGATCCGCGAGCGGCCGCAATGGATCGCGGACGCTAGCGGACTCACGGCTCACGGGTGCGCCAGATGAGCCGCTCGATCCAGCGTGGCCACGCTCCAAGACCGAGATAGAGTGCAATCAACGCGACCAACACTCCAACGCAGTCAGCGACGAAGTCCATGATGTCCGCGTCCCGGCCGAGCCCCATGGCTCCCTGGGCGATCTCGATGCCGCCTCCGAAGAGCAGCATCAGCAACGCGATCAACGGATACTGCCGGGGTCGGACCAGGCTGCCGAACCAGAACGCCATACCGCCAAACGCCACGGCGTGCTCGAGCTTGTCCCACAGGTGCAGGTCAGGCACATAGCGCGGCGGCTCGAGGCACGAGATCGCGATGTACGCCACCATCGCCCAGCCAATGGCCCACCACAAGCGCGCCAATCGCAGTCCCGGACTCGCCTCGGTCCGCGCGATCCCCAACTCCGGGACACTCATTTCTGCGGCTTTCCGATGAGGTCCGCGCCCTTCGGCGGCGCGAAGCTCGTCTCTTGCGCGCTGACCGGAACGTTACGCTCGATGTGATCGAACAGGATCGTGGCGGTCTGTCCGAGTTTGTCTTCGAGAATCATCCGCTTCAGGTCGCCGTTGGAAAACCCGAACAAGGCGTCCTTGAAATCCGCGTCCGTGCCGTGTGGCTCGACCAGAACCCAATCGAGCCCGTCGCGCTGCCCGGCGAGCGACAGGGTGAAGTTCTTGCGCACATCGACAGTTCCCGACAGCAACATCGCCGGGGTTGCCGACAGCGCCGCGTCCACCGGCTTCACGGTGACCTGCTCGAGGTCGCGGTCGAAAAACCAGAGATTACGGCCGTCGGAGACCATGAGCTGGCCGGCGCCCTTGTTGGTATCACCCGTTTGCGGATGAATATCCCAACTGAACTTACCCGGCCGGGCGACGATGAGCGTCCCGGTGGACCGATCGATCTCGCGCCCCTGCCCGTCCGCCAGCGTCTGCAGGAAAGTCGTGCGCAGCGTCTTCATGTCGCTCAGATACTTGTCGAGCGGCGTCGAAACGCTGCCGGATGCGGTGGCGGCCGTTGCCGTGGCAGCAGGCGCGGGAGCGGTCAGCGCGGCCCCGGCCGGCGCGGTAGCTGCGTGCGGCGCCGATGTAAACACCAACACCACCGCGACCACCCAAAGCACCGCCTGCAGCAGGTCGACCGCATCGACGCACCGGCTCATCACGCGAAACACTTTCGAATCTGGCAACATTACTATTCTCAATCCTGCAACGGTGCCGGCACGAGCACCTCGCGCGAGCCATTCGCCTGCAACTGGCCGACGATCCCGGCGTTTTCCATGCCCTCCAACAAGCGCGCCGCGCGGTTGTAACCGATCTTCAAACGCCGCTGCACGTACGAGATCGACGGCTTGCGCTCGGTTGTCACGATCTTCACCGCCTCATCGTACAACTCATCCTGCTCGATACCGTCGGGTCCGCCACCGAGCTCGCCCTCGCTGTCCTCGTGCTTCAGACCCGGAATCGGGGTCTTCGGCCCGGACAACACCTCCTCGATGTAATCCGGCGCCGCCGCGGTCTTCAGCCCCATGACGACTCGATGCACTTCGGCGTCGGACACGAAGGCGCCGTGCACACGCGTCGGCATCGAGGTCCCCGACGGCAAGTACAACATGTCACCATGGCCGAGCAGTGTCTCCGCCCCCATCTGATCGAGAATGGTGCGTGAATCGACCTTCGCCGACACCTGGAACGCAATCCGGCACGGAATGTTGGCTTTGATGAGACCGGTGATCACGTCGACCGACGGTCGCTGCGTCGCCAGCACGAGGTGGATACCCGACGCGCGGGCCTTCTGCGCGAGGCGCGCGATGAGCTCCTCGACCTTCTTGCCGACGATCATCATGAGATCGGCGAGCTCGTCGATGACCACCACGATATACGGCAGTGGCGTGAGATTCGGGATCAGCGACTGGTCGAAGGTCGGATCGTTGGATGCCATCTGGGTCATGACCGGATCGCGGATCGGCTTCCCGGCGTCGTTGGCGTCCTTCACCTTCTTGTTGAAGCCCGAGATGTTGCGCACGCCGAGCGCGGCCATGAGCTGATAGCGGCGCTCCATCTCGGCCACGCACCAACGCAACGCGTTCGCCGCCTGCTTCATATCCGTCACGACCGGCGCCAGGAGATGCGGAATACCCTCGTACACCGAGAGCTCCAGCATCTTCGGATCGATCATGATGAGCCGGACGTGCTCAGCCGTCGCCTTGTAGAGCAGCGACAGAATCATTGCGTTGATGCCGACAGACTTACCCGAGCCGGTGGTGCCCGCGATCAGCAGGTGCGGCATACGCGCCAGGTCAGCCACGACTGGCTGCCCTCCGATGTCCTTACCCAGGGCGAGTGCGAGCGGCGACGTCATGTCGTCATACGCCTTGGAGCGCACGATCTCTCCGAGCGTCACGGTCTCGCGCTTCTCGTTCGCGATCTCCAGACCCATCACGCTCTTCCCGGGAATCACCTCGACCACGCGCACGCTCAATACGGACAGCGCGCGAGCAAGGTCCTTGGCCAGACTGGTGATCTGGCTGGCTTTCACGCCGGGAGCGGGCCGCAGCTCGAACCGGGTCACCACAGGCCCGGGCTGCACCGCGACGACCTCGGACTCGATGCCGAAGTCCTTGAGTTTCATCTCCACGAGGCGCGACAGAGCGTCCAGGGCCTCCGACGAATACAACGCAACCTTTGGCGGCGGATCATCGAGCAGGCTCAGCGGCGGCAGCTCCCCAGGCTTGGGGGTGTCAAAAAGCTGCACCTGCCGCTCTTTCTCCACCCGCTCGCTCTTCTCGACGATGGGTGTGGGCGCTTCGATGCGGGTCGGAGCGCGGGTCGCGGACTTCTTCTGTTCGGTTTTGACAGCTTCCTTGCGCGCCTGCTTGCGCTCGCGGCCTTCCGCCGCATCCTTCGCGGTCGCCTTGCGGGCACGCAGCCAGCTCACACCCGCCCACGCCCAGGCGCCGAGCCGGTCAATGACGGTGAGCCAGGACACGTGAAAGGCCAGGGACAGCCCCGCCATCCACGCGGCAAGCATCAGGAGCGTCGCGCCGAGAAACCCCAACCCATGACCGAGATTCTCGCCGATCTCTTTTCCTACGATCCCACCAGCGCTCTGGCGCAGTACGCCCGGGGTCCAGTGCAGCGTCGTGAGGCCACAGCTCGCGAACAGCACCAGCAGAAACCCGCAAATGCGTACAGCCGTGTTCGCACGCGACCCGGAACCCGGCTCGCCTTTCATGCGGCGCAGGAGCATCCAGCAGGCCGCACCCAGCATCACCGGGAACAGGTAGGCCGGACGTCCGAATACAAAAAACAGCGCGTCCGCCAGCCACGCGCCGATCCAGCCGATCTGGTTGTGCACGGTCGCGGGGATACCTGCGAACGACGAAAAGCCCGGGTCATCGGGACTATAGGTCGCCAGGGCGACGAACAGCACGAGGGCCACCACGCCGATGGCAATGAGGGCACTCTCACGCAGGCCGCGGGCTACGGCCGACGTGAAACGAACGGGATTGCGCGACTGCGCCTGGGTTTCTGCCATCAGCCCATTATAGTGCCTGTCCGGCACGCGCGGACCTACCGTCCGAGAGAAGCCGCGAGCTTGACGCACTTGCTACCATAGCCCGCGCGTAATCAAAGAGATACCTTCATGACGACTACCCGGCACAGCCGCCTCATCATCATTGGTTCGGGCCCAGCGGGCTACAGCGCGGCCGTCTATGCGGCCCGGGCCAATCGCTCCCCCCTTCTGATCACGGGCGTCGAGCAGGGCGGACAGCTGATGACGACCACCGAGGTCGATAACTGGCCGGGCGACGTTCACGGCCTGCAGGGGCCCGAGCTCATGGACCGCATGCGCCGCCACGCCGAACGATTCTCCACCCAGATCGTCAATGATCATGTGCAATCGGTCGATCTGTCCACGCGGCCCTTCCGCATCAAGGGCGACACACACCACTACACCTGCGACGCCTTGATCATCGCGACCGGCGCGGCCGCCAAGTACATGGGCCTGCCTTCCGAGGAAAAGTTTCGCGGCCGTGGTGTATCCGCCTGCGCTACTTGCGACGGGTTCTTTTTCCGCGGACAGAAGGTCGCCGTGGTCGGCGGCGGCAACACCGCGGTTGAAGAGGCTCTGTATCTGTCGCACATCGCGCAACACGTCACTCTCGTACACCGGCGCGACAAGTTGCGCGCCGAAAAAATCCTGCAGGATCGCCTCTTCCGCGAAGTCGAGAGTGGGAAGATGTCGGTGATCTGGAATCACACGGTCGACGAGGTGCTAGGCAACCAGCAGGGTGTCACGGGCACGCGCCTGCGCTCACTGCAAGGAAGCGCGCCGCGCGAGCTCGAAGTCACCGGCCTGTTCATCGCCATCGGACACTCGCCGAACACCGGCATCTTCACCGGCCAGCTCGACATGCGCGAGGGCTACATCAAGATAAAAAGCGGCACTGACGGTGACGCGACGGCGACGAGCGTCCCTGGAGTGTTCGCCGCAGGTGATGTTGCGGATCATGTGTACCGCCAGGCTATTACCTCGGCGGGCGCCGGGTGTATGGCGGCGCTCGACGCCGACCGTTATCTCGAGGGGTTGGATATGGAGAAACACTCCTGACCGCAGCGCCCCCATCGCGTGTCCACTACAGCATCGAAGACTTCGACCCGCGGCAATGGAATGCCCTGGGAGGAGATCGCAATCCGTTCCTGCGACACGAGTTCCTGGCGGCCCTCGAGCACACGCACTGTATTGGTCCAGGCACGGGTTGGGATCCGACTTACATCGCGCTGTATGATGCAGCGGGACTCGCCGCCGCCACGCCGGCTTTCACCAAGAGCCATTCCTACGGCGAGTTCGTGTTTGATTTCGCCTGGGCACAAGCCTACACACGAGTCGGCCGGCGCTACTACCCGAAGCTAGCCGTCGCCATACCCTTCACGCCCGCGACGGGTCCGCGCCTCCTCGTTCGTCCCGACCTCGATCGCGCAGCGACCGCCGCGCGTCTTCTGAAGGAGATCGAATCCCACGCCTCGAGCCGTGGCCTCTCCTCGGTACATGCTTTGTTTCTCGATGAGCCCGCGCGAGCAGTGTGCGCGGACGCCGGCTGGCTGATTCGGCGCGACTGTCAGTTCCACTGGACGAATCGCGGCTATACGAGCTTCGACGGTTATCTAGAGACCTTCACCGCCGACAAACGGAAAAAAGCCAAGCGCGAGCGCCGCCGCGTCGCCGAAGCAGGCATCCACTTCGAGACACTCATGGGGGGCGCTCTCGACAAGCGCACGCTGGATACGGTGTACGCTTTTCACCGTGATACATTTCATCGTCACGGCCACGAGCCGTATCTGACACGAGAGTTTTTTACACAGGCCGCGCGCACGTTAGGTGACGCGCTGATGGTGAAACTGGCAATGCACGGAAGCACGCCGGTCGCAGCGGCGATTTTTTTCTGGAGTCAGGATGCGCTGTTCGGTCGCTACTGGGGAGCGGCCGCCGATTACAACAGCCTGCACTTCGAAACCTGCTACCACCAGGGCATTGAGTTCTGTATCGAGCACGGCATCGCGCGCTTCGAGCCGGGCACCCAGGGCGAGCACAAAGTCAGCCGTGGTTTCGAGCCTACCATCACCTGGTCGGCGCACTACATCCCCAACCGGCAGTTCCGCAACGCCATCGAGGAATACCTCGAGCGCGAGGGGCAGGCGGTCGACGCCTACGCCGAGGAAATCCAGGGACATGT
>JAQGOE010000206.1 GCA_028293725.1 Gammaproteobacteria bacterium | reverse complement strand
CTTTTCAACTCGAGACAGCGTTTTACCGGATCGCTTTCCGAGGGCATTCGCGGCGCATCTGCGGCCAATGCGGTGCCCCACAATATTGCACCGGCGCCCAGCGCTACCCAACTCAACATCAGTTTCGATTGGATCACTGACACGAGAAACTCGCCGCGATCTCGGCATCCCCGCTTCCCTTGTAGCGTGCGATGGCCGGGTAGGCGCATAGAGGCCGAGTCCGCTTCGGCCAGGGCGAGGCCGGATTCGCGCGGGCGATGATCTGCTCGGGAGCTTGCCTCTGCTCCACCCATTGCATCAGTACGGGCAAGACGTCGTAGGTGTCCGTGGCCGCTCCTCCGGCGCAATGGTTCATACCCGGCACGGGGAAGACGCGTACGAATTCCGCGGCTTTACCCCCCGCGCGCTGATCGACCTCCCGCCACCATGCCAATGTATCGTTGATCGAGAAGACCGGATCCGAGACCCCATGGGGGACGATGAGCCGTCCATGCCGGGCACGGAATGCGTCCAGGTTGGTGGAGCGGGCCGACACGTCGTCCCATGCGGAATGGGGGAAGTTGGTTTGGGTTGCATAAATTTTCGAGGCATCCCGCTCGAAGTCAAATTGCAGAAGAAACTCGAGTGCCTGCTGCGGATCTGCGTTAAGCGGTGTGGGTGGAGTAGTGAACACGGTCGCCAGGGCGGGGCCGCCGAGCACCACATTGAGACTGGGCGGCCGGCCGTCCGGGCTACCCAACTTCCAGCCGCGCCATCCTGCCTCGGCGACGCCAGTGTCCCAGGGCCAGTCGCTGTAGAGCGCGTGTCCCGCACTGTCGTGGGCTCCTCGTATGACGCGAGTCAGCGCGGCGATCTGTCCGTCGCTCACGCACTGGTCCGTCTTGTGATCGGTACACCTCAAAGAGTTCAGTCGCGGCAGGACCTTGGCGCTGGTGCACTGGAGAAACGCACCGATGATCCCGTCCTTCAGTCCGTCGTCCGCATCGCATGCGTCTAAGACCGCCGCACGTACGAGCCTCAGATCTGCATCGCTGAATGAAGTTGCGAGCTGCTGGAGGGTGAGTGAAGACCCTCGCGTCCTGACAACCGCGGCGAGTGCCTGGGTGTCCCACGCTTCGGCGACCGCCGCACGTGGCAGAGACATTCCCGGCGCGCTGGCCGCGATTCCGTCGAACTGTTCCGGATAACGCTGCGCCAGGGCCATGCCCTCGTTGCCACCTTTGGAGCACCCGACGAAGTACGAGTATTTCAACGGTGTGGAGTAGAACTTGCGGATCACGGTCTTGGCGGCATCAGCCACGATGGGCAGCGAGGCGTGGCCGTAGTTCGCCCGGGCTTGCTCGTCGAAACCGAACACGAGTGTGCCGCCGCGTTTCGGATCGTTGTTGAGTGTGTTGTCGTGCCCGCTGTCCTGGCTGACGACCGCGAATCCCTGCAGCAGCGCGGGCGGCGCGCCCTGGGAGTACATTCCCAGCGCATCGCCGAGGTTCCCGTTGCTGCCACCACCCCCCTGGAATAGAAACCGCCCGTTCCAGGCAAATGGCAACCGCAGATGGAATCGAATCGCGTAGTGCTGGCCATCCTCGGCGGTGCGTTCCTGGGCGATCCCCTGGATCTCGCAATGATCCGGCACCTCGATCGCCTGGGGCGGTAGTCCCGGGACCGCGACTGACACGGGGCCCTTCATGACCACGCTCGCCGCGGTCAGTCGTGTTGAAGTGTCGCGGAAGGCTCCCCCGGCCAACTTCGCGAGTCCCGTGCAGCGCTGGGCCCAGTCGGGGCTTTCGGTGGCAATGGAGGGTTGAACCGCGACGGCGGCGATGAAGGCGGCCAGGGTGAGTACAGGCCCAGGTGCGATCGTTTTCAAGAGTCATTCTCCCGGGCGCGAGGCGCTCAAAACCGAGTGCCGACGCGCACGCCGTATTGCCGCGGTGCTCCGAAGAACTCGTTGTTGCCGAACTGACCGGAGACATAGGTTTTGTTGGCGAGGTTCGTACCGTATCCCTCGACATAACAGTCGTGAGGTAGTTGCAACGTCAGGAGCACCGACAGCAGGCCTCGTGAAGGGAGGTAGTCCGTGAGCGTCGAATACGACAGACTGGCCCACTGAGAGCCGACATAGGCGTAGTTGATTCTAGGGGTGAGGGACATCTTGTCGGTGAGCTCGAAACGATAGTCCAGTCCGGCGTTGAACGTCCATTTGGGCGAATACAGGTTAGGGCCACTCGTGTCTGTCTGGAGGTACGGGCCGTAGTTGAAACACGTCGGGGGGTTGGAGGCGACGCCGCTCGGGCATTGCGGTCCGAGAGTTCCCGGCGGCAGAAGGTGTGTGTTGACGAAGGCTCCCGTGGTGGCGAGAGATGAATCCACGAACGCAATTCCCGCGTCCGCGCCCCAACCGGCCAACGCCGCCTGGAT
Source organism: Gammaproteobacteria bacterium (assembly GCA_028293725.1). The sequence goes on along the minus strand of JAQGOE010000206.1, from coordinate 16,865 downwards.
CTGTGCCTCGAACCCCTTGATGGTGGCGCTCGGCAGATTGCGCACGCCGTTCTGACCCGTGGTGAGATCGGTCAGGCTGAATTGGAAATCATTGTACCGATTGAAGAAGACGCCCAGTTGGGTGCGCACGTGACCGTCCAGCAGGGTCGCCTTCCAGCCCGACTCGTAGTCCCAGACCGTCTCGGGATCGAACTGCGAGGTCGAGGAGTTGAATCCCCCCGGCTTGTAGCCTCGGGCGACGAAGGCGTACAGGAGATTGTGGTCGTCGAGAGTGTAGTTGAGAGCGACTTTACCGGTCGGCCGATTGTCACGATGCGAGCCCGACAGGTCCGCGACCTGCAGTCCCGTGGGGGGAAAGCCCGGGATGCCGTCGCCAATCAGCACCGCGCCGACGCCGCTCACCTTGTACGTCGAGTAGCGTAACCCAGTCTGTAGCTCCAGCCGGCTCGTCAGCTTGAAGTTGATCTGTCCGAACCAGCCGGTCGTCGTCTTGTCCTGCGGGTTGGTGATCTCGGTCGGAAAGCCGCCCGACTCGTTGTGGATGTCGACATCGATCTTGTTGTGTTGCCAGTACGCGCCGAGGATCCAGTTATAGCTGCCTTCCGTCGGGGAGATCACGTTGATCTCCTGCGTCCACTCACGCTCCCTGACGTGCTGCGCCTCGGTTTGCTGCGGATTGACGCGGGTCGCCTCTATGGTCGCGTCCGAGTCGTACAGGTTGTCGATATTCTTGTCCTGGTATCCGCTGAGCGAGCGCAGAGCGATCTGATTCGGCAGCGTGTAGCGCAACTCCAACTCGCTGAGCAGGCCGCGCTCGTGATTCTCTTCCGGACTGTCGTATTGCAGATTGAAATCCCCGGTGGGCGCAAAAGCTGCGTATTGCGTGCCGGGAATCGGGCGATAGGCATACCCTCCGGTATTGCGGTCGGTGTATTCGAGTTTGCCGAGAGCCTGGAAGTCACCGGGCTTCCACAGAACACTCAGGCGTCCGGAGCGCTCCTCCAGGTCTCCCGCGTCGGTATGCACCGGGCCGACGCTGTCGTAAAAGCTTTCCCGGGACGCGTAATCGCCGGCAAGGCGTATTGCGAGGGTATCGCCGAGCGGCAGGTTTACGGCGCCTTGCGCGTTGGCTTCGCCGTAGTTACCCGCCCCGATCTCTCCATAACCCTCGAACCGGCCCAGCGTCGGATTGTGAGTCGTGATGAAAATCGCGCCGCCGGTGGAGTTCGACCCGACCAATGTGCCTTGAGGTCCGCGCAGAACCTCCACGTTGGCTATGTCGTAGAACCGGTTCGTCGTCACGATCGGCGGTTGGAACAAACCATCCGCGTAGGTCGCCACACCGTTGGCTACGGCAGGCGATCCGCTGGCCAGCCCGATGCCGCGGATGTTGACCGACTGCGTGAGTCCCGCGTCGGTGATCGATAATGCAGGGGAGGCGAATTGCAGATCGGACAGTCTGACGACGGCCTTGCCCTCGAGTTGGTCCCCGCCGAGGGCGGTGGCCGCAATCGGCACGTCCTGGAGGTTTTCCGTGCGCCGCTGCGAGGTGATGACAACCTCCTGGAGCGTGTCCACGGTGGGTGCTGTTGATTGATCGGCAGTCTGTGCGGACGCAGGGATGGCCGACCATCCGCAGACGGCCAGAATGGTTGATAGCGCAATTCTCTTGACGAACAAACGAGCCCCCTTTTTCCTCGACGTGGTTGTGGCGTCGTGGCCACAACGGCGGCGTTCGGCCTTCGACGTGCGAGGATTTGAGCGTCGCATCGTACTGCGGCGGCTCGCGGGCCTTTTGTCTGGCAGTGAAGCAGGTCAATGCGATTTTGACTGGCAGGGAACGGCGCACCGCCATCGCCTCGACGCGACAGACACACGCGCCAGGGTCGCGGCCACGCCTCGAGGAGACCTGCGGGGTCCGTTGCCCATCCTGGCGGACCCCGCAGTCTTGCGATGCACGAACTCAGTTCGAGCTTTAGAAGTTCCGGCGTATCGTAACCAGCCATTCCCGCGGAGCGCCCGGCTGGCCCTGCGCGACGAATGTCGGAGCCACCGCGTTGACCTTGTTGATGTAGTAGAACCGATCGGTGACGTTTGTCACGGCGAACACACCTTCCCAATCGTCCTTCGCAGAGCGCCACGTCAGATGGGCATTCATCAACGTGCGGCCGGACACTTGTCCGAGCGGGGTGTTGGTGATGTCCGTGTAGAAGGATGACTGATATTGCCCGTCCACGCGGGGGATGAGCGAGCCCAGGGTCCCCAGTGCGAAGGTATATTGCACGCCGAGGCTGCCCATTCGGTTAGGGGCGTATGGCTCCTTCGTGTTGAGGCTCACGCCGGCAATCGTCGCGGCAGACTGGTTGATGGAGGTCAGCTTGAAATTCAGATAGCTGGCGGACCCATCAATCTGCAACGCGCCGATCGGGCGCCATTGAAACTCCGCCTCCGCACCCTTGATGTCCGAGGAACCGACGTTGACGGGTGTCAGGTTCAACGCACTCAGGAGCACACCGTTTAGCACCGTCGGGCTCGAATTGGTGAACAACATGTTGTCGTACTTGCTGTAGAACGCCGACACGTTCAGCAGCAGGCTGCGATCGAACAGGTGGCTCTTCACCCCGATTTCCGCAGTGTGCAGAGTTTCGGGCTGGAACGGGACCTCCTGCTGCGGGATGAACGGGCGCGGGTTGACACCGCCGCCGCGGAACCCCGTGGAATACTGTGCATACGTCATGAGGGCCGGAGTCCACTGGTACTCCAGGCCAGCGCGATAGTCCGTATGACTGCCGGAGTACGATCCGGTGGTGTTGTTCAGCGGCCCCACCGGCGTGTAGCTGGGGAGGGCTGCGTCGTACGGATTGAGGCGTTGGAACGTGTAATCCTTCGACTCCGAGGTATAACGAACACCCGCGATCAGACTGAGGGCGTCGGTGGCGTGGTATACACCGTGCAGGAATCCCGACTTGCTTTCCGACGTGATCGGGTCGTTGCCGGTGAACAACGTCTCCGAGGCCAGTCCTGGAGACAACAGTTTCAAGCCGCCGAACAGGGCATGCTCGTTATAATAAAAACCGCCGGCCGTCCAGTCGAGTACACCGAAGGTCGTCCCGTTGAAGCGGATCTCCTCCGTAAACTGGCGCTCGGACCAGGTGTCATCCAGAACCTGCGTCGGGTAGGGAGAGTCGCCGATTTCACTCACGAATGCGCCCTTGTAACGCAGGTAACCCGTGATCGCGGTCAAGGAGTAGTTTTCCGCGAGCTTCCAGGTGAACGTATCGGTCACGCCGTAGTAGTCGGTCGGGTTGGTGGTCGGTAATGAGACACCTGCGTGCGTGCCGGCGCCGGGCTTGCCGTTGTAGGCCGGCGGGTCGGTGAAACTCAGCACGCCGTACGTCGCGTAAGTCGTGTATGACCTCGGTCCGGTAATGAATTGAGAGCCGCCGCCGGGAATGTACGGCTGACCGTTCGGGAATTTCTGTGAATTATTGGAGTACAACAGCTTCAGCGCCGGAACTTCGGAGTGGTCTGTCGTGACACTGCCGATGAGGTTGTTCTCGATGTTGTCGTTGGGGATCCAGCGCACCGCGACGCGTGCCCCATGGAGATCCTGGCCGCCTTCCGTGCCCAGCTTGCACCCTGAGGCCAGTCCACCCTGAAAAATACCGGACGACGCGGGGTTCACACAGCCGTAATCGAGACGGGTCATGTAGCCGTTGGCGGTCTTCGACGTGCCCGATATGCGCACGTAGAGTTTGTCCTGGATCAGTGTGAAGTTTCCGCCGGCGCGGAGGTTGATTCGGTTGAATGATCCGTAGCTGGCTTCGGCATAGCCGTCGGTGTCGTCGCCCGGTTTCTTCGAGAACAGCTTGATGGCGCCGCCGATGGAATTCTTGCCGGAGAGGGTGCCCTGCGGGCCGCGCAGCACTTCGATTCTATCGAGGTCGGTGAGGTCCATCTCCGAGCCCAACATGATGCCGTGATAGACGTCATCTACATACAGCCCGACGCCGGGCTCCAACCCCGGGTGGCCGTCGCTCTGGCCGATGCCGCGGATGAATATCTGCGCTACCGGTCCGTTGGTGGTGGTACCGGCGGTAATGTTGACGTTCGGAGCGACGCCGTTGAGGTCGGTAACGCTGGTCATGGACCGGTCGTCCAGTTGTTGTCCCGAGACTGCAGTGATGGACAGAGGCGCGGTCTGCGCACTCTGCTGGCGAAATTGTGCCGTGACGACCACTTCCTCGAGCTGGTTGCCGGCGGCGGCCTCATCGGCCGCGGCGGCCAGTGTCGGCTGAGCGCCCAGGAGTCCGCTAACACCGACGGTGAGCGCCGCCGTAGCGAACCCGGAACGTGTCTCTGCGATGCGCAGCAGCCTCCTGATGATTTGACTCAAAGGCTGCGCGCCAGAATCTGCGCCCACATGTCTTTTCACAGTTGGATCCTCGGAAAGTGATGATTGAAAGTTCTTCGGCCGGGAATCAAGAAAACACCACCCTGCCGGGGATGGTGTGGAAATACTGTTGGGCGAACCCCCTCGAACGTTGACTAGCGATTCAGTAGCGGAATGTCTTCGGCCGGCGTGCCGCGCGGAATGCTCTGGAGATAGGCGACCATGTCGGCGATTTCAGAATCCGTCAGCACGGCGGTCGTGTAGACCGGCATTCGCCCGGAAGCGGTCCGCAACTTGGCTTTGATCACCTCCACGGGAAATGGGTTGGGTGCGAGCTTTGGCCCCGCCATACCGCCGCCCGCGCCGGTCGTGCCGTGACACTGGTAACAGCCGTACGCGAGAAACAGGCGTTTTCCCTCGACAGCAGCGTCACGTGGCTCGGCGGCGAAGCCGGTCATCGACGCCAAGGCGAGCACCATCGAGGCCAGGCACAACACCAGCGACGCATGCGCAATGTTTGTTCTCATCCGCGCTACCCCTAGCGTCCCTGGGAGATGATATCGACCAGGGCGGGCTGGCCTCGTTTGACGACGGCAACGGCCCGCTGCAGGGCCGGTCCCAGCCCGGCGGGATCGCCGATCGGCCCTTCACTGTAGATGCCGAGACTGGCGGCTAATTTTGCGAAGTCGACCTCCGGCTCGGTGATCGCATTGCCGATGCGCGCGCGGTCGATGCCGCGCTGTCGTTTTACAGCCATCGACTGGACGAACATGATCTCCTGGTGATAAGCGCGATTGTTATGGACCAGGTACAGCAATGGGATCTTGTGGTGAGCCGCCGTCCACAGCGCGCCGGGTGAGAACATGAGGTCGCCATCTCCGCCGATGGCGACAGCCAGCCGGCCGTGCTGCCGATGGGCGAGGGCGGCACCGACCGACGCGCCGGGGAGATAACCCAGTCCGTAGGCGCCCGCATCGCCGATGTACTGATAGTGTTGATTCGCGGTCCACAGTTGCTGGGGCCAGTAGTTCTGGAAGACCGTGCCATTGCACAATGCCCAGTCTTCGTTGCGGATCTGCTCGTAGAGTTCCGCGCAAAGACGCGCGGTCGTGATCGGCTGAGAGTCCCAGCCGACGGCGGCGGCACGGCGTGACTGTTGCAGCGACTGCTGGTGATCCTGTGCCAGCTTGGCTCCGCGTTCTGTGAAGAAGGCACGGCGTCGCGCCGAGGTTTGCTTTCTCACCTCTTCCACGAGCAGCGGCAAAGTGGCTTCGGCGTCGGCGGCGATGGCCACATCGACCGGAGTAAAGCGCTCGAAGTCCTGGTAGTTGGACTTCATGAACAGGTCGATGGAGCTGATGCTGATCCGTTTCGTACCGGGGGTCAGGTGGCCGCCGATCGCACCCCAGTAGTCGGTCAGTTCCAGTCCCAGAATCAGGTCGGCATCGGCGGCGAGCTCGGTCCGGCGCTGCGTCTGGTTGAGCGGATGGCGCCACGGAAAATTCATACGCCCGCTGACGTCGACCACCGCTGCCTGCAGCGCTTCGGCAAGTTCGATCATGAGCCGCAGACCCTCTGGCGTGCGCGCCGCGCGATCGGCAACGATCAGCGGGCGCTCCGCCGCAACCAACAGCCGGGCCGTTTCGCGGACTGCGCCGGACTCACCGGCGGGAGGAACGATCTGCGGCAGCTTCGGAATTACCAGGGGGGTGCCAGGATGAATCTCGTTCTCCTGCAACTCCTGGTCGACGGCGAGCACCGTGGGGCCCCACGGCGGCGTCATCGCGAACTTATAGGCGCGCGTCGCTGACTCGGCAAAATGCGAGAGTGAGATCGGCGTGTCATCCCACTTCGTGAAATCACGGACCAGGGCGGGACCATCGAAGACGGAGTGCTGCCAGTCCACATAGCCGTGACGGTCCTTCGCATCGAGGATCGCGCCGACAATTGCGAACACCGGGACCCGGTCCGCGTACGCGTTATATAAGGCCATGGCCCCGTGCTGCAGCCCGACTGTTGAGTGCATCATGCAGGCCATCGGTTTTCCGGCCACTTTTGCGTAGCCATGCGCGATAGCAACCGACATCTCCTCGTGCATGCAGGAGATCAACTCGAGGGAGGGCGCCGACATCATCCCGTAGTTGATGACCGACTCGTGGAGGCCCTTGAACGTGTTGCCGGGGATCGCGGCAACGTAGTCGATGCCCAAGTGACGCATCACGTCGATCATGAAGTCGCTGCCACAGCTCGTTTGTGTCACCGTAACAGTGGGCGGCGTCCCATGTTCTGCCTCACGCGAGGCTAACTGGATGGTATGTCGGCGCGGTTGGGCTTCACCCGCCAACTCGCCCTGGGCGGCGCGTTCCGTTGGGCCATTCGACGTTGAGGCGTCGTGGGCTGCCGTGGCTGCCGATGTCACGCCTTGGGCGATGGCTCCTGTTCCCGCCAGGGTAGCGGCTTTGAGGAACCCACGGCGATCGATGGCTGGCCCGTGGCCCGCCTCCACTCTCTTTCTACCTCGCATCCCCCCTCCGTCTTCGTACGGTCCCCCGGCAAGGGACCGATCTCACCTAAAGGGGTTAGAGTGATTCGCGCGGAAACAGATACCCGTTATTTGGGCAGTGTCGCAAAAAAATCTCGACCTTCGAGAACTATCAGGATATCTGCCCTCTCCAGAGTCTTCGTAGTGACAGCACTTCTCTAATGGGAAGCGCTCCAGCGCCGTCGGCCCTCCTTATCGCTGCAGCCCAAGCAGCCGGCAGGGCCCTGTCTGCTTGACATATACCAAATGGTAGATGCGGCCGAAGTGGCCTGGACGTAGCTTTCGCCATTCGGCGCGCCCGGCCTGCGGCGCATCGTGGTGCTCCACGTCAAACGCATCTTCTGGCCCTATTTCTTGAGGTAGTCCCCAAATGATTCAGCGATACGCGCGCCGCCTACTCGCCCTGGCCCTGCTGTCTGCGAACGCGGCAGGGGCCTATCCGCCGCCCCCGCTCGATCCGGCCCTGCCGGCATCCCTGGTCGAGCCTGCCGTACAACAGTTGCGGCGGTCGATGCTGGATCCGGATGTGAACAGCCTCACGTTCCACAACATGGACCAGCTCTTCACCACGCGCGTGGTCGGACGCTCGGGACCGGTGTGGCAGCTGCCGCGAACCGACCAGATCCTCGAATTCTCGTATTCGTTTGAAGGCAAGACGTACACGCCCGAGCAGTTCATCGAGCGAACCTACACCAACGCCCTGTTGATCATGAAAGACGGGCGCATCGTCTGCGAGACGTATCGCAACAACACGAGCGAATCGACGCGCTTCATCGCCTTCTCCATGACGAAGTCCATCACCTCGCTGCTCGTGGGCATCGCGCTCGAGGAGCAGCGGATCAAGTCTATCGACGATCCCATTACGAAGTATCTCCCGGAGTTGCGCTCAGGCGGTTACGATGGCGTGACCATCCTGCAAATCCTGCAAATGCGATCGGGTGTGAACTACGAGGAGCGCTACGACTTCGGCCACCCGGGTGTCGCCGCAAGCAACCACGAGCACGCCCTCGTCGAGAACGTCGCCCGATTTGCGGACGCCGCGCGCACCATAAAGCGAAAGAATGCACCCGGAAGCGTCTGGGAATACAAAACTTTGGATACCGCGGTACTGGGTTGGCTGATCGAGCGTGTCAGCGGCGGCAGCACCGTTGCGGCCTACACGGCACAACGACTCTGGGAGCCGCTGGGCGCCGAGGCCAACGGCTTCTACATCATGGATGGTCCGCCAGGGGCGGGTCGTGAGTTCAGCGGGGCCGGCTTCAACGCCACATTGAGAGACTTCGCGCGCATCGGCCAAATGGTGCTCAACGGCGGAGAGGCCAACGGCCACCGCATCGTCTCCTCGCAATGGCTGACTGAATCGACCCGGCCGACGGGAGGCCCCGGTCCCGGCTATGGCTACCAATGGTGGATGGGCCAACGCCCAGGCTCATTTCAGGCCCTGGGATTGCAGGGGCAATACATCTATATCGATCCCGCTTCGCGCACGGTTGTCGTGAAGCTGAGTTACTTTCCGCCGGGTGACATGGTGGCCGACAAGGAGACCGGCGCATTCCTCACCGCAGCTTCTCAATGGTCGCCCCGTTGAGTAGCCGATCCAACAGCGCAACGAAATCCGGGCCACCCCATCACCCCTCTGAACGCATAGCATGGGCGGCCACCGACGTACACACGCGCCGCACCAACTCCGACTGGCGCCGCGCCTGCGTCTTCGCCAGCACCTGTTTGACTTGGAACCGCGCCGTGCCCACCGATACCCCGTGAGCGGCGGCATACTCATTGACGGTAAGGCCCTGGCACAAAGCGCTGACCAGTCGCGACTCCGCCGGTGACAAAGCAAACAATGTCGCAACCAGGGCAGGGGCGAGGACGGGGGTGGCGGAGGCCCTCGAGAACATGAGCAAAGTCTGGCACGAGCCCAACATGGCCCCTCCCGGCCAGGAGCCCGCCGTCGAATCCCACCGCAGAGGCACCACCATGACCTGCAGCGCCGATCCTTTCTCCGACTGAGTCAACAGGAGACACCGGTCCTTCGAATCCACGCCACCCTCGTGGGCTGCCTCGGCGATCGCCCTGCGCAACGTCCCCGTGTCGGCTGGGGATGCGGCGCTCAGACGCCCTTGCCTGAGCCACAGGCCATCCCGGTCGCGAAACGTGCGCCGGGCCACCTGGTTGGTCCATGACGGTTTGCCTTCGGCATCGCAGAGCACCAGCCCGAAAGACATGCGGTCCACAGCCAGTCGCAGGCTGTTAGTGTGCTGGCGGGAAGATTGCAGATGACCCGACAACGACACCGCTTGGCGCAAATGTGGCATGACCGTCGCGACCCGTGCTTCATCGTGACGGGAAAAGTCGCGGCGATCCTTCAGATCGCGATGCAGGACGAGAACGAGCGATTCGTGGGCCGACAGGGATACCCCCGCACTCAAACATGAGCCGAGCCCGAGATCAGCCAACCGCTCCCGAAGACGTGCAAGATCACGGTGGCCTGCCTGGAAATAATCGCGGTCGCGCATGAACGTTGCCGAGGGGTGCGCGCGGGGTGGGGCGACCCTCAGCCGCGGATTCTGATCTCCCGAGATGAATGGGTCATAGTGTCCCCGGTCTGCCTGCGCTTCCGAATCACGCGCGACCCACTCCACGCGCACCCGAGGAGCAGCGGTAGAGAGGATCTGAAGGGCCGCGCAACGGACTCGCAATCTCTCACGGATCCCATCGAGCACCTGTGGCCAGCGCCCAACGTTGGTCGGGCACGCGTACAAATCCAGTAGCAATGAACTGAGACCACTGTCGATCATATTCCGTGCCCCCGGGTTTTTTTAGGTGCTGTGAAAGAAAGAGGGCGTCCTTCAAATCACTTTGAATTCGTGCGCGCATCGAGTTCGCGGAGCAGCGTGTCCTGAATGGCTTCGTCATAGAAAAATTCGGCGACCATCATGTCATCGAGAGCGTACACCCCTCGCGATGAGCGCCAGACAAAACCGTTGGTTACCAGAATATCGAGTGCCTTTTGCACGGAGGGTGTGGTAGTTCGATGGTTACCGGTCTCACTTCGGTAATACTCAACGGAGTCTTGCGAGAACGGTTGCGTCCCGTCGCCGAGCTTCACCATGCGCTTCAGGATCGCCAGCTGCAGGTTGTTCAACATACTGAGTTGCTTGCGCAATTCCTCGAGTGTCCGGCCGCGCTGTTCCTGAGCCGCCGCCACGATCGCATCGCTCAGATCCGCCTCCGGCCGCACGAGCGCGTCATGAACGGCCTTCCGCAGGTCTTCAGGGCGACTGCCCAGCGTTTGGAAGGCCTGCATCAGCGGCTTGACCGACGGCATTCGATCCTTGGAAAGGCGATGCGACAGCATGCCGCTGACCAGGTGCTGAACGAACGGCTCACCGAGCGGCGGAAATGTTTCAACACTCGCACCGTAGAAGGCCTGGTTTCGTCGCATCACCATGTCGGCGATTTTGCCGCGTGCGGACCCCGTGGCCACGATGGCGAGTTGAGGCTTCTTTGCCGCAAGATTCAGGGCATCACGAGCAGCCTTGAGGGCAAACAATGTATCCGCGCCTCTCTCGGTGGAAAGCGCGTGTTGCGCTTCATCGATGATGAGGACGATTGGCTTGCCGACGCGCCGATGGAGAGCGTCCAACGCTTTCGCAAGCGTCGTGCCGCCGTGAGGCTGGCCGATCGTTTCGAGCTCGAATCCAAATTCCCCCTTGACTCCCGCCAGCTCGCCTTTGGCACCTGCTTTCTTGATTCGCTGCAATGCGCGCAAGCCACGCGCGAGTCTGCCGGTGTGTGCAGCGAGTCCATCCCGTATTGCTTCAGCGATGAGGTCCGCGGCATCGCGTGTCTTGTCGGCCCATAGGTCCACGTAGATGGCTATGGCTCCGGCTTTTTCGACCGCCGGGATTAAATCGTTACGTAAGAATGTGGACTTGCCCGTACGGCGCGGAGCCGACAAAAATAGCCCCGATCGACCCGCGGCACTCAAAGGATCGTTGCCCAGGAGCATGGCCGCCAAGCGGTGCGCAAGGTCGGGGCGGTGGTAGATCGGGTCGTTATCCATAAGTATCTCGCGTTGGATAATATTATCTTAGTGTAGATAATTCAAGATAATCGCCTGCGATCGTAGCGTAAGCCTAACTGTACGCGCACCTCGCAGAAGACCGCGAGCCTCGAGTGTCGGTCGCCCAAATGACCCGCAGAACTCCTTCTCAGGGGCGTTTCGGCCGCCCCTGTTTCTGAGGAGCTTCTTGACCGTTGACTGGAGATGATGGCGCGAACGATGCTATAAAGGTAGCGCTACCATATTGAGCGAGTCTAGCTCCCATGCGCGTTCCCGTGAAAGCATCCGCCGCGCTACTATGTTGGCTTGGGTCGCTCGCTACGCCCGCGGCTCCGGCCGCCGCCTTCCCTGTGACGGTATCGGTCGACGCCGCGAAACCGCTCGGCCCACTGCCGCCCATCTGGCGCTTCTTCGGAGCCGACGAACCTAACTACGCGACTCGCCCCGAGGGCGAGAGACTATTGATGGAGCTTGGCAGCCTGCGGCCGGGCGAAGTCTATTTCCGTGCCCACAACCTGCTGACGACCGGTGACGGCACCCCCGACTTCAAGTGGGGCAGCACCGATATCTACACCATGAAAGAGGGCGCACCGGTCTACGATTTCACGATCGTCGATCAGATCATTGACACTTACCTGGCGCGCGGCATCCACCCGTATCTTGAGATCGGCTTCATGCCGGAGGCCCTGACGGCCGCCCCGGCCGACGTGCCTTACAGGCGCCCCTGGAAGCCAGGAGTGGACTACAAAGGGATCACTGCCGGTTGGTCGTATCCTCCACGGGACCTGCAGAAGTGGGCCGAGTTGGTTTACCGCTGGACCCGCCACAACATCGATCGCTACGGCCGCGCGGAAGTGGAGCGTTGGTATTTCGAGGTGTGGAACGAGCCGAACCTCGACTTCTACTGGTCGGGCACGCAGGAGGACTTCTACCAGCTGCATGACTATGCCATCGACGCCGTGCGCCGCGCGCTGCCCACCGCGCGAGTGGGCGGCCCGGACATCGCTGGATCCGGCGGCGCGTTCATGGAGGGCTTCCTACAACATATCGCTACCGGCACCAACTATGCGACCGGCAAAATCGGCACGCCCACCGATTTTCTTTCCTTCCACGCGAAAGGGCAGCCAACGGTAATCGACGGTCACGTTCGCATGGGCATCGCCACCCAACTAGTAACCGTGGATGAGTCCTTTGCCAGGATCGCTGCCATACCAGAGTTTGCCCGCAAGCCGATCGTCATTGGAGAGAACGATCCCGAAGGTTGCGCTGCCTGCCCTGGACCGCAAAACGCTTATCGCAATGGTACCCTGTATTCGACCTACACCGCCGCGAGCTACGCGCGGATCTGGGAGTTGGCTCGCGAAAGGCACGTCAAACTCGAAGGCGCACTCACTTGGGCTTTCACCTTCGTCGGACAACCGTGGTTCGCAGGCTATCGACAACTCGCCACCCACGGCGTCGACTTGCCGGTGCTGAATGTATTCCGGTTGTTTGCGCGCCTAGGCAACACCCAGGTCGAAGCGACCAGCAGCGCCGAACTGCCGCTGCAGCGGATTCTATCGGGCGGCGTCCGGGATGCGCCGGACGTAGGCGTGCTGGCGACCCGATCAGAGAACGGACGTGTGGATATCCTGCTCTGGCATTACCACGACGATGACGTGCCGGGTCCCGAGGCGGACATTCAACTTTCGCTTACCGGCCTCGCGTCTGGTGTAAACCTACAGGTACGCAGCTGGCGAGTGGATCTGCACAATGGTGACGCGTTCAGCGCGTGGAAGGCGATGGGCGCGCCGGCGCGACCCTCGCAGTCCCAACTCGACCGGCTCATGGCTGCCTCGCAGATGGCGGTTCGACGCATCCGCCTGCCACCTCGATTGCACGATGGGAGCGTGCTTCTGGTGAGACGCCTGCCCCGGCAAGGTGTCGAGTTAGTCGAGCTGACTCCCGGGCAGCCGCTACACTGAAGGCGCCGCGGGCGACCGCTCTCGTGGCCTGGGTTGTGAGACAATCGGCTCATCGCCCCAGGGTTCCCCATGCTTTATTGGAACGATCGCACCAAACAGCCCAGATTGACCGATCAATCGGCGAGGGCCGCAGGCTCCCTGATCCAGGTGGGCAGAGGGAAGCCCCTGAAGGGGTCGCTGGCCCAGGAGCTGGCGGTGCGGATCCTCTCGGGTGAGCTGCCGGAAGGGTACGTGTTTCCCAGCGAGGTTGAGTACGCGCAGCAGCTCGGCATTTCGCGGCCGGCCCTGCGCGAGAGCTTCCGGATCCTGACCGCGAAGGGGCTCGTGAACCGGCGTCCGAAAGCCGGAACGCACGTCAGCCCGAAACGGCAGTGGAGCCTCCTCGACCCCGACCTGCTCGCCTGGCAGTTTCAAAGCGAGCCGAGCCGGAAATTCCTGCGGGACCTGTTTGAGCTGCGCCTGCTCGTCGAACCCGGAGCGGCAGCGCTGGCCGCGACGCGACGCTCCAAGGCACAGGTCGCCGCCATGCGCGCCGCCCTCGAGGCGATGGCGTTACATGGCCTGGCCACGGAGGAGGGCCGGCTTGCCGACCAGCACTTTCACATGATCATGCTGGAGGCGACCGGTAACGACGCTGTGGTGGCGCTGGCGAGCTCCATCATGGCGGCGATCGCCTGGACGACCTTGTACAAACAACGCAAGCGCGGGCTGATTCGCGACCCTATTCCGGACCACCGCGTGTTGTTCGAGGCCATTGCGAGCGCCGATGCGGACGGGGCCCGCGAGTCGATGGCGGAGTTGGTCCGACTCGCACTGGCGGACACCGAGTCGTCGCTGCGCAAAAAGACCTGACGCCCAAATTCCGCGTCAATGGTTGTCCCGGGCAACCCCGCGGTCTGCTCGACGCGCTGGTATTTCTCGGACTGCTCCGGTTCAGTGAGCGCTGAAGACGTGGAAGACCATGCGGTGATGGTACGGGGAGCCGGGCGCGACCCGCGCCGAGCCGAACGCGGGCTGGTTAGGCGTGTCAGGAAACTTCTGTGGCTCGAGGGCGATGCCGTCGCCCATGCGGTAGAGGTGGCCGTGTTTACCGACGAGTGTCCCATCGAGGAAGTTGCCGGTATAGACCTGCACCCCGGGCTCGGTCGAGAGCACCTCGAGCACACGACCGGATTGCGGATCCTCCAGTCGCGCGGCGAGCTTGGGTTCCGCGGTGGCGCCGGCATCGAGTACGAAGTTGTGATCGTATCCACGGCCGGCCACGATCTGCGCGTCGCGACCGTCACGCACGCCCTCGCGCAGGAGTCGTCCGCGGCTGAAATCGAACACGGTGCTGGCCACGTTCCGTAGCTCGCCGGTGGGGATGAGCGTGGCATTGACTGGAGTGTAGCGGCTCGCCGGGATCGTCAGTCGATGTCCGAGTACACTCTCTTCAGCGCCTTCGCCGGCCAGGTTGAAGATCGCGTGATTGGTGATGTTGACGACAGTCGGCGCGTCGGCGGTGGCGTTATAGTCGATAGTCAAGGCGCCCGATTCGTCGAGTGAGTAAGTGGCGCTGACCTGTAGCGTGCCGGGGTAGCCCTGGGCTCCTGCAGGACTGGTGAGTTCCATCGTGACGCTGGCGACGGTCCCTTCCCCGATTGCACGCACGTGCCATGCCTGCTTATCGAAGCCTAACGCACCACCGTGGAGTGAGTTGGTCTTGTCATTGAGCGACAAGTGATACGTCTTGCCGTCCAGTGTAAAGGTTCCCCCGGCGATGCGATTGGCGTACCGCCCCACTGTCGCACCGAAGTAGTTGGGTCGCTCCACGTAGCCGGCGAGATCGTCATAACCGAGTACGATGTCCGCTTTGCGGCCCGCGCGATCCGGAGCCTCCAAAGCCTGTAGCGTCGCGCCATAGCTGATGATGCGAGCGGTAATCCCGTGCCGGTTGCTCAGGGTGATCGCTTCGATCGCGACGCCGTTGTCGAGGGCACCGAACGGCTCGCGTTTTACAGTAACCGCGGCCGCGACATTCGCCATTAACAGTAGCGCGCCGGTGGCGCCGAGTGCCACCCGCGCGGCGCTCGTGCACGAAATTCCCATGGATCCGTCCCTCGGTTGACCTTCGCCACCGATAGTATACAGTCTGACAAATAGAAACGCGCGCGGCGCGCACGTGTCCGAGGGGGAATCGATGCCGGCCATATGGGGAGTCGCGGCCACGGACGGGCAGGCGACGACGCACGTTGCGGCGCTCAGACTGCTCGCCAGTCTGTTTTTCGTCTGGGGATTCATCACTGTCATCAACAACACGCTGCTGCCCCACCTGCGCAGCGTGTTCGAGCTGAGCTACGCCCAGACGACACTGATCGAATCGGTCTGGTTCATCGCCTACTTCGTAGCCTCCTTGCCCGCGGCGAAGTTGATCGAGCGGGTGGGGTACAAGAGATCGATGGTGATCGGGCTCGCCGTCATGGCGGCGGGCGCGCTCGGAATGATTCCCGCCGCTCGCATCCCCTCGTATGGGATAACACTCCTGGCCCTGTTCGTGATAGCAAGCGGCATCACGCTCCTGCAGGTCGCCGCGAACCCTTACGTCGCCGTCGTGGGACCGTCGCAGACCGCCCCGTCGCGCCTGAATTTCGTGCAGGCATTCAACTCTCTCGGGACGACACTCGCCCCGTTGTTTGGCGGCTACCTCATTCTCGGACGCTCGAGTTCCGGGACGGCCGCCGCCGATGCCGTACTGACACCAGCCGCAAGACTGGCTGACGCGCATGCGGTCCAACTTCCCTATCTGATCGTGGCCGCGGTTCTGCTCATCCTTGCCGTGGTCATTGCGAACTTCCGGCTGCCCGACATGGGATCGCACACCCGGCGCGTGTCCGCGGCCGAGCGCAAAGGGCACTCCCTGTGGCGCCACCGCAATCTGGTGTTGGCGGTCCCCGCGATTTTCATCTATCTGATCGCGGAGATCGGGGTCGCGAACCTCTTCATCAACTTCGTGTCCCTTCCCAACATCGCCAATCTGACCCACGAGCAGGCCTCGCATTACCTGTTCCTACTATGGGGCGGGATGATGGTCGGACGCTTCGCCGGCAGCTTCGTCATGCGCACCGTGCCGGGGGAACGCGTGCTCGCGTGGTTCGCCGTCGGCGCACTCGTCACGATGTTGGTGACCTGTTTCGCGCACGGATCCGTCGCAATGTGGTCACTGATTCTGGTCGGCTTGTTCCACTCCATTATGTTTCCTACCATTTTCACGCTGGGAATCCGCGGGCTCGGGCCTCTGACGGAGGAGGGCGCGGGCCTGTTGATCATGGCGATCGCCGGTGGCGCGCTGGTGATCGTGCAGGGGTGGCTGGCCGATCGCTTCGGCCTGCAGCTTTCGTTTCTGCTGACGGCGGCCTGTGAGCTCTACGTGCTGTTTTACGCCGTGTGGGGCTCACGGCCGCAACTCTCCGGCAGGGAGTCGATGGCACCGGAGCGTCGGACCTGATCAAGTTTCGGCGCGACAATCACTCAGCCTTCAACCAGCGGGCAGCGGCGTCAGCCGTGTCCTCGGGGCGTGTGTTGAATGCTATGGCCGCGTTGGGCGCGGCCCTGTGGACGGCATTTACCACCGACTCGAACAAGAGCAGGCTCTTCGGCGGGAGCCGAAGGCCACCTCCGATCACCACGCAATCGTAACTCGCGCTCTTAAGCTGCTTCTCCAGCATTGGTCCGGCCGTTTCGTCCGGTGGGATCATGCAGAGGTCGGCTTTCCAGCCCCGCTCCTCGATTTTGGCTTTGCCAATCGCAATTCCCGCGTTGATCTTCTGTGCATTGAAGCCCGGCGGTAGGGCGGGATCGGAGAAGTCCACGGTTTCCGGCTGCTGGCCGACGAACAATACTCGGGTCATGATTGCGCTCCTG
>JAQGOE010000198.1 GCA_028293725.1 Gammaproteobacteria bacterium | reverse complement strand
CGCGCCTACGGTCTATTGCTTGCGTCGATCCGCGATCCCGACCCCGTCATTTTCCTCGAGCCCGCCCGCTTATACCGGCTGGTGAAGCAGGAAATCGCGGATGATGGGCAGGCACTGCCGCTCGATGTTTGTTATCGCCTGCGCGAAGGCTCCGATGTCACGGTCGTAACCTGGGGCGCGATGGTGACCGAAACACTGCGCGCGGCCGACACGTTGGAGAGCGAAGGCGTGAGTTGCGAGGTGCTCGATCTCGCGACACTGTCTCCGATCGACCACGACACGATTCTCGAGTCGGTGGTGAAAACGGGCCGGCTCGTCATAGTGCACGAAGCGCCCCGCAACTGTGGCATCGGCGCGGAAATCGCCGCCACGGTCGCCGAGCACGGGCTGTACGACCTGAACGCACCGATAAAGCGTGTCGCAGGTTATGACACGATCATGCCGTTAGCCCGCCTCGAATACGACTACATCCCGAATGCTGCGCGCATCATGGACGCCGTGCGCGAAACCCTTGAGAAATGATCCCACACGGCCGCCGATGTACGGAGCGTAGATGACGACTTTCAATCTCCCGGATCTCGGCGAAGGTCTCGCCGAGGCGGAAATCGTCCGTTGGCACGTCAACGTCGGTGACGCTGTCACGGTCGACCAGCCGATGCTGGCTGTCGAGACCGCAAAGGCGGTCGTCGAAGTGCCCGCGCCGTTTTCGGGGATTGTGAAGACGTTGTACGGACAGCCGGGCGACGTCATCGCCACAGGCGCGCCGCTGATAGACTTTGACACATCCGCCGCCCGCAGCGCCTCCGCCGACACCGGCACCGTCGTAGGCAACATGCCGACGAGCGACACCGAACTCATCGAAACCGCGCACGCCGGCAGCAGCACCTACAACCGCACCAACGGCGGCACCAGTTCCTCCGTCGACACAAACTCCGCAGGCGGCCCCAATTCCACAGGCGCGCGCCTGCGCGCAGCCCCCGCCGCCCGCGCGCTCGCCAAACGCCTGGGCGTCGACCTCACCGGACTCAACGGCTCAGGCCGCGGCGGCGTCATAATAGTCGACGACGTCATCGCACACTCGAGTCTCGCCACACACTCGAGCGCCATTGCCCGCTCGAATACAACCCCCGGCGCCCCGAGCCCAACAACGGCGTCCCCCTCCTTCCCGGGCGGCGAAAAACTCCGCGGCCTCCGCCGAGCCATGTCACAAAGCATGAGCCTCGCCCGCGACAACGTCACGAACTGCACGGTGTGCGACGACGCCGACCTCCATCGCTGGGGCGAAGGCCAGGACATAACCACCCGTCTGCTGCGAGCCATTGCCACGGGCTGTCACGCCGAACCGACTCTCAACGCTTGGTTCGACGGCAACACCCAAAGCCGGCGTCTGATGCCCCGCGTCGATGTCGGGATGGCCGTTGACACGGGCGATGGCCTCATCGTCCCGGTCATCCGCGACGTCGGAAGCCGCACGAAGGCCGAGTTGCGCCAGGATATAGACCGACTCAAGCGCGCGGCGCGCGACCGAACGGTGACCCCGGAGGATCTCCGCGATGTCACCTTCATGCTTTCAAACTTCGGCATGATCGCCGGCCGGTACGCGACTCCTGTCGTCGTGCCCCCGATGGTCGCCATTCTGGGTTCTGGCCGTCTCAGCCGCGACGTTATCGCGGTGAACGACGGCATTGAAGCGCATCTGCGGATGCCGCTCTCACTCACATTTGATCACCGCTGTGTGACCGGAGGCGAAGCCGCAAGGTTTCTCGCCGCCGTCCTGCGTGACCTTGAAAAGGATACCTGAGCATGCACGCGCAAGTAACTCCCGATGACAACCGTCTACTGCGTAGCATTCCGGCTACGCGCGTCGCCCTGATCGAGCGAGTCGCCAACGCCGTCTCCCAAGCTAACAAGCGCGGCGGCGGTAGCGCTGGTGGCCGCGGCCTGACGGAGTTGCAACAGCGTTTTGCCAGAGCGTACTTCCGGGGTGTCGGCGAGGAGGATCTGGCCGAACGGACACCGGGCCTGCTCGCCCGCGTGACACTCAACCATTTCGAGTTCGGATCCAAGCGCGCCCCAGGACAATCGCTGGTCCGCGTTTTCAACCCGGACCCGGAGCGCGATGGGTTCGACTCGCCGCATACGCTCGTCATGACCGTAACGGATGACATGCCGTTCCTGGTCGATTCGCTCGGCATCGTCTTCACGCGCGCCGAGCTCGCGGTTCATCTCATCGTTCACCCGGTATTGGATGTCCGTCGCGATGGCCGCGGCCGCATCGTCGAAGTCGGCGCAAACAGCAACGGGAATGGCAACGGACACGCCGCCCACCACCCCGAGTCGTGGCAGCTCTACGAGATCGATCGCCAAACCGACCCTGCTCAGATCGAGAAGATCCAACGCGACATCGAGGCCACTCTAGCCGACGTTCGCTCGGCCGTCGCCGACTGGGCCCCGATGCGCGAGCGGGCTCGTATGGTCGTCAGCTTGCTTGAAAATACCCCCCAACCGGTTCCCGCGGATGACGTCGCCGAGGCACGCCGCCTGCTCACTTGGATGGAATCCCGACACTTCGTATTTCTCGGCTATCGCCATTACACACTCGAGCGTGGCGCGCAGGAAGATCGCCTGGTTCCCGACCCCCGCTCCGGTCTCGGTGTCCTCCGCGATGGGAAACGCAAACGTAAGGGCGCTGGCGCCACGGTACTCCGTGGCGACATCCGCGCCAAAGCTCGCGAGCCGGAACTGTTGATTCTGACCAAGGCCAACTCGACCTCTACGGTCCATCGCGACGAATACCTCGATTACGTCGGCGTGAAAACCTTCGACGCACGCGGCAAGGTCTCTGGCGAGCACCGCTTCCTCGGCCTTTGGACATCGACGGCGTATCACGGCAGTCCGCGAGACATTCCCGTCCTGCGCCGGAAAGTTGAGCGTGTGGTGCAGTACTTCGGCCTCGACCCTCAAAGTCACGACGGCAAGGCCGTGTTGAACGTGCTGGAGACGTATCCACGCGACGAACTTTTTCAAGCCAACGTCGACGACCTGATCCGCATCGCGCGCAGCGTGGTGAACCTGTACGAGCGCCGTACTGTCCGCCTTCTCGTACGGCGCGACCCCTATCACCGGTTCTATTCGTGCCTCGTCTACGTGCCCCGCGATCGATACAACACTGAAGTGCGGCAGCGTATCGAGCAGATCGTGCTCGAAGGCTTCGAGGGCAGGAAGGTCGAAAGCTACGTACAGATCTCCGGATCCAACCACGCCCGCGTCCACGTCGTAGTGCGAACCGACCCGGAGCAACGCCGCAAGGTTGACTTCGCAGCCATCGAAAGCAAGATCGCCGAGGCGGCGCTCACTTGGACAGACCGGCTGCGCGAAGTGCTGGCCGAGCGCACGGGCGAGGCCGCCGGACTATTGTTAGCGACCCGTTATCGGCGCGCCTTTCCGATGGCCTACGAGGAAGACGTGACGCCGGCCGACGCCCTCCAGGACCTCGCGGACCTGGAGGCCCTGCGCGAACAGCCGCAGGCCATGCGCCTCAAGCTGCATCGCCCGGTTCACGCGAAAGCCGAGCGCGTCCACCTGAAGATTGTGAAGCTCGGCGATCCGGTGCCGATCTCGGACCTGTTACCCATGTTGGAGAACTTCGGCCTCAGGGTCATCTCCGAGCGTCCCTACGAGCTCGTGTGGCCTGAGGGCGGCGCCGCGTGGATCCAGGATTTCGAGCTCGAGCACCGCGAGCGTCTCGACATCGATGATGCGAGCCTGAAGGCAA
The DNA here is from genome assembly GCA_028293725.1 of Gammaproteobacteria bacterium. Next base: position 462 of record JAQGOE010000198.1, on the reverse strand, counting down.
ACTTCAAAGACGCTTTCGCCGCCACCTGGAGCGGTGAAGTCGAGAACGACGGTTTCAATCGCCTGCTCTTTGGCTCCGGCCTCAACGCCCGCGAGATCACGGTACTGCGGGCCTACTGCCGCTACCTTCTGCAAACCGGCGTGCCGTTCAGCCAGGCGTATATGGAGCGCACTCTTGCGGCCAACACCGCCATCACCCGCAACCTCGTACGCCTGTTCCAAAGCCATTTCGACCCCGCGATCGCGGGTAAAGCGCCCGGCACTGCCACCAAGCCGACCGCCAGCAAGACGGCCGCCAACGGCGCGAAGCCAGCCACGGCTACCGACAAAGCCGGTGAGCGCAACGCCGACAAGCTGGTCGCCCAGATCCGCGCCGATCTCGACAAAGTCACCAGCCTCGACGAAGACCGCATCCTGCGCGCGTACATGAACCTCGTGCAGGCCACACTGCGAACCAACTTCT
>JAQGOE010000164.1 GCA_028293725.1 Gammaproteobacteria bacterium | reverse complement strand
ACCCGCTCGAGCGGACTGGCCTTTCCATCCTTTCCGTAATGAAAGCCCGGGGGCTCGATCAATCGCGCGTGACCCCAGCGGTTGAGCACTATCGCCGCAATGTCCCGCTCCGGTTTGAAACCGTAGGCGGCAAACATACGTGTCATCTGTCGGCGTACCCGTAGTTCAAACTCCGCATACGGCGTCGCGAGAAAGAGTGCCCGCGCCGCGGCGCCCTGTTGCGCCGCCGGCAAACCCGGAATCGGCAGTCCCAAATAGAATGACAGCACAGCCGGGCGGTCTGGATGTAACGGGGGCGCGTGCCCGCCGCTCGACATTGTCTGACGAAGATTGCAACAATAGCCGAAACTGTCGGCGTCATCGAACCAGCGGCATGCCGTAACATCGAGGTCGTAAAGAAAGCGCCACTGCCGTAGCGCCACATTGACGATGAGCGCGGGCGCATAGGCAAACAGGTCGTAGGCAGCCCGAAGATCATCCGGCATATCGACCAGGATATGCTTGTTGACCCAGCCTCCACTCGCCATCACCACAGCGCGTGCTCCGACCTTGAACAGTGCGCCACCCTTCTCGTAGGTCACCCGCAGGCGACGACCACTCGAATCAGGGCTCGAATGCTCGACGCGCAGCGCCATCGCTTCCAGGCGAATGCGCGTGGCCTGCGTGTCACGATCGAGGGCGGCGAAATCAACTGGGGCATACATCAAACTGTTGAAATCCTTTCCCGGCAACGCCGCAGGCAGCAGACCCCGCAGCAGAGCGCGCGGAAAGGGCGAGTTGCCGCCCGGGAACGACAGCGCCATGGGCCGGTCTGGCGGCTCGACCAACTGTCGGCCAACTCGTGCCGACGCGGCATCCGCGCTCACGCCACTCAATAGTCCCACGATGGGCTCGACCAAGCGCGTCACAGCCGGATCGTAGCCGCGGACCCTCTCGAGATAGTCCTTATACGTGAGTGTGTCGAGATAGCGATCCTGCGCATCGCTGACGGCCCCGTCGTCCGCTCTCCAGCGCAACAGGTCGCGGCGGGCGGTTTCCGGGAAAGGAGTGTCCCTGAGCCCATTGCCCCAGATGTTCCGCCGCCACAGGGGCTTGCCGTCGGGGCCCTCGCCAAAAAAATACCCCACATCGACTTGAGACTCCTGGAAGCCGTCCATGTTGGAATAGTTATCCCGAGCGAAGCGCAGCGGCTTCAAGCGCGTATCCCAGGACTGCCAGGAATACTCACGGGGAATAGCGAACTCGGTGAAAAAGACATCGGCGAGCGAGCCGCTTCCCGATACCGGAATTCCGAAATCGTTCGATCCTTGCGGACCCAGCAGGCGCTCGCCGGCGACAATGAATTCGTTCTGGCGCGCCTCACCGCCAAGCATCGAATGATTATCCAGGAGCAGTACACGCTTGCCGGTTCCAGCCGCCTTCGTGAAGTAGTACGCCGCGCTCAGCCCAGCGATGCCGCCTCCGACAACAACCAGATCAAAGTCCCCCGCGGACTTGGCGGCAGCGAATGCTGCGGCGTCATAACCACCGTCGCGGAGCCGATGCGCCGCCTGAACGACAGGCCACGTGTTGCCGTTTGCTTTGGCATAGTCACCAACGCCACCGTACCCGGTAAAAGTGTCGGCGGCGGGGGTGCCCGCGCGCGAACTGCCGACAAAGGGCGCGCCGAGCACGGCGCCGCCCGCGCCAACCAGCGCTCCATTCACGAAGTCGCGACGCGTGATTTGTGTGTCCAGGCCCAGCCTGCGGCGTTCGTTGTCATCCGGCACATCACCCATCGCATAGCTCCTGTCGTTCTCTCCCTAATTATTCTACACGTCCGACAAGGACGCTGTTTGCGCACGCGAACTAAGACGTGCAAGCGGACTTTCCAAGCCAATATGCCTTCCATCATTGATGCATATCGCCTACACTGAAACACGTTACTAACATTCAAACAGAGGATCAGATATGCCAGCAAATGAAAATGATAATCTCGCGGTACAGGTCGCGGAGTTACGTGCCGACGTGCGCCACATCCAAGCGGACCTCGCGAGCATCAAATCTGACCAGCGCGCAACCAATCAGCGAATCGAGTCGGTCAGAGCAGAGACTGAGGAGCGGTTCGACAAGGTCAAACAGAAATTTGAATCAGTCAGGAAATGAGATCGGGGAGGTAAAGGATTCTTTGGCGTCAGCGAAGGTTTGCGCACTAGGGATATACTTCGCGCTCGCGGGGTCGCTCCTATTACGTGCTGGCCCGGGGGTTCAAGTGGCTTTACGCGGGTTGTTCGGTTCCCTGTCACTCCGGCTTGTTCTCGCGCTGCTGTGTCCAATCAGCATCGTGGCCAGCGCGGAGGTCCGCGCCGGGTCGGTGTGGGCGCTAACGTTTATTGAAGTCAGAGTCGATGCACGGGGTCATGCGGGCGGTGTTTTGCGGCAACAGGCGAGCGCCTTACGCGAGCACACATCATGGCCTGCACAGGTCATGCTCCTTCAGGAGGTCTCGCGCCCAGAGCGGTTCGTTCTGGTGGAGCGCGAAAAACCGGAAGCATCGACGGGTGCCGGGCGGGAGATTCAGTCGGTGACTGAGCCCCTCACGGATGACCTGACCGCGCCACCCGACCTGCGAATGAATCGCGAGCTTGGCGAAGTCGCTCTAGCGACCGGTGCAAAGACCGATGTACGTGCAAACGTCTACGTCGTCGCGCACCTGGACATTGCTGCCCCGGATCGGGCCCGAGTCGAGGCAGCGTTGCGTCAATTGTCGGCCGCGGCACGCCAGAGCGACGGCAATCTTCGCTTCGATATCTGGCAGCAGACCGATCGCGACAATCATTTCAATCTCATCAGCGGCTGGATCGGCGAGTCGCAGTTCCGCGCCTTCGCGGCCAGCCGCGCGGCGAGAAGCTTCCGGCAGACAGTCGGGCCGCTGCTCGGCTCTCCATACGACGAACGCCTCTTTCGACGTGTTGATTGACCACACGATCGACCTAGACCGATTGCAGCAATGACGTTACGGTCAGACGCCAATCGCTCTTATCTTTCGGCGGATTGAACTGTCTTTTGATACTTCCCGCGTGAAGAATTCTACCGGGATAGATAACAGCGCTGTTGAACTGCAACTCAGTCGAGAAAATAGCCTCGAACAGCACACTATCGCCATTCATATACTCTTGCGGCGGAGCCCCGTGTATGCGCAGATCGTTATCGAGAGCGAGCTGATAGTTATGGCAGTTCGCCTCTGTTATTTCCTCATACCCGGTTTTTCGATGCCTATAGAATGACGTCCCGGAAAACCTCGTGTCGCATAAATAAATCACCGCTGCGAACAGATTGGGGTCGGTTGAATCATAGTGCGGAATACGCTGGATGGGCAGCAGGTCCGTGCTCGCAGTAGTCACGACAGAGAAGAAACTCGTATCACGATATATGGTCCGATTACCCGCCAACACCCCGCTGCGCTGGAGGATCGGCGTGAGCCAGGCGCGGAACGCGGTTGAAAAGCTCTCGGGCATTGGAGCCCGCAAACCAGGGTAGAAATTGCTGCTGTCCTCAGCGTACGTTTGCGCGAATCCGAGGTCAGCAACACCCTGCGGTTCACGCAGGACATTGTCGATCATGGTCACGGGAATCGCGCGACGTCCGATCTGCGCCAACCGGACTTCCGCGTTGTCATTGAATGCGAACACGATGTTAACGCGCGTTACTGTGCCACGCACGACGGAGGGCGATTCGCTGGTTTTTGAGTCGAATGAGTTTGAATATCTGTCCAC
>JAQGOE010000152.1 GCA_028293725.1 Gammaproteobacteria bacterium | reverse complement strand
CTGGGAAATGTCGCGTTCTTGCGGGCGGGCTCGGACGATGAACTGCGCCAGTGTGCCGAAGGGTTAGTTCTCGAGGTACTGGAAGGCAAGAAGATGGCCGCACCGGATCTGGTGCGCTTCGGCAGAGCGGTCTTTGGGCGGGAGCCGACGACGCCTGAGACCTATCGGCTGCAAGAGGCATGCGAATCGGCGGCGAATCGGGTCTTTGCCCGACGAGCGCAGTCGCCCGACGAGAGCGCCATTCAAGTCGCGACGACTCTGTACTACGGGCTGCCGACGCCACGCGTGCGGACCGCGGAGTCGGTGGCCCTGCAACAATACTCAACGCCCTTGCCAATGTCCGTCGTGGCGCAGCGGTTACTCGTAGGACACGACGATTTGCGGGACAAGACTGTGCTGGAGCCCGCGGGTGGTCACGGTGCGTTGTTGAACCTCCTTCCCGCCGGCATGAAATTATGTGCGATGGAGCTGGATCGTAAACGTTTAGCGGTCCTGGCGGAGAATCCGCGCGTGCGTGCGGAGTTGGGCGATGCCACCGAGGCGCCCTTGCGCGCGGTTTTCGGCGAGCCGAGCGGCTTCGACTATGTGATCGCTAACCCGCCATTCGGCGGCATGGCCGCGCCGCAGGCCTTCGATCGCTTGCCCGCCGTTCGCCGGATTGATCATTACATTGCCTTGCGGGCCTTGCAGGCGCGCAAGGATAGCGGGCGGGCGGTGTTGATATTGGGTGCAGATAGCGCCCGTTCAGACGGCACTGTGGAGGGCAGTGCAAAAGCCTTCTTGAATTATCTGTATGACCACTACGAAGTGGCGGGTTGCGTCGAGCTCGATGGTCGGCTCTACGGGCGATTGGGAGCCGCTTACAACGTGCGTCTGATTGTTGTGGGCGACAAGCGACCCCAGCCACAGACCTCGCAAGTGCCGGAGAAGCTCCCAATTCTGACCACGTATGGGGAGTTGTGGCAGTGGGCGGGACAGGTGATCGAGGTGTATCCCGCTCAAGAGCTAGATGCAGGGCAGCCGGCAGAGGCGCAAAAGGCGCCATGGGAATTGACCGGAGCAGAATGGAGCGCTGCGCGGGCGCGGTTACGGGAGCCGACGGCTGAAGAGCGGGCTTCCGGCCGCCCCGCGGTGGCTCGGATTACAGCACTGGCGGCCCTGGCCTTCGGCGTGACGCAGTGGTACCACGAGCGAGCCCGGCGGGGAGATCCGCGCGCCCTCGAATGGATAGACAATGGGTTGCCGCCAACGCACCGCGACGTGATTGTGAAGGCGCTCGAGGAAAAGCAGCCCGTGCCCGACCACGTACTGGCGGAGTATCCGGAATTCGCGCGAGCCGCGCCCCCGCCGCGCGGTAATGCATACCAGGTGCCCTATCAGCCCGCCTCAAAGGCCCCGCTCGCTGTGGTGGCCATGGTGCCCATCAATATGGCTGGCGCGACGTACGCCGCGTTGCGCGATCTGGAGGCCACGCATGGTTCCGTCGACACCTACGTCGCAAAGCAACTGCGTTACTCGGAAGCCGACATTCTAAGTGGCCGCTACTTCGATGCCGCGCAAATCGATGCGCTGGCGCTTGCAATCAAAGCGACGGAGGAAGGCCGCGGGGTCATCAACGCTGACCAGACAGGCTTCGGGAAAGGCAGGTTCATCGCCGCGATGATGCGTCATGCAAAGCTCAACGGAAAAACTCCGTTGTTCATGACGATCAAGCCGGAGCTGTTCACGGACATTTTCCGGGATATTGAGGATACCGGTTCGCTTGATCTCTTCAAGCGCCTTTTCATCTTCAACGAAGGCGTCCACGTCATGAAGTTTGGCACCGAGGACGAGGTGCTGTACCGCGCGACCTCGCCCCAGGAGCGACGCAGGGCGCTCGATACGAACGAGATTGATCCAGCCACAGACTTGGTGCTCACCACTTATTCGCAATTCCAACGTGCGGCGGAAAACAATCGTAAGTCGCAGTTGCTGACCGAGCTGTCCAAAGGCGATACCGTGTTGTTTATGGATGAGGCGCACGTCGCATCCGGCGCCTCCAATACCGCCGCGGCGGTCGGTGAGGCCGTTGCGAACTGTAAGGGAGTGGTCTACTCGTCCGCGACTCCGTTGAAAGGTGTGACGAACTTCTCGATCTACAACAGGGTGTTCCCCGCTTCAGTAGATCTCGAGACACTGCCGGCCACGCTGAAGTCAGGGGGTGAGGCGCTGCAAGAAGCGATCAGTGCAAACATGGCGCGCGATGGTGTCTTGATTCGCCGCGAGCTCGATTTCTCCAAGCTCGTGTTCAACACGCGCATGCCCGATGAGGCCCTGGAACAACGCAATATCGAGCTCTCCAACAAGGTTGCCGCCATTCTCGCGCGCATGTGCTACCTCTCGGGTGACGTGGCGAAGATAGTGGACAAACAAAATGCCGCGTTTCAAGCCGACTGGGAGGATATACCGGAACACGACCGCAAAGGTGGCCGCATGCGCGCGAGCAGCATGAACTTCGGCTCGCGGCTGTATGCCATCAATCGACAATTTCTGCTGGGGATCAAGATCGATAGCTGCGTGCAGACGGCACTGGAGGCCTTGCAGGCAGGGCGCAAGCCGGTCATCGCAGTGGAGAATACCGGCGAGGCGCTGCTCCGGGAGGTCATTGGGCGGCGCGCTGGTGTGGAGCACCTCGAAGCACAACTGAACGCGCTCGATGAGCGGCAGGGTGATCTGACGGCAGAGGAGGAACGGAAGCGGGAGCATCTGCAACGGTCGATCAGCAAAGCGCTCCGTGATGTGCGCCTCGAGACGCCGCCGCAGTTTCGCGAGTTGCTCGAGATTATGTTGGATCGGATCGGCGAGATCCGTACGGTGAGCCGCTATGGTCAAGTCTCGGTGGAAGAGCCGAGTAGTAAAGAGTACGCGCAGAGCGCGGACGGATTGCTCGAACTGATTCGGGATCTCCCCGATTTGCCCCTCGCGCCCCTGGATGTGGTCCGGCACGAACTCGGTGCGAATGGGTATTCGGTGACCGAGGTGTCGGGACGAACGCTCTCCCTATCGAAGCAGGACGACGGCTGGGCCGTAGACTTTCACCAGAAGGCCGACGCAGTGGCGAGTGTCGCCGGCTTTCAGTCTGGCAAACACGACGCCATCATCATCACGCGCTCTGGGTCCACCGGCATTTCACTCCATGCGACGGATCGTTTACCGGATTCCGACATTCGGCAACGGGATTTCATCGTGCTGCAGAAAGCCGCCAACATCGCTGAATTTCTCCAGTGGCTCGGTCGCGTCAATCGTAAGGATCAAGTGATCGAGCCGGTCATCACCATCTTGGAATCAGGACTTCCCGCCGAGCTGCGATTGGCGATGATGCACAACGCGAAGCTGCGCAAACTGTCGGCCAACACGACCTCCAATCGGGAGAACAATAACAGCGCCGGAGACGATCATGATCTGTTAAACGACGTCGGCGATTCGGTTGCACTGTCTTGGCTGTTCGAGAACCCCGAGGTCGCGGAGTATCTGGATATCGATTTGCCGCGCGCCGATGGTCAGGCGAGCTATGGAGCCGGGTCGGACTGTCCGTACGTCAACAAGCTCCTGGGTCGCTTGGCAATGGTAGAGGTGGACAAGCAGCGGGAAATTCTCGATGTGTTGATGCACCGCTTCGGTGAGCGACTGGAGGAGCTGGAGGAGCAGGGGATCAATCCCTTCAAGGTGAAGGTCTACGAATGGGGAGCGAAGGTCGAGAGCGAAGAAGAGCTCCAGAGCGGGGTGTTGCGACCTTCGGACAGTACGTTCGACTCTCCCGTCAAGATTGCCCGGCTATCGTACGAGGAAGAGGTGCGGCCGGTGCGCAGTGAGGAACTGCTCACGATGATTCGTGCGGGCAGCGAGCGCTACCGGGCCAATGCTCCCTTCGGAGAGAGCGGATCGATTCAGACATTTTCGGACCGCTTGCGCACGCTGGTAGAGGGTTATCTGCGCAAGCAGCTGCCGGCGAAGCTGCGGGAGCTGAAGCAGAGTGTGGCAGAGATCCATGCAGCGAATGATCTTCCGCAGTTGGAGAGGGTGGCGGAGAAGCAGACCTTCCTGTTTGACAACCTGCCGTACTTCAAGCCTGGAGCGTCCATTGTGTATTCGGACTTGATTCGTGGCGAGCTGCACGGAGTGGCGATCTCGGTGCGCTTCCCGTCAAGTCGCGATGATCCCTTCCTGCTGTCGAAGTACACCCTGGAGGTGATGTTTCCGGGGGAGGAGGAGTCGAAGGAGCTCTCGCTGGCGACGCTGTTAAATCAGGGGCAGTCATTGATCGACACGGCGCATCGGGCGCTGGATCCGGAGGCTATGGAGAAACAGCCTTACCGTAAGGAACGGGCTCGGGAAGTCTTGCGGCCGTACGACGATGCACCGGGCGGACGGATTCCCCGAACAGCGACCGTCCTGCAGGGGAATATTTTTCGAGCTTGCGAGCTGGCCTATCAGCAGCGCCTTGGGGCGCCGATCCTGTTCAGTGATGCACAGGGGAATCGTCAGAGGGCGGTGCTGGTGAAATCGAAGATTGCGCCCGAAGCCGTCAAGGCGTTGCCGATCGGAATGGACGCCCAGGACGTCGATGCGTACGTAACGGAACACCTGCGCGCAGAGCGCTCGGCCAGTAAGTCGCATCGGAGTGAAGGCGCTCTGTGCATCTACAACGCGCCTGTAAAGGACATGGAACGCGGTGAGGGCATTTTGCTCGAATCCGAGCAAGGTGGGCGGGTATTTCGGCTGACAATACCGGGACGGAAGTCCGCGTCGGGCCCGCTGATGACGGACGGGTCAATCTTTGACATTGGCGAGAAGACGGCTCCCGGGAGCATCGCGCTAAAGCTCACAGGCACGCGGGCGTTCATGAGCGCACTTGTCGGGCGGGAACAACTCCTCGAGCTGATGCAGAAGCTCCAGACGAAACGGCATGTCGGCAAATTCTACCTGCCGCATCCGCGCGAGGAAGTTCTGAAGGCGCTTAGGACGAAGTTCGAAGAGGAGCACCGCGCCGAGCGCGCCGAAGCCTCCGATCTGGCAATCGCCGTATGAGTAACGAACGAAAGCGAGGCGGGCTCGGCGCCAATATCGTATGAGCCAGCACGTATCACGCACGGGAGCAACCCTCGACCTGAGGGCGCAGACCGTTTACGAGTCATTTGTCACGGCCGCTGATGGTGGTCGGTTACTCACTTTCCTGCTCGCGCTCGACCGGTTGGATCGGTGGACTGTGGACTTCGGCGAAGGCGATACCAGGGATGTGTTTGACGTGCAACTGTTCCTGCTGGAGCTGGGAGCGTTGGTGGAGTGCTCCTCAGAGGTGTTGCACCGAATGCCTCGCGAGCTTTCGGAAGTTCTCGCGCATCTGACCACGACGCGCTGCCTGTATCTGGTGCGAGAGTTATCGCGGCGCAATCCGTTGTTTCTGGACAGTCTGACGACGCTGCTGTCCGCGCCGAATGCGGACACGAACCTTAGTGCGATCAAGCGGCGGTTTGAAGCATTCGACCGAGCGCAGCTGCTCGGCGAGATCTTCTCTGAGGAGCGGCTGCAACGAATCTTGACGGTCATGAGGAGTTACAGAGATGGCTAAGACACTCGCTCGGGTCGCGGAAAAGACGCGCGCACAACAGCGTGGGCTGTTACTCGGAATGCTAATTGGTGCGGCGGTCGTGGTGTCGGCCATGGCGACGGCCCAGAGCACCACGAGCTGGTTCGCGGGGCTGTTCTCAACAGGCGGCAGCGACAGCGGCACGACCGACACGACGTTGATCTCGCAGCAAGACTCAGTGGTGGCCACTGAAATCAACGCGGATGCGGCCAGCTGTGCGCAGGGCGCTGCGGGGACCGTCGGTGCGGCGATCCAGACCGCCACGAAAGCTCATGAAACGATTGCCTCGGCGACGCCGCAGACGGGATCGCTCTTTGATCCGACGGGGGCCAATTTTTCCTCCATTAGCCAAGTTTTCGATCTCTCGTTTGCGATACCGAGTTTGGCCTCCATTGTGGACGCCGCAGAAACAGTGCTGACCCAGTACGCGAAGAAGACTTGGACGGCCAACACACCGATTGCCGGACTGGTCACCACTCCGCTCAATCAGGCGATCTCGGACGTGAACCAGATTCCCGGATTTTCGGACATCAACGGCATGCCCAGTGCTGGGATGTCCTCGGTCGACCCTCAACTGGGGGCTCAGTACCAGGGAAGCGGCTCGACGAGCAACTACACGGCGAACACCAACCCATTCAACGCGACGCAGACAACCTTCAGTAGCGGAAGCAACGGTACGAGCGGCCAGGTGACCAATAACGCCGCGCAGATCAACACGCTCACGCAGGAGATTGGGAACCAGCAGATGACGGTGAACCAGGACCAGACGAATTTGCAGAACGCGCAGACTGCCTACAATGCGTGCATGACCGGAAACACCGGCTGCGCGGCGGAACTGACGGCCTTGCAGACTGCGCAGAAGGCGCTGGTGAGCGATCAGACGAGCTTGATTACGCTCCAGGAGCAATTGAGCCAGGTGATCTCGCAAAGCGGCAACACAGTACCGACGGTGTCGCCCTCGGTGGCGACGTCCGCCGCCGCCGCACAGCGGAATAGCGTTCGACCGAGCACGACCGGTGCGCCGACAACGAACAGTAGTTGGTGGTCTGGAGTCGGGAAACTCTTCAACTAAAGGATCGCGACCCGATGGGCAACCACCGAATGACGTTAGTGTTGGGGTCTGCGTTGGTGCTGCTCACAGCCCCGGTAGCGCAGGCGATTACTTGGCAATCAGCGTTGCAATGGATCTTGAGCATGCAGAATGAGCTATCCGGCTGGGCGGTGACGGTTAAGCAAACCGCGCTGGCGGCCAACCAGGTCGGACAAGCACGCCTCGTCTCACAGCAACAGCTGGCCACAGCCATGGGTGCGATCGCGATGTCCGAGCGCATGAGCAAGGCGGTGATGGCGGTAGACCCGAACTGGGGACAGCCGGTGACGCTCAAATGCGAAGCGCAGAAAGATGCGACTTCACAGGTCGAGGCGTGGCATCAGGTCTCGTTGGATCGGTCGAAGTTGATGGCCACGTTTGCCTCGACGCGGGTGGCTGACCAGGCACACGCGGAGCGCGAGCGAATGGCACTCCACCGGGATTCGTATTGCACTGTTTCGGAAGCCAAAGTGGGCATGTGCCAGCTGACGGCCAATGGGATGCAGGGATGGGATGTGAATTATGCCGGGGCATTCGCGGAACGGACGCTGCCCGCCGAGGGCGAGCTCGCAGGCTACGCCTACGCGGCGATGGTTGCCGACACCCGGGCTCCGGCGGTCGCCGACTGCAAGAGCACCGCCTGCGTGGCGGCGGCCGAACAGCAACTCGCACGGGTCGCTGCGGGGACACTCGTTGCGGATGCGATCGTGGGTCAGGTGCTCGAGCGGCGAGTACCGATGTTGACGGGGCAATAGGGCAATGCGGCACGGAAGTCTGGCTCGATGGCGCACGCTGGGGACCGTCGTCGCGTGTCTGGTGAGCGGCAGCGCGGGAGCGGCGCTCTATGGCTTCGGGCCGGCCGAGTCGTGGACGATCCAGGAGATCACGCAGTTAGCCAGCGTGATTTCCAGCGATCTCGCCGTGTTCGGCAGTACCTTCGGAACGAACATGGCCACGAAGTTCGAGGAGCTGATCTCGGCCATCGCGGTCGCGACGAAGCAGGAGGCCATGGCAGGTAACGTCGTGACGGATGCGTCACGCGAGTCGGCGAATCAACTGACGAACGCAGTGCACGCTCAGCACGACAGCGACGCGATCGCCACAACGGTGCTGGACTACAACCCATCCACCGGTCAAGGATACCAGCCGTGCATGGTGAATGCTGCGAACCGAACATTAGATGCGGCATTCGATACCTTGGGCGCTTCGGCTAAGAGTAGTGTCGCGGCCCTGGATGTAGCGCCGGGGCGAATGGTGGCCTCTACCGGCACGGCTCTGGCACAGCGCCTCGCTGATCATCGTGCGAAATTCTGTTCCCAGGCGGAAGCGGACGCGGGGTTGTGCGCCGTGAGCTCACTACCCGGCGGTGATGCCAATGGGGAGTTGCTCTTTGAGCCGACCGCACCGAATAGTCTTCAGCAGCAGGCGCAGCAGGCGTACTTACAGCACGTGTTGGGCGATCCCGATCCGATCGTCGCACCGAGTGCTGGCAGGAGCGCCGCGGGGCAGCAGTACATGTTGCTGAAGAACACCAAAGATGCGCTTCTGTCAATTCCGGCCTATAGCCTGAGCATGATTCAAGCGGCCAACGCTCAGTCGGCTGACCTTGATAACAAGTCCCCGAACGAGGTGCTGACGCTCCGGGTGGATCAATATTTTGGAGGCAAAGAAGCGCAGCAGTGGTCGAGCGCCTTGGCGGCACAATCCGAGCGGGGCCTGATGGTGGAGGCCGTGAAGATGAGCGGACTGGAAACCTGGCTACATTACAGGCAATACCAACAGGGCGAGCGCCTGGAGCTAAACTTGGCGGCGCTCGCCATTGCAGCCTCCCAGGAAGCCAAGGCGAACGTGGACATGAAGTACAACAAGATGGTCCGCGATACGGCGGCGGGCGCTATCAAGTAGGGAAATGAACGACCATGGACGCGCGTAACCGGCGCAGTGTGATACTGGCGACCACGATTGCACTGACCTCAGGGCTGGCGTTCGCGCAATTTTGCCCGCCGCAATATCAAGAGAATTTCGTGCAGCCGATGTTCGACAGCGCAACGGGGGCGATCGAGTCGGAAATCAGTTCGGTCGATTCGGCGTTGTCATCGGAGTTGGAACAGTACAGCCAGAGGATTAACTCGGCCGTTGCGGTCTTGACGAAGCAAAAGGCGTTGGCGGCCAACCAAATTGCGGATGCAAATCGTACTTCGGCGCAAACGACCGCGACGGCGCTAAACGCGTTGTCGCAGGCGGAGCGAGTGAAGGACGCGCGGTTTGAGTACGGACCGGAATTTGGCCAGGGATACCAACCGTGCGCGATCTATGCGGGCCGCAATTTGATTGCTAACCGCGATGCGGAGATGGGAGAGGAGCGACGCGTGCGAATCATGTCGGAGGTCACCGCCGCGCCGGGGGTTTATTCCGATCCCGTGCAGGCAGCACAGACCCTCGCTCAGGAGCATCGTCAATACTTCTGCACGTCGGATCAGGTGAAGTCCGGCATGTGCGATAGCGCAGGCCCTATGGCAGGCGCCTCTGTGACAGCGGCGACATTGTTTCAGCCCATGATGGAGGCCGATTCGCTCTATCGCGCCAAGGTAGCATTCGGAAACAACCTGACGGGGCCGCCGGATGCGCCTGTGCCAGCTGCTGCCGCCGGGAGCCCCGCGGCCGTTGCGTATGCGCTCGCGAAGGCCCAGAAGGATGCGCTGGTGTCACCGGCTTTGGCGTCCCTCAAAGAGATCCAGCTGGAATACACGGGAGTCGACGCCGCGCACGGCGGGTCGGATATTCCGATGGCGGTGCGGTTGGAGCGGGAGGTGCAACGCTACCTCGGTAACACGGCCGATTACGATGCGTGGACCAAGGCCATGGCCGGACAGAACACACGAGGCTTGATGGTTGAACTGCTGAAGGAGAAGGCGCTGGACCTGGTCCTGTTGGAAAGACAGTATCGGCAGTATGAGCGCATGGAGGCTAATCTTGCCACGCTCGTCGCGGGTCAGCTGCGAAGCGACTCGCAACACGCTGCGGCCGCCGTTGGACGAGCGGCGAGTCAGCAAGCAAAGAGTCAGATTCAGTGAGCACGCGCCGCCTTTCCAGCCTAATCGCGTTGGTCGCGCTGATCAGTTCCGAGTGGCGAGGCGCTGTGGCGGATGAAGCCTGTATGGTGCCACCGACGCAGCAAGAGCAGGTGTCGGGGCGATTCGGAAAGTTTCGTGAGGGGGGCGCGGCCAATTTCGGCTCAGGCAACAGCAAGCCCCACATGCACGACGGCCTCGATTTCACTACGGGAGGTGCCGCGGGCCCCGTTCTGGCCACCACGGACGGCACGGTGATTTGGGCGCGATTGCGCGGCACCGCCGGCAATACCGTAATGATCCAACGAGACAATGGCGAGATCGCGACGTACTACCACCTATCGGCCATCTCCGTGAAGGAGGGCACGAAGGTGACAGCCGGCCAGCAGATCGGTCTCAGCGGGAATACAGGGATGGGTCCCGACGGCGCGGTGCACTTGCATTTCATCTACGGGGTCCCGCAGGCGGATAACGCGCGTGTGGAGGCGTTCTCGGCCGCGGCGGCAAAGAATCCGACGTTCAATCCGGCGCAGCTGCCCAATGCGATCTCAAAACGGGACTTCGGCTATGCCACCGATCCCTCGCCGTATTTCTGCGCGACCTTTCCCATTCAGAATGATGGCCTGTATTCCACCCTCGGTGCGGATACGAAGTCGCAGTACGCGAATCTTTTCAACGCTACACCGCCGATGGGCGTGGCCTCATCCGATCAACTCGATCCTGCACAGATAGCCGCGGCAAACGGCGATGCTTTGCAAGCGGCTGCAAAGGGCGCGAGTGGCAACATCGCGACGGTCTTGAGTGATGCGGATGGGTACGGCGCTCTTCCGAGTCCCCCCCTGGGTGACTACGAGAGCCTCTCGGCGTCCGAGATGATGGCAACGGAGGCAATGCGACGGTTTACGGATGCGGAGTGGAATACGAACATCGTAAACGTCGGCACGCGCGCCTTGCGCGTGGATTACCTACGGGCATTGGGTGTCGCCGCGTACCTCGATGAGGCGATTCGGGCGAAGCGAGAGCACGTGGAGGCGTTGCTGGCGGTATATGCCGCTCAGAGAGTGAGGTCCTTGCGCGGTCCGCTGGTCGACGCGCAGCAGCGTGCGGCACGCGAGGCGGCTACGCAGGCGGTGCACTGAGGGAGAAATGCAAGATGCTTGTCGAAGCAGATAACGCTGCTGCGCCTGGCGGTGCCAAAAGAGTTGAGTACGGTGGAGGGGATCGCGTGAATACCCGAGGGACCATACGAGCCACGGGGGGTCGGGAAGCGTCGATCGAGCACGACGATGATTCCTTGGCTTCGCTCCCGCGCTTCGCGCCAAGAGAACCCCAACTGTCGCCACAGCCGGCGGATCCGGCCCCGCCGGACGTTGATGCCAACAAGCCATCCGGCTCCGCGATGAAGGATGGTGCGAAGGCCGACCCGATGGAGCCACGACCGGCCGAGGGCGGCAGGGCCGAGACGCTGTCCGAGGTAGGTCGGGAGCCGCCACCGCCTAATCCAATAGGGTCCCCGGAGGCCGAGGTCCGTGCCCAACGCGACGCGAAAGAGTCTGAAGCGGGTCCGCGGCGCTTCGACACGAGCTCAACGCAAGCGCCGCCTGTTTCGCCAGACCTGCGTGCGCTACTGCGGAAGGTGGTGGAGGAAGTGTTGGCTGAGCGCGCCGCCCGGAACCCAGGGGGGACGGCACCGACCGCGGCGGAACTGGGCCATATCGCTGATGTAAAGCTGCGCGGGACCGGCCGGCCTCCCGGCCCGTTGTCAGGCGTTGAGGGACCCGACGCCGTAAACACCGTGGCGATGACCCCGGGTCAGCGGGTCCAGATAAAGGGGCTGGGTCTTTTGGGCGAAGGGCTCGCGGCGACGGTTGGCGGGGCGGCAGCGGCCGTGGGCGCCGTGGGGCGTGCCGTGGGCGCGGTGGCCCGGAACGCTGCCGACCGACTATCCGGGTCCCCGAACGGCGACCGGATGACCGCCGCGGACCAGGCGAGCGATCGGGCCGCTGTACTGCCGCGTCTGTCCGAGTATCGCATCGGCCAGGTCGACAAGGCTGCGCGCGGTTTCATGCAGGAACAGGACGCGTTCTGGGCATCCTCGAGCAAGCTGACTCAGCTGCGAGCGGAGATGCAGCGAATCGCTCGTGAGCGCGGTCTGTCGGTACCCGAGGTGATCGGGAAAATGAGACCTGGTGGTGACTTCGCGGAGCTACGCCGGCGATTCAACGAGGCGGTCACTGAGAGCGCGGATGCGGGTACCCGCAAAAGAGCGATGGACCGTGCACTCGACGGCTTCATTCGACACTACGGGCGTGCACAGGAGGAGGTTATTAACCCGGAGCTGATTGGCAAACCACGTTACGAGCGGCTCAAAGAGCGGTTGCAGAAGTCTCATCAAGACATGGAATCGAGCGCTTCAACCGTGCCGGCCTTCGACACCGGCCGAGGCGAGCTTGAGCCGAGTCATCTTGAGCGCCTGAAAGCGGCTGTTCAGCACGTGATGGAGCGGCTCAAAGACGTACTGCAGGAGTTTACTGCCATGCTCCGTGGACGCGGCGATAGCGAGAGTGCCCCTAACGCACCGTGATATGGACGCTACACCGCGATTAATCGGTTCTTGGAATGTGAGGTATCGGCTCGGCGAGTTTGTCAGCCGTCTTGTGCCACTGGGGTGCGAGGAGCTTGGAAAGTGGTTGCACACGGATGTGCAGGACGATCGGGAGCGGGACAGTGGATCGGTCACGCTGGGGAAGCTCGGCCGCCGGTTGATGGCTTGCATGGGCTTGCCCTGTTGGACGCGGCGGATGGCGTTGGTTTATGCGCTCACTTGGCAAACCGTGCGGCGGCGGAGGTCTATCCGTGTTTGATCTGTTGCAGACGGGAGTGGCAAATGCCGATCCCATCCACGATCCCAACGTAGCAGGCGAGATCCGCGAAGTCCTCAGGCACGCACCCTCCGTTTTCAAGATCCCGCGCGCGCAGAATTTGCTCTCCGAGCACCAGGCCATCGAAGCGCGCTTCGCCACACAACTTGAGTTTGACGTGGAGGCGGCTATCTCGGCGTACAGACAACTTGCGGGTTCCGCGAACGGACGGATCCTCAATACGGACCTCGCGCGCGAGCTCGCCCCCGAATACCGAGCCGATCGGACGCTGAGCGCTGCGGTGCACGAACCCGCGAGCGCCTTAGTGAAACAGATGTACGCTCGAAAGCTCGCTGAGACACCTGGACCTGGCGAGGCACCCGTGGTGCTTTTCACCGCAGGCGGCACTGGCGCTGGGAAAACAACGGGCCTGACGCTCGCCGGGATCGGCGAGACGGGAGAGCTGCCGCAGATCATTTACGACACGAACCTGAATGCTCTCTCGAGTGCAGCACTGAAGATCGAGCAAGCGCTTGCGGCAGGAAGAGATGTTCGCGTTGTGTATACCTATCGCAACCCGATTGAAGCGCTGACCCAAGGCGCGCTGCCGCGGGCGATGCGTATGGGTCGCACGGCGCCCGTGGACGAGCACGCCAGAACACATGCTGGCGCCGGTGAGGTCATTCAGAAATTGGCTACCCAGTATGCGGCCGATCCGCGTATCCGCTTTGACCTTTTCGACAATAGTGGACCGCCGGGAACGGCTCAGCGCCTCACTTTGGCGGAGCTGGCCCAGAAGCGTTATAATGTGTCGGTTGAGGAGTTATGTGATGCCCTCCACGCAGAGTTTGAAGCCGGTCGAATCTCCGAAGCCGTCTACCGCGGAACCCTCGGACAGGATTCAGCAGGCCCTCAGCGATCCAGCGGCTTTCCAGAAGCGGGCACTTCAGGAGTACCGGCAGGGGTATCCGACGGCGTCCGAGGAAGAACTGCAGCTGCTATCGCAGGCAGAGGCTCAGTTGGGTTATCCGCCGCACAGTCTCGAACACGCGAAGCAGGTCTTGGGCCGGTAGACCCCGACCCTATCGGGGCGACCGCTCATCACGGCATTGCCGACGCAGATTTCCCATTTTCGACCGACGAGTTCGTCGAAGATGTGGGTCTCGTCATACGCAGCGTTCAAGAAGCCCTGGTCGACTTCGACGGTATTGGGGAGGCGCCCCACGACTACGTGCTTGGGAGAGAGCGTAAGGCCGAGTCTGGGGCGTCAGCCGCGCTGCACGAAACGTTTGCCGTGTACCGAGCGGAACAGTCGCCGGAGGATGCCCTCACGGGGCTAACCCCCGAGGAAGTTGTCCGGCACATCCACCGCAACGCTGAACACAACTACCAGGTCGAACGGCGCATGGAACAGATCCTCGGTCCAGACGGCGAGGTCCTGGGCGAGAGGCAGGCCGAGGATCTCGAGTTGGGTAAGAAGTGGAACGTGCGCTTTTTCTGGCCGGACAATCCGGACGGAGTCGAGGGGAATTGGACCGTCTATGGGGAGACGGAAGAGCAGGCAGATTGCGATTTTCTTCGGGCGGCATGGGAGCGCCAGCGGGAGCGATACCGAAGCGCAGACGATGCGGTCTGGGAACCTGCTGACTGGATTGTGCTCACGGACAGCGAACACGCCGAACATCTCTCCCGGGCTTCCGCGGCGGCAGATGGCGACGCTGCGCCAACACTCTGAGACGGCGCGCTAGGCACCAATGGAATCTACAACTGCCCCGGAAATGATCGAAGCACGGCAGGTCACTGAAGCGCAGTTCCGGGCTCTGTTGGGTCGACACTTTGAGGTGTTTGGGGCGACGCTCGATTTTCCGCGGGAAGTATTGGAACACCTGCGCATCTTCGCAACAGACTACCAGGAGGGTGACTGGCGCTACTATGAGCTTTCTAACGAGGGCTTCTACGCCGCGCCCGACTGGCCACGGCTTCAGGTGCGCATGAATCAAACGGCTGAAATGAGTGCCGATGCGGCTGGCATTGCAACCGCGCTATTCGTCCTCGAAGGGCTGGGAGTATTAGATCCCAGGCTTTCGCGCCACCACCAACACTTGCAGACCTATGCTGACCAGCACGCAGAGGCTGAGCTTATTCGTTTCGTAGCTGCCGCGCCCGCCACAGCGAATGATATCCTCTCCGAGGAGAAGTTTCTGTCGGGTAATGTCCCCCAGGAGGATTCTGTGACAATCCGCTCCCATTCCCCCGATGTCGTTGTGATCAGTAGCGCGGGATCGACGGGTATTTCGCTGCATGCACCGGACCCTTCCGACACTCGGTCGCAAGAATTGGATACGTTGCGCCAGCATTTGGAAACCTGGCTGGACACGGCCGCAGTGAACCGTCAGTTCGCGTCTGGCGAGCGGATGCTCGTGCTCGACAAGCACGAGCGCGCGCTCACGCAGGTCACCGAGGACGGCGCGCCCAGGACCACGCTGGAGTGGCCGAAGCCCAATTTGGCCGGTGTGCTGCCTCTGGCGCACCAGAACGCTCAAACCGTCCAGGTTTGGTTGGAAACGGAGCGGCCGGAGTACGCGCCCTACAGGGTGTGTGACTTCGAGGCGTTCGCCCGAACGCAGGCCAACCGCGTGGACGGAGTCATTCGGGGCTGGACAATGATGTCGATGCGAAATGACTCGCGGCTAGTCAAGAGTGAGCATGCGATAAAGATGGTGCAACCGGATACCAGGATCGTGTATCTGACTGCACCACCGCTCGCTCTGATCGAGCCTGAGATGGAGCCTGATGATGGCGGGGACGGGACGAGTCCCTGCCCGTAGCCGGAAAGACGCGCTCAGTATCGACTGTATCGAGCGAACCCATGCAGCTGATGTAATTCACTCATACCGGGGCTTTGTGGGCGGCAGATGGCGGATGCTGCGTCAACAGCCAGGCTCCAGTGGGACTAGGCCATAACGCGCGGGTTGCACAGGTGGCTTATGGCGCAGGCCCTTCTTCTTCGTCGTCAGCGGACACCTCAAGATCCGTCTCCAGTCCTGTCGCTTCCGTGAATTCGCGGCATCGGTCATCGAGGCCTATGTCCTCAGATGTCTGGTCCAA
>JAQGOE010000180.1 GCA_028293725.1 Gammaproteobacteria bacterium | reverse complement strand
CCGGTGGCCACTATAATCGAATGAGCTCACCTTCGGTTCTCACCGGGCGTGTCGCCCTGGTGACCGGCGGGGCCAGCGGCATCGGCCTCGGGATCAGTCGCGCCCTGCTACGCAGGGGTGCCACGGTCGTGATCGGGGATATCCGCCCGGACCACATGGAGCAGGCCGTCACGTCCCTCGCTGCCTACGGCGACCGGGTACGGATGGAGCATCTTGACGTCAGCTCTCCACGGGATTGGACGCGGGTGCATGCAGAGGTGACCCGGCGCTTCGGCACGCTGCACCTGTTGTGTCTGAACGCCGGCATCGGCCTGCTCGGCAAGGTGCTGGAGGCGCGGCCGCACGACTGGGCCTGGTTGATGGGCGTCAATCTTCGTGGGGTCACCCTGGGTCTCGAGACCTTCCTGCCGGTCCTGCGCGCCAACCGGGACGGCGGGCACGTCTGCGCCACGTCGTCCATGGGCGGGCTCGTCGTAGCAGACGATGGGGGTATCTACAGCAGCGCGAAGTTCGGCGTGACGGCGCTCATGGAGTGCTTGCGCACGGACCTCGAGGCCGAGCATATCGGGGTCACGCTGCTGTGCCCCGCCGCCGTCAATACCAACATCCACGATCACGGCTCGATGCGCCCGCCCGAACTCGCCGATTCCGGTCTCAGTGCGAGCCCCGAACAACAGCGCGCGATGGCTGAGTTGGCGCGCTCGATCCTGGCACTGGGCGCCGACCCGCTCGACGTAGGAGAGCGCCTTGCCGATGCAATGGCCGAGAATCAACCTTACGTGTTCACGGACGCGTTGGTGAAGCCCATCCTACAAGCGCGCCACGCCGCGTTGCTGGCAGCGGCATATCGATCATGATCCTTCGCTTCAGTTGAGAGACCGGCAATGCGCGTCATTACGAACAAGGTTGCTTTCGTTACCGGCGGTGCCAGTGGCATTGGCCTCGGCATCGTGCGCCGCCTGTTGGCGCACGGAGCGCGCGTCGTGGTCGCCGATCTGCGTGCCGATTACCTGGCAGAAGCTCGCGAGTTGCTCGGCGCAACCGACACCGTCGAGTATCTGCAGGTCGATGTATGCGATCGCAACGCCATGGCGGCGGCCGCCGAGGCGACGGTGCGGCGCTTTGGCAAAGCTCATATCCTCGTCAACAACGCCGGCGTGGGAACCTGTCCGCCGGTGGAGCAGATGAGCTATGCCGACTGGGACTGGGTCCTGGCCGTGAACCTCGGCGGCACCATCAACGGCATCATGAGTTTTCTGCCGCACCTGCTGGCCCACGGCGAAGGTGGCCATATCCTCACCACGGCCTCGATGGCGGGGCTGATCCCAACGGCCAACAACTTCATCTACGCGGCATCCAAGTATGGCGTGCGCGGCTTGAGCGATTCATTGCGCCTGACCCTCGCTTCCCGTGGCATCGGCGTCTCGGTGTTGTATCCGGGATTGACACGCAGCCGGATGCTGCAGTCCGAAGAAAACCGGCAGCCGCGGTTCGCGCGACCCGCGCCCGTTGGACACCCGCCGGGCCCCCTCACACCGCCGCCAGAGGCCGGCATGGATCCGTACGAGATCGGGGAAATAGTGGTACAGGGCATCCTCCACAACACAGCCTACATCCTCAGCCACGGCGAATTCCGTGACGAGCTCGCGGAGCACTTTACGGAAATCCTCGCGAGCTTCCCGCAGGGCCAGGTCATAGATCCCGGCCGGCAGATGCTCGAAGCGGCGCGCCGTGCGGAGACGGCTGCGGCCAAGCGCGCCATCGAGGCGATGGATCAGGGGCGGTATGAATGACGACACACGTGAGGAGTTGATCGAGGTCGGCCGACGGTATCTGGCGGCGATCGTGCGTCATGACCCGGCGGGCGCGCCGCTGCACCCTGCGTTACGCGCAACGGAAAACGGCCGGGAAATCCCGGTGGGCGAAGGCTGCTGGCGTAGCATCGAGCGCTTCGCGGGCGAGCAGTTCTTCGTCGACCCGCAAGCACGGCAGCTCGTCATGATGGGGGTTGCTTATCGAGACAGCCGGCCATGGCCATTCGCCGTGCGCCTGCGCATCCAGGGCGGCCACGTCATCGAGTCGGAGGTGGTCGTCAGCACCGATCCCAAGGGGCACTTTGCCGACGTCGAGCAACTGCTCAAACCTGACATCCTGTACGATGCGCCGGTTCCACCAGCCCGTGCCGCCAGTCTCGAGCAATTGCGTGCGGCGGCCGACAGCTACTGGGAGGGTCTGGAGCGCAGCGACGGCTCCATTCCGCGGTTTCACTATCGCTGCGACAAATATGACAACGGCGCCAAGACCACCAACACCCTGAGAACGTTGTTGTCTCCGGACGCCACGGTGCACACCTGCGCCTCGGCACTCGACCACACCAAAGCGGCGCGCCCGCGGGCCCGCGAGCGTCGCTATCCGGTGCTCGATGTGGAGCGCGGGGTGGCCGCCAGCTTCGTGGTGATCGATTTTCACCCCATTCCCGACCGCCCTCGTCCGGACGCGGGCTCCTTCTACATGATGGGTGTGTTCAAAGTCGTCGACTGCGAGCTGCGCAGTGTCGATGAGATCCGGGAGATTCTGCCCCTGGGGGCGCTCTCGGGCTGGTAGGTATATGACTCAAACAACGACACTGCATCCTTTCGGCGATGTGTTCCGGGCCGCCGCCGTAACGCCCGAGACAGCCGAATTCAACCTACGTGCGGCCCGCATGATGCAGGGAAGGCCCGGGATCTGGGATATCGGCGTGGAAGTGGCGCGTGGCGGCGGCTTCATGCCGCCAATGCCGCGATCCGCACGCGCCATCGACCGCACCATCGATGGCAACATCGGGGTGCACATCGTTCCCGCGGAGTCACCACGCGCGGTGTACCTGCACCTGCATGGCGGCGGGATGATCCTCGGATCGGCGGCCGGCCAGGACCCGATGTTGGAACGGATTGCCCGCGAAGTCGGCGTGACTTGTGTCAGCGTCGAATACCGGCTTGCCCCGGAGCATCCGTTTCCGGCGGCCTGGGATGACTGCGAAGCCGTTGCGCTATGGCTGGCGCGCAACGCCAAAGCCGAGTTTGGCACCGACACATTGCTCATTGGAGGCGAGTCGGCCGGCGCGATGCTCGCCGTGCCAACACTGACGCGCATGCGCGACCGACAGGGTTACCGCGGATTTCGCGGCGCGAATCTCTCCTTCGGCGTCTACGACAGCTCGATGACCCCCAGCCAGCGCAAGGCGGACAGCGGGGTGTTGAAAGCGTCCGATATTGCGCGCATCGCCGCTACCTACTGTCCAGACCCGCAGCAGATGCGACACCCGGATATCTCCTCTTTATATGGGAGCCTGCATGAGCTGCCGCCCGCGCTCTTCACCGTAGGCACGCTGGATGCCTTTCTCGACGACTCCTTGTTCATGTATTGCCGCTGGCTGAGCAGCGGCAATCGGGCGGAAATCGCCATCTGGCCGGGTGCGGACCATGCGTTCATCGAAACGCCTCACCCCCTGGCGGCGGTGGCCAACCAACGCATCGACGCCTTTCTGCGCGGCTGCTTGGCGTGAGAATTTCGTCCGAATTCAGCCCCGCCCTCTTCTTTTCCTCCCTGGTGGGTGAGCTGCCCAGCGAGCTGAAGCTGGGTTGCCAGGTGTCCAACGGCATCGAGGCAGACCTCGCTGCGCGGCCGCGGCAACGGGGTAGTCAGCCAGGTGCCGCGACCGGCCTCGGTGTGCCGCCTGATCAGTTGTCATTTCGCAGCCCACGGGCTGAGCGCCGGTGCCGCCATGAAGCTGTTTCACGCCACCAGCATGGAGGCGGCAGCAAGGGCCGCCGCGCTCGCCGAGCCTGCGGATGTTGCACGCATCCACGCGGCGCTGAGCAAATTTGCCAGCTTGCCGACGACGCAAGTCAGATGCGCCATGTTTGAAGTCGAGGAGAGCCTCACCCGCACCCTCGACAATCCTCTCATCGATCTCATCCTGCTCAGCACCAAGGCGTTTTCGTCCTGGGAGATGGTCGGCATCGCGGACTTCGCGCAGCTCGATCAGGTCTACCTGACCGAGACGCGCAAGGGGGCCGATGCCATCGCGCGCCGCGACGCCTCCGGCGCGGCAGCGGCACAGGACGTCAAGTATCGCCGCCTCGCGGAAGTCTCACGGCGCTTCGGCCGCGCGGCCTGAGCCGGCGGCCGCTATCCAACAGCCTCACGCGCAGCAGCGAGCTCCCCTCCCCTTCAGGCGGCCGACTCCAGCCGCGGCAAGCCGAACGAGGCCTCCGCCGGCCAGCTCTTGAGCTCCGGCAGGCACTTCTCGGCGAACAGACGCAGATTTCTGACGGCTTCCTCGCGAGGCATGGCGCCAAAGTGAAAGTGCGGGAAGAAGCCCTGCAGGCCGATATTTTTGTTGATGGTCTCGAGCTGTGTGAGCACCTCTGTCGGAGTCCCCGCGGGCATGATGGTTCCCATCCGGTCCGCCATCTCGTCGACCTTCTCCGGTGCGATCTTCATCTTCTGGTAGTACTCGTTGCCCTTCGCGGTGCCGAAATCCGCTTCCGCCATACCGTAGTTCACCACCGCCGCCTTGAAGTTGACTCGATGGTATCGCACCGACATTTCCCGAGCGCGCTCGCCGCTTTCGTCCACGAAGATCGTCCCCGACAGCAGCGGCCTCGGTAGCGCGCGCTGTGGGTGCTTCTCGGCCCACACCGACTTGTAGGTTTCAAAATCCACCCCCAGCGCGGGCCGTGGCTCGGGATTGATGATGAGCACGCCCATGCCGAGCTCGGCCACCGTACGCACGGATTCCGGCGAGCCGGCGGAGCCGAAGATTCTGCCTTGGAACGAGCGTTGCGGCCGCGGACGCAGCTCGCGGCGCGGCTGCCTGGTGAGTGCGCCACCTTCCATCACACCGGTCTCCAGCGCGCCGATGATCAACTCGGCGTACTCGCGGAACAGTTGCCGTGTCTGGTTGATGTCGACCCGCATCCCCTCGTATTCCATCTTGCCCAGACCGCGGCCGAATCCCAACACCACGCGCCCGTTCGTGACGGTGTCCAACCACAGCGCCTGCTCCGCGACGCGCACCGGATCATTCCACGGCAACACCACGACCTGGGTTCCGAGGAATGCCTTGCGCACCTTGCCCGCAAACCAGGCGAGCGTCTGCAGCGGCGCGGGGGAAAGCGAGTAGTTGGAAAAGTGATGCTCGGTCACCCAGACGGATTCGAACCCGAGCGACTCCGCGAGCAACGCCATCTCCAGGTCTTCGTGGATGAACGTCGAGTCATTCACTTCCGGTCCGCTCTGGTGCTGAAACCCTGTCGCATACCCGACGTGCATGGCGCTTTCCCCTCTTAATGGCTGGATTTGACTGCGATCAGCATCCTATAAAACGACGTAAAAAGTCAATATACGAGAAAAGATGTCGTTTTATTTCCCAAGGGAATCACCAGCCTGAGGGTGAGCCGAACGGCAACTTCTCCGTGATCTCATCGAGACTGCGGATCTCGCCGTCCACGATCTTGAACAGGCCCATCATGTAGTGCGTCATGCCGGGCAGCTTGATCTGCGGGTTCGGCTTGAAGTCCACCAGGACGAAGCTCACGACGACGCCCAGACTCACATCCAACACCGGGAAGCGGCGATTACGCGCGACCGGACGCGCCGGGCGGGTCGCATTGAGACCGCTGGCGCAAGTGAGCACCGCAGCTTCGGGTGACAGCAGAATCGACAGATTGTTGGTGATCTTCTTGCCGTTGTCGAAGCGATCGCAGCGATAGGCGAACTTGGGAATACTGCCGTCGCTTTCCTGCAGACCCGTCCAATAGCTGTCTGCCGCCGCCGTGAGCCCTGCGCGGTCGCTCGCGCGCTCGAGCGCGACGGGGGCGTCATACAACACGTCGGGCTTCAAGAGTTGTTCGACATCCGCGAAGTGCCCCTTGGATGTGTTGCTCAGGAGCGCTTCCGCCTCGAGAATGCGCTCGCTCTCCACGCGCAGCCGCAACGCGAATGGATGCAACGCCCCGGCGATCTTGGCGACACCGGCTACGGCAACTTCACCCCGCTGCGGATCTGTAAAGATCTGCAAAGCCGGAAAGTCGTCGATCGGGGGCAAACTCGTCACGCCCGTGGCGACGGCGTTGACCGTCGCCCGGCACCCGGGCGCCAGGGCCGGGCAAGCGGGAGCGTGCCGCAACAGGCTCCCGAGATACTCGTCCGTTATCTCCCGCAACTTGCCCCGGGCGCCCGGGTGACCTGACACGATCATGGTTACATAGCATGGCCGAAGCAGCCGGACAAACCAGGGGCCGCTTTCACTCGCATCAACCCGGACCGACGGTCTCGAGCCCGAACCAGGCACGGCCGAAGTTGATCGTCGCGGAATCCGATTGATGCGCCAGCCAGAATTCAGCTCAATAAACGCCTCTGGCGCGCGGCGATTTTGCTGGAACGAACGCCGCTCTTTACCTTTATTTGCACGGTTGGCCGGCGCGGCGGCCGCCAGTCCGTTGTAAAGTACGGCGACGAATCTATACGACAACCCGGATAATTCGTCGCGAGCCGAAGGAAAATCCAATGCCGCGTAAAGCGCTACGCACGTCGCAAAGCCGGGCGCCTATCCGGTCAGCGAGTCGTCGGCAGCACTCTTTCGATGACATCACGGTACAGAGCAATCGGCACGGTGTCTTTGCGGTGTCCTGCGATCCGGCGAAACAGGGTTCCCTCGAACAACACGGCCAACAACTCAACACGCGCCGACACTTCGGCCCGGCTGAGCGAGGGATATTCCTTCATCAGAATCGGCACCGCCTGATCGTGCAGGCGCCTGCTGGCCTGTTGGACAATCTTCGCCACCGCGGGATTGCGCGTGGCTTCGGCGATCACCTCGAGCATCAGGATCTGGTCATCGCGCTGCACATCGCTCAGACCGGCCGCCAGCGGCTCGGCGAGCGTGGTAGCCATGTCGGTGGCGCCGACCGTTGCAACCATTTTCAGCACACGCTGCGCCACGATGCGCTCGACAATGGCGTGGATGATGGCTTCCTTGTTGGGAAAGTATCGATAGATCTGCCCGACGCTCATCCGCGCAGCCGCGGCAATCTCGCCCATGCTTGCCGCATGAAAACCGTGGCGCACCACGCAAGTGCGCGCCGCGTTCACGATCTCATCGCGGCGGATTTGATCCCGCAGATTCTTCGGCGGTCGCCTGACCTTTACTGACTGTGACGCACTCACCTGTTGAGCCCCTTGCACCCCTCTCGAGGCCGCATCATAATGAGAATGAACGATCACTCTCAACATCTTTTTACGCTCATGACCGCCCGCCTCGGTTCCCGCTGCAACGCCCTCTACGCGCTCATCGCCGTCGCGGTATGCCTCGGGGGGTGCGCCAAGAACAAGGGACCTCCATTCCCGCCCATGGCGGAGGTGGGTGTGGTCACCCTGCAGGCGCGTTCCATCGCGCTGCAGTCGGAGCTTCCCGGCCGCACCACGGCTTCCTCGATGGCCGATGTGCGGCCGCAGGTCTCCGGCATCCTGAAGGCGCGGCTCTTCGAGGAAGGCGCCCTGGTGAAAGCCGGCCAGGTGCTCTACCAGATCGACGCGGCCGCCTATGAAGCCGCCTATGACCAGGCTAACGCCGACCTGGCCAATGCGGAGGCCGCGGTTGCGGCCGCCCGCTTCAAGGACCAACGCTACGGCGAGTTAATGCAGATTCAGGGCGTCTCGAAGCAGGACGCGGACGATGCGCACGCCGCTTACGAGCAGAGCTTGGCGACCGTGGCGCTCAAGAAAGCTGCCCTGAAGAGCGCGCGAATCAACCTGGACTACACCCAGATCCGCGCGCCGATTGCAGGCAAGGTCGGCAAATCGAACGTGACCGCCGGCGCGCTCGTGACAGCGAATCAGGACACGGCGCTTGCGACCCTGCGCGCGCTCGATCCGATCTATGTGGACCTGACACAATCGAGCGCGCAGCTGCTGCGCTTGCGGGAGTTGCTGGGGACACACGGCACCACGCCCGGGAATCGACGCGTGCAACTGAAGCTGGAGGATGGCTCTCAGTATGCGCAGGCGGGCATTTTGCAATTTCAGGAAGTGGCGGTGGATCAGGCCACCGGCTCGGTGACGCTGCGCGCGCGGTTTCCCAACCCGCAGGGACTGCTGCTGCCCGGCATGTATGTTCGCGCCGTCATCGAGGATGCAGTGCAGCCTGCCGCGCTGCTGGCACCCCAGCAAGGAATTGGCCGTGACCCCAACGGCGATGCGTTTGCTCTGGTCATCGGCCCCGGTAACCGCGTTGAGCGGCGCACCGTCGTTACCGAGCGTGCCGTCGGCAACCAGTGGCTGATCAGCTCCGGACTGAAGGCGGGCGATCAGCTCATCGTCGAGGGGCTCGGCAGAGTCCACGCCGGAGATGCCGTGCGGGTGGTGGCGCTCGCGACGGATGGGACCCCGTCCCATGTCCGGGCGGCCGAGGCCGCCAATGTCAACTCCAGCCTGTCAGCCTCGGATCGCGGCCCACAGCGGTTTTAGCCATGCTGGCGCGATTCTTTGTCAACCGGCCGATTTTTGCATGGGTGATCGCGATCGCGATCATGCTCGCCGGCGCATTGTCGATCACCAGCCTGCCCGTCGAGCAATACCCTGACATTGCGCCGCCGACGGTCAACATCTCGGCCAGCTACCCCGGCGCATCGGCCGAGACCGTCGAAAACAGCGTCACCCAGATTCTGGAGGAGCAACTCACCGGGCTCGACGGCCTGCTCTACTTCTCCTCGACGAGTGACCCCTCGCACGGCTCGAGCATCCAGGTCACCTTCCAACAGGGAACCAATCCGGACACCGCGCAGATACAAGTCCAGAACAAAGTGCAACAGGCGCTCACGCGGTTGCCGACCGCCGTTCAGCAGCAGGGCGTCACGGTCACCAAGTCGCAGAACGACTTCCTGATGATCGTCGCCCTGGCGGATGCAACCGATCATGCGACGGCGAATGACCTTGCCGACTATCTCGTCAGCAACATCCAGGACCCGATCGCCCGCATTGGCGGAGTGGGAGGCGTCCAGGTGTTCGGCGCCCAATACGCCATGCGCATCTGGCTCGACCCGGCGAAGCTCGCCGCGTACAGCCTGATGCCCTCCGATGTCACCTCGGCAATCGTAGCGCAGAACGTGCAGATCTCGGCGGGTAACATAGGCGGGCAGCCTGCAGTGGCCGATCAGCAGATCAATGCTACCGTGACGGCGCAGTCGAAATTCACCAGTCGCGAGGAATTCCGCGACATCATCCTCAAACACGATGCATCCGGTGCGACCGTACGTCTGGGCGATGTAGCACGCGTCGAGCTCGGTAGCGAGAACTATGACAACGTCACCCGTGGAGGCGGTCATCCGGCCTCTGGAGTTGCGATCAAACTGACGCCGGGAGCCAACGCGCTCGCGACCGCCGAGCGGGTGCGCGCAACTGTCGCCAGCCTCACGCACGGACTCCCTGCCGGCTACGAGTTCCTGTATCCGAAGGACAGCACGCCGTTCATCAAGATCTCGATCGAGGAAGTCGTCAAGACGCTTTTCGAAGCGATCGCTCTCGTCGTGATCGTCATGTTCGCTTTCCTCCAGAGTTGGCGTGCCACGCTGATTCCGGCCATTGCCGTGCCCGTGGTACTGCTGGGCACCTTCGGTGTTCTGAATCTGCTCGGCTATTCGATCAACACACTGACCATGTTCGCGTTGGTATTGTCGATCGGACTCCTGGTGGACGATGCGATCGTCGTGGTTGAGAACGTCGAGCGTGTCATGCGCGAGGAGCGCCTGTCGCCACGCGAAGCGACGCTACGCTCGATGCAGGAAATCACCGGCGCGCTCATCGGCGTGGCAATCTCGCTCACCGCCGTGTTTCTGCCCATGGCGTTCTTCAGTGGGTCCACTGGAGTCATCTATCGGCAGTTCTCCGTCACGATTGTCGCCTCCATGGCTTTGTCCGTGGTAGTAGCCCTGACGTTGACCCCCGCCGTGTGCGCCTCTTTGCTGACAGCGACGCACGATGCCACCAGCCAGGGATTCCTCGGCTGGTTCAATCGCACGTTCGATCGTTTGTCGGATCACTACGAGCGCGGCATCACAAGTGTAGCCAAACACGCCCGGCGCTGGATGTGGACTTACGCTGCCATTGTCGTCGCGCTGGCGGTGCTTTTCATACGTCTGCCCACCAGCTTTCTACCCGATGAGGATCAGGGCGAGATCATCGTGCAGTTCACGCTGCCGAGCGGTGCCTCGCTGTCGCGCACGGTGGAAGTTGGCAAGCAAATCGAGCGTTATTTCCTAGAGGAGGAGAAAGACAACGTCGCCACGATGTTCACCGCCGCGGGATTCGGCTTGAGTGGCAGTGGTCAGAATGCCGGCGCCGGGTTCGTCTTGTTGAAGGACTGGTCACAGCGCAAGGGAAGTCGCAATCGTTCGGACGCGATCGCGCGGCGCGCCATGCAAAGACTGGCTTCTATACGGGACGCGCAGATTTTCTCGTTGAGCCCGCCTGCGATCGCAGGTCTCGGCCAGACCGGCGGCTTCGAGTTCCAGCTGCTGGCCAACCCTGGCACGGGCCGCAGGGCGCTCGAGTCGATGCGGGCCACTTTGATGGCGCAGGCCAACAAGGACCCCAAGTTGGCGGCTGTGCGCCTCGGGACTCTGGAGGACACGCCACAGCTCAAAGTCAAAGTCGATCAGGCCAAAGCGAGCTCGCTGGGCCTCGCACTTTCCGACATCAACACCACGCTGTCGGTCGCCTGGGGCGGTGAGTACGTCAACGACTTCATCGACCGCTCACGCGTCAAGAAGGTGTATGTCCAAGGCGATGCGCCGTTCCGCTCGTCCCCCGACGATCTCGGTCAATGGTACGTCCGCGGCAGCAGTGGCAGCATGACGCCATTTTCCGCCTTTGCAAACACGAACTGGACCTATGGCCCGTCGACGTTATCCCGCTTCGACGGCCTCAGCTCTTATTCCATCCAGGGCTCGGCCGCGCCGGGGGTGAGCTCCGGGACCGCCATGCAGGAGATCGAGGCCCTGGCGAATCAACTCCCCGCCGGCAGCAGTCATGCCTTCAGCGGCTTGTCATACCAGGAGCGCCTCGCCGGCAATCAGACGACCCAACTTTATTCCCTCTCCATTCTGGTGGTATTTCTGTGCCTCGCAGCGTTGTATGAAAGTTGGTCGGTGCCCCTGTCGGTGCTGCTGGTCATTCCCCTGGGAGTCATCGGGGCGGTCCTGGCGGCGACACTGCGCGGCCTAGACAACAACGTCTACTTCCAGGTGGCGCTGCTGACCACCATCGGGCTTTCAGCCAAAAATGCGATTCTGATCATCGAATTTGCGGAAGAGCGCTACCGCGGCGGAATGCAGTTGTTGGAGGCAGCGGTCCACGCCGCGCGCTTGCGGCTGCGACCGATTCTGATGACTTCGCTTGCGTTCGTCGCCGGTGTACTGCCGCTGGCAGTGTCCAGCGGCGCGGGCGCCAACAGTCGCATTGCGATCGGGACGGGCATTGTCGGCGGCACACTCGCGGCAACCGCACTGGGCATCTTCTTCGTCCCGCTATTCTTCATACTCGTGGGCCGGCTGTTCCGCCGCAAAGCGGCTACCCCCGCAGCAGAGGT
>JAQGOE010000097.1 GCA_028293725.1 Gammaproteobacteria bacterium | reverse complement strand
AGGACATTGAGCTCGAAGTATTCCAGATACTTCTCCGGCGACAGATTGAGGTAGCCCTTGTCGCGCAGATAGGTCAGCGGACGAGTGAGCGCCGCCACGAAACTGATCGCCCGCCCCTTCCACATATCGCCACCGCCGCCGGAGTCGTCCATTGCGGAAATGATGAGCTCTATCAGCATGCCGGATGAGGTGTTGGCCATCATATTCAAGGTGTTCGTCACCTTGTCTGCCTGGCGCTCCACAAAGTCACGTCCCGACGTGATGAAGTTAATGATGAGCAGGTCGTCCTCCCGCCCCAGGAAGCGCGCGAGGCGGAAGATCTCCTTTTGCAGCCGCGGATCGCCTTTACCGTCGACGTAGATGCAGCCGGTGTTTTGCACCAGCGCATTGAAAAATAAGCCCAAGAGGAATTCGGTTTTGCCGCTACCGGTCGTGCCCAGAACCAACATGTGCGTGCGCAGGTCCGAGTCCGAGGAGTACACTTGCTCCTTCGTTTCCAGATCCAGCGCGAGATGTGTGATGCCGGTCGCCTGCCGCCATTCCAACTTTCCGGTCTTCTCGTTGCCCGAGCGCACGTAGGAGCCATCCCCCACCCCTGCGTGCACAGGCACCCGGAAGGGAAAGTCAAAGCCGCGGCGCCTGACTTCGATGAACCGTCGGCCGTACAACCAGGCCCACAGCCAAATCGCCTCCCCCGACAGGGGCACCTTCACCAGGAGAATCGCGAGGATCGGAATGCACAGCAACCCAAGCACCACGCCCTCACCCGTCTCAAACAACTCGCTCAGTCGGCGCGTGAGCCGACGCGTGTCCTTGCGGCGCCGCTGCGGCGTGATCTCCGTGTGGCGTGCGGCACCTTTGTACTGTGGCACGGGCGCGGGCCTCCTGACCTAGTGGGCGCGCGCAGCTGTCACGGGCGCCTCCTCGAAGATCTCTTGGGCAATACGCTCGATCACAGAGGAGGACGTATCGTCATCAACGAAATCGGCCGTGTTGAACATCTCCGCCTTCAGCCGCTCGACCAACTTCTTGCACGAGCCACCCGGGAAGCGCCTCGCCAACCGTGCTCGCGCTTCGTTGCCGGGCAGCGAGGCATATAACAGCGAGCGCAGTTTGCGATCCTCAGCGGTGGTACTGAGTGCCCACAGCCTCATCGGGCCCGCCGTCATGGTGAAGAGTTGGCTGTAGGTGGCGGCCTTGGTCACAAATCGGGCCAAGAACGTGCATCCGTGGGGGCCGGCCCCGTGAACGTAGTTCGTCAAGGCCGATTCCTCCACTGGGGTGAGCCCCACGTTTTCGCGCAACCAGCGCCGGGTCTCCTCGGTACCGGAATCCAAGATGAAGTAAGTGGTGGCGATCTTCGTGAGTTCGCCAAAGTCCTCCATCAGCTGTGAGCCGAGCACGAGCTCCAAATTCCACTTTCGCGCCTCACGCCCATCGGTCATCAGCTGTAGCTGCAGTAGCGGATGCCCCCCGGTCTTGTGCAGCTCGTCCATCATTAACACTTTGATATCTTCCGTAATGTCGTTGATGAGCTTCTCGTAATAGGCGCGATACAGCGGATCGAAAAAGGGGAGGTCCTCCTTACTGAAGGCAACCTTCTTGAGAAATGATTGCCTCGCAATCATGTACATCAGAGCAGTCTGCTTGAACGCGGCGTCCGACCCGATCAGCGCGACGTCCTGAAGATCCAGCGCCATGACACGTGCGGAGCCGATATCAAACCGAGTCTGGCCAGCAAAGATGGGGTAATCGTTGATGGCCTCGCGCAGACCCAAGATAAAGGCGCTATGGATCGGTTGTCCGTTCTCGCAGCGCGTGCCGCCGTACTCGTCCGCGATCTCCTTCGAGGCGGCGGTCGCCACGAGATCGTGCAGGATCGGAACCGCGTAGCGTTGGGTCACCTCCGCCTCGTAGATAAGGCCCGCCTGGAACAGCGCATCGACCAACTCCCAATACGTCGTGGCCTGCCGAACGCTATACCCAATCCGCCTCACCGCCTCGTCCACCACCGGATTGTGCCCCGGTTTATAGGTTTCCGGCTGGGCGCGCTCGTAGCGATCCGACTTCATCCGATAGGCGTTGTCGATGATCCGCCCCACAAACGTCGACATACCCTCATACGGTTTGCCACGGCGCTCAGGCGGCGTCGCCAATGTGGCCAAGAAATTCACGAGGAATGCACGGTCTTTTGCCAGCGGCTCACGCTTACCGAGCGGCGCGTCCATTGGGTTGATTGCATCGGACTCATTGTTCTGCAGGCGCTTGTAGAACGCCAGGTATTGCCGATCCGCTGGCAGGTTATCGCGGATCAAATCAATGAAGCCTGACGAGCTGATGCCAATGTCGATGATGCACACGTACGGCAAGCGGGTGCTCCCGGGCATCAGGCACAATTCGACGTTGTTGTGATTCATCAACACCGACTTGCCCGAACCGGGCTTACCCGCGACCAAGGTGATCCAGGTCGTCTGTTCCGACGAGAAGCGTTGATAGCGCAGAATCTTTCCATCGAGACTGCGGTAGATGATTGAACCTGTCGAAAACGGCGACGCCGGCCGGGTGAAGGGCATGAGCGCCAGCGCTTCGCCCAGCGGCGCCGGCGCCGGGTTTCCAATGTGTCGCCAGGACAGTGAAAGTGCGGTGCTCTGGAGCACCTTCATGGGATTGCCGGTCCGCTCGATCACGGTTCCCCTGCCCCACCCCTCCAGAATTCGCCATAACTTGGATTTCCGCAGGGTCAACTCTCGCTGCGCCTCATTTCCCAACCCCGCCCACGTCGTGGCGGCGATCCGCAACTTTGCGATACAGGTCCCGTCCCGTTTTTGCTCACCCAGTGCCTTCGCTGCGAGATTGATGTTCCGGTTGGTCTCTGAAGTGATGCCTAGCACATTTGCCAACAGCCCCTTCCAGCGCAGTACACTCATCCCGTCCGACTCAAGCATGAAAGATACGCAATACGGCAATGCCCGCACCTGGCCCGCCTCACGTGTCTCGGCCCGATTGAGGGCGTTGAAGAGCGCGTTGAAGTGCTGCGGCTCGCTCGGCGGTATTTCGAACATCAGCGGCGCGTAGACTCGACTACCGAGACGCACGGTCGTCGGATCGGGTAGAGTTTCGCTCTTGCGAGATCCGACCTCGCCTGTCGCGACCATAAGCTGCTGCGACAGCGACGGGTACAACAGCTCCGAGGCATCCGCCCGGTCGCCGGTGGATTTCCAGCGCATCGGAATCGGCGAGCCCGGGATGGCCGGTTGCCAATTCGCCCCAGTGTAGTCCGGGTAAATACTGCGCCTCACCTCGCGCAGCATGTCGGTCACGTCGAGACGCTCGATCGAACAACCAAACTCGGTCGAAGAGAGGTCATCACAGATCTTACTCACGAAGGCCTGATGCCGGTCGAACAGAAACCGGATCGGGCGCAGGAGGTTCTGCGCGTCCTTCATCGTCGGCCACTGATGTGCCTTACGGAATTGATTCTCTTCGTCCCGCGCGATGCGCACCTCCGTGCGATCCAATAACGCCGGGCGGGACCAGAACACGAGATAACAGTCCTCGTCATACACGTACTGGCTGTATTTCTCGCAACCTTCGTCGACCAGGTCACGCACCGCCAACCTGAGGCGATCAGCTGTCAACCGCTGCTGTTCCGCGTTCGCCTCGAGCGTGGTGCTGGCGTCCAGGTCGCGCCGAAACAGGACCTGGAGCTGATGCCCCTTCGCAGCGAAGTACACGGCGAGCGACTGCTCGAGCGTTACGATCATTCGCTCGAACAGGTCCCGTCCCAGGACACCCTTGGTGCCGTTAAAGCGGACAATGCTTGCGAGGGATCCATCCTTACCGACCAGCGCGTTGGAGTCGATCGTCTCCAGGTCGCAGTAGTGCTGCACCTCCGTCTTTAGCTCGCTAAGCAGATGGAGTGCAATCGCTTCAAACTTACCGCTCATCAAAGGCTCCTTGAATGGTCTCACGCAATCGGGCCGCCTTCACATCGGCAGCCAGATCCTCCCGTAGAACGAGGGCATCGATGGCGAGCATCGTCGGGTGATCAGCGCACTGACGCAGGTACGTCTCGATGTAGAAAATGTCATGGTCACTAAGATCATCTGGCGCTGCGGTCGCATTGGGATCACCGACCTCCATAGGTCTGGATGTCCTGAGTGCCGCGGCGGACCTCCAACAGCTTGCTAGCAGGTGCTAACAAACCGCTCTCCAGCGCGGTGTCCAATGCGTGCCGCAAGCCGCCATCTGGGTACATCACCACGACGTTTCCGCCGCCGTAACCCCAGACCGTCAAGCCCTTTGCATGCAGCTGCGCGGCGTGTGAGAACATCACGACGCGGTCCCGCGCACGCAACCAAGCCGCCGCTGCTGTGAAGCGCGGCTCATCGCGTGAGCCACGCCGCATCGTCATCGCGGTCCACATCTGTTCGGCGGTGAGACCACACGTGAACGACAGTGGCGCGTACGCCCCGCCCGGCAACTGTTTCGCCTGGGGCAGGGGGGCGGACGGTGCCCCGCAGACCAACAGCGCTCGGCACTCAACGTCCGCCCACTCGCGCGCCTGCCGCCATTCACCGTCCGTGAGCCACTCGCGGATCGCTCGCGCGCCGCCGCCAACGGAGAACACTTCCGCGACCCGGGGATGGATGTTCTTCACTTCACAGCGCGCCAGAAAGGCTGTGTGGGTGCCTTCCAGACGAGCGTCGATATCCTCCCGGCTCGCAGGCAGCTTGTGCCGAGGTATGAACTCCCACGGCGTATCCGGCGGCACGGACTGAGCAAACAGCTCTCTGGCATGGACGAGGCGATTACGGCGCAAAGTGAGCGTCTGCCCGTTGTGCAGGTAGGCGTTCGTCGCTACCGCACGCACGTAGGAATGCTGGGCTGACCCCTCAAACATGGAGTAGATCTCCGCGGGGATGTGTGAGCGAGGGGCGCCGAGCGCCGCTGCGTAGTCTTCGTTGAGCGACTTACTGCGAACGGTCACCCCGTGGCGGCTGGTCGCGAAGTCGACCACTCGCTGTACGATCGTGGCGAGAACACAGGCCACCGTGTCGGGGGGCACGTACGAAGGATCCACCCCCAACTCGCTATAGATGTGTCTCAGAGTTGAGCGGAGGTACCCGTCACTGCGGAAATTGGGGTGCGCCGTGAGTGAGGCACGGTAGAACTGCTCCTCGGTGAGGTTGGTAATCCACAGCACATCGGATGACAAATCATGAATGGAGGTGACTCGTACCGCTGGCTCACCGCCGACGGAGGCCCAGCCGTTATCGAGCGAGGCAAACGTCTTGTCCCCGATCGCAATGTTGTTGGCCGAGTCGAACAACACTACACCACAGCGCATTGCACGGTAGGCTCAGCGCTGCAGCTGAGCGGCCAGCGCCGACCAATGCTCCGGCGCAAACTGTGTGCGGTGGTTGATCGCGTAGTAGTCCACCTGCCCGGCCTGGAAGGCGGCTTCGGTCGCCACCAGGCGCAGGGACTCGAGGAACGTGGCTCGCGCCGCGTACATCCTCTCGTCGCACCCCGAGAGGATCTCCGCAAAGAGCAACGGTGAGGCAATGTCCAGATGAAACGCCGATTTCAGCATGTCTGCCCGGGCGCGCAGCAACGCGTACAGCCCGATCAAGCGATCCTTGGTGTTTGTGTCCACCAAGACCAGAGCAACAAAGTGGGCACGAGCGATATGATTAACTTCCGTTTGCGTCAATTCGGGCAGCGCGGCGATGAAGCCCGCGCCGCGCATCCCACACATCCCCAAGTGGTGCACTTGGTGACACAGGTTGCAGACGGTCATCAAATTGCCGACTTCGTTGTTGGTGTGGTCATCATCCCAGTGGTGCACCTCCTGAAACTTGGGCGACCTAAATCCACAGAAGCGGCAGCTATGATTGTCGCGTTTCAACACCTGGTCGCGAACCGGTGCGAACGCTTTGTCAGCGAGGAACGCATGATCGTCGTCCTTGCGCCACAGCCGACGCTTGACACCCAGCACGGGTTGGCTGGCGCGGCGCGCGGCGAGCACTGCGGCCGTCGGCAGCGCGACCACCGCAGGCGCTTTTGGGGATGGCTGCGTCATGTGTTCCTCGCTAGGGCGGATGATCACACCGCCCCTTGCCTCATCCTCACCCGGTGACGGTGCTCTTCATGATCCACATGATTGTCCCGACGCCCGCCATCGCACCGCCTACAAACAGGCCGACGATCGCCGGCGTTGGCGCCTCCCGCTCATCCTTGGAAGCTTTCCACAGCTGATACAGGGACAGCGCCACGACAACGAAGCCGCCGACGGATACGATCTGGATAACGAGCGTAGCTATCTGCTGGGAGGCAGTGTTGAGATTGCTGGCGACGTCGCCGACTTTCTTGCCACCACTGGTATCTTGCGTCAAGTCGGTCGCCGTGATCGCCGTCTGCGCGAGCACCAGGCTGCTTGCCAGCATGCTCAGCAGTGGCATGCACGCCAGCAATAATGCGTGCAGAACGGCCCGACGGGTTCGCAACCAAAGCGTTGCGACCGCACTCCATTGGCACACGAAATGACCCTTCCCAGACCGCCGCGAGCATCCGCGAGCGCTGTCTACCGGCGCGGTCGTTGCAACCGGCAACTGGGAAAGGTCATTTTGTGAAGGGCCAAGGCCTCTTACGAAATGACCCTTGCCGCAGCGTGCTAGGCGCGCCTCTCGACGTCGGTGTTGGGACGCACCGAACCGGTACCTCCCCAAAGGCTCGTGGTGTGAGCGTCTACTGCTTCGCATGTGTGCTCCTGGTGGTGTAGTGATAGTGATGTCATAACGACTCGATGAAACTCCGGCGCACTCAAGACCCGCAGGTGTTCGCAGCACCGAAGGAAACGAACATGCCAATGACGTTGTAGCCAAAGGTGCAATTGAGGACGTCCGTCAGCCACTTGAAATTCCAGGCCAGGACGCCGCCAATGAGCCAAGCCGTCGCGGTGCCGTACCCTGCCTGGGCGCGGCCATCAGCGATGTGGACGAACGTGAGCCACCCTTTGATCATGGCCACGAAGCCCACGATCTCCATGATCCCGAGCAAGGCGGCCATGGCTGCTTGGCTTTGCGCCTCCAGGGTGTTGCCTGTGGGTGAATAACTGAGAAACCGGGAATTCGCGTACGTATCCGTCAGCGTGCGTGACAGAATACCCACCAGTTGCAGTGTGCTCATCGCGGCGAGTAACGCTCCCACCAACAGCTTAACCACCCCTCCGGTGACGGAGAAGCGCGCATGAGCGGAGAGGTACTTTGCGGCATTGCCATTGCCGACGCCCCAAAATTCGACGAGGGAACCGGCGACAAAGTACAGGCCCATCAACGCGCTGACGAACTGCAAAAGAATGATGATGGGTGGAATCTGGGTGCCGAAATTCGCCAGCAGCGTGACCAGGTCCGGCAGGGACGATGACGTGGCGGAGTTCATTGCGGGTCGATCCGCTCGTCCGTGCTGGTGATGATGATTCCCGTGTCGTGACTGACACTTCGCACTCGGGGGCGCGCCAGCGCTTCGCCGGTCGT
>JAQGOE010000074.1 GCA_028293725.1 Gammaproteobacteria bacterium | reverse complement strand
GGGTCTTAGACGCTAGCCTCCCGCGATCGGGCGCTGGAAGGGTGCTCGGTCTATACTCATCGGATAGCCGAGGGCGCCCTGGGGCGCCAAGGATCCGGAGAACTCGAAATGAGCTGGTGGGGCTGGGTAGTCGGCGGTGCGATATTGCTTGGGGCGGAGCTCGCTTTCGTGGCAGCGGAGTTCTACCTCGTTTTTGTTGGTTTCGCGGCCATTGCGGTCGGCCTGACCACGGGATTTCTGTATCCGCTCGCCCCCTGGGCCCAGTGGGCCAGCTTCGCGATTCTGGCGATCGCCTTGATGGTGGCCTTCCGTAGCCGGGTCTATCGCCGCTTCCGCGGTCACGCGACACCCGTTCAAGTCGGGCCGCCTCACGGTGGCGAGATGACCCTGCCGGTCGCGCTTGCTCCCGGCGAAACGTGCAGGGCGGAGCACGGCGGTACTTTCTGGACGGTGTGCAACGATAGCAATACACCCATACCGTCCGGTGCACGCGCCCGCATCGCGAGCGTGAAAGGTCTTACGCTCCTCGTCCGACCCAACATCTAGCCTCTCCACGTAGTTAACATCCACGGACTGCCACATGTACACGTCCTACGTATTCATTGCGCTTGCTATTGTCGCCGTGATTGTGATCGCGCGGACCGCAACTGTGGTCCCACAGCAGAGCGCGTACGTTATTGAGAATCTCGGGAAGTACAGCCGCACACTGCATGCCGGATTTCATATCCTGATTCCGTTCGTCGAGCGTGTTGCCTACCGGCACAGCCTGAAGGAACAGGCCCTCGACGTGGCCGAGCAGATCTGCATTACGCGGGACAATGTGCAGGTTGGTGTCGACGCCGTCCTCTACATGCAGGTCCTCGATCCGCATCTCGCCTCATACGGCATTACCAATTACGGCTTCGCAATTTCCCAACTTGCACAAACCACTTTGCGCAGCGAGATCGGTAAGATAGAACTCGATCGCACGTTCGAGGCTCGTGGGATAATCAACGCAAACGTCGTGGCCGAGTTGGATAAGGCGTCGGTTGCGTGGGGCGTTAAGGTGATGCGCTACGAGATCAAAAACATCGCGCCACCGAAGGACGTATTGTCCGCGATGGAGAAGCAAATGCGCGCCGAGCGCGAAAAGCGCGCCGTCGTGTTGGCATCCGAGGGTGAGCGCGACGCCAAGATCAATCAGGCCGAGGGTGACAAACAGCGCGTCATCAAGGCGTCCGAGGCCAACAAGCAGCAGCAGATCAACGAAGCCGAAGGTCAGGCCTCGGCAATCCTGGCGGTCGCGACCGCCACGGCTGAGGGCTTGCGCCAGGTCGGCGGCGCTCTCAGCGAGCGCGGCGGCATCGAGGCGATGCAGCTTCGTATAGGCGAGGAGTACGTCCGGCAGTTCGGAAAACTGGCGAAAGAAAGCACGACGCTCATCATCCCCGGGCAACTCAGTGATCTCGCGTCCGTCGTCTCCATGGCGACCAGCATCATTCGCAAGCCACCCGTTACCTAGACTGAATGGGGATCAGGCAACAGGAAAGTGCGCCGGGCGGCGTCCGTCGCCAGCCGCTCGGGGCGGTACCAGCGCTGCAAGGCCGACTTATCGATGAGATCGGGATTGGCGCCGGCAAAGGAGGCGAAGTCGCAATGCTCGGCGGCCTGCATCCGCTCCGCGATCAGTGCCAGAAAGGCGATCGTAATTGTCTGATGGAAAGCCATGGGCTTTCCGGCACGTGCGGTCATCGCGCGTAAAGCCCCGCAATAGTGGAGGGCGGCTTCCTCGAAGTTGTGCCGTCGGAGCATCTCGAAGCCCATCCGAACGTGCTCGCGATGTGGGAATCTGCCCGGGTCGACCTCCCCACGGATAAATTGCGCGAGATCTGTGTACTCCTCATTCATTGCGCTTACGCCTCCCGGAGGCTATGAGAATCCTCCGCTGTCAGATCGAGCCCATAAACGCTCTTCAGCGCCTTGATCTTCTTGAGAGTAGGGGCCGAGAACGGCGCCTTGCCTTCGAAGGCGTGTAGCACAATGCCTTCGAGCAGATCGCCCAGCGGCATCTCGAGCTCGGTTGCCAACGCCTTCAGGACTTTCAGCAGACGGCTTTCCAGGCGGACGCCGGTCTGGGTGCGGGTCACTTCTTTCATGGCCCTGATGGTACCATGGTACTGAGGTACCATGGTAACAAAGTACCGAGCTCAAGGCTCGGTCAGGGGTGAGGGGTGTAGCTCCCCTGGATGAGGAATTTCGGGCGCACCGCTTTGCCATTGGTGTCCACCACCTCCAGTGGGCCACCCGACTTCGAGTCAACGAGCTCGATCCGGACCGGTCTCGGGCGATTTGTAGCGGTTACCTCCGTGGGCCGGTAGGTGATCACATACCGCACCCGGAGGTTTTCCATCATGTCATCATAGATTCCGGATAGCTCCAATGTTGACTGCGGCGAATACATCCGGCCCCCGGATGCGCGGGCGAGCTCACCGAGCTCGGATTCCGCGCGCTTCCAGTCGAGGCGTGCGTACGGGCCGGGGTGGAGAGACAGCGGTGCGTCGGATTGCGCGATGGAGCCCAGACTGATCGCGTAGATGGGCACCTCCGACTGACGCACGACCCGAAGAGCATCTTGAAAGGTCGCTTTGCTGAATGTATCGAGGCCCGAGGAGATCACCAGCAACGCCTTGCGTCCGCCCATGGCCTGCACTTGCGGTAACGTGGCGATCAGGGCGTCGTAGAAGTTCTGCTCTGAAAAGGGCGGTGCCGCCAGATTGGCAAGTGCCAGGGAGGGTGCGTCATGGTCCGGCGTAAGCTTCGCGACCTCCTCGACGCTGTCGCCGTACTTCCAGATCGCTACACTATCGCCCGGACCGAGCTGCGCCAGGAATTCGCTCGCTGCCGTCGCGACGGCGGTCCCGATGGCCTCGTTCAGCGCGCGATAATGACCGCCGTGCTCGAGCAGAAGTCCGACCGAAACCCGGGCATGCTCGACATCGACACGGACAGTCTGTTGGCGAACGCCGTTGTCATAAACCACGAAATTCTCGCGGTGGATGTTGGGAATGAAATAGCCGTTGGAATCCTGGATCCGCACCTTGATCGTCACGGTGCGGGTGTCCGGATCGAATTGGACTTCGGTCGGCTGCGCGCCCTGCTCACCCCGGAACAGGGAGGTCGTGGGCCGGTTCGGAACGTGGATCGGTGCCGTGGACTCCTGCGCCAGGACGGAACCCATCACGACGGACAATACGGCAAAACAGGCCAATCGATTCATCGCGCGCATGGCCGATTCCTGGCGGTTCGACCCTCCGACCTTGTTTCATTTGCGGCCTCGACACACTGACTCGCGTCAATTCAAGCAAGATCGCGTTGACATAGAATCAACTGGAAATAGTCCGCGCGTCGCTGCTGGCGGTCGTGATGATGGGGGTGCGCAGATGAGCTCCTTGCCGCGTGTCGGCGGCCTTACCCGCGAAAGGATCGCGCGCGAGTTCGACGATCGCGGGCCCGAAGTGTGCCGCATCGAGACTACGCTCGATCTCGAAGCGAGCAATCCCGAACTGCTGGACGTGGCAACCCGCTGCGCGCGCGATGTGGGTGACTTCGCCCGGATCATGACGGGGTTCTGCATGTTCTACCGCGTGTTGGCCGCCGAGGCTCGCGGCACATCGGGTGCCGCGGGTAGCCTCGGTGACCGGTCCAATCTGTACCTGTTACCGCGGGTGTCGCGCGATACCCGGGCGAATATCGTCAAACACGTCGTTGCCGTGGGTTCGGCGGAATTCACGCGCGAGGTGCTCGGGGAGCTCGAGCGAAACAATCCTGAGTTGCTGCAGATGTGCCATCACTTCGCGGAGGATCAGGCGGACTATATCGGGGTCATGCAGGGGTTCGCGCTGCTCTACGCGTGCCTGTTGGCCGAAGCCGCCGAGGAGCGTGGCGCCCTGCACTGACTCCGTCTCGACAATGCACTTGATCCGTATCAATGTCGGCCTGTGGGATTGGGCCATGATGGTGCCATGACAATCCGCAGAATCGAGCGCAGCGAATGGAGTGGATTTTGCCTATGGGCCTCGCGGGGCTTTCTCGGGAAGGAGGTTTGGATCGAGACCGCCTCGCTGGAGATCGGCTTTCAGATCGAAGTGCGCCGGTTACCGCTCCTGGGAATGTCTTACGATCCCAGGAGCGACGTGCTGGAGCTGCTCGTGGGAGAGCTCGACCATCTCATCCGGGCGCCGCGCGAGCTGTATGTGGACGAGGTACTCCTCGGCGACGTCAGCCTGCAGATCATCGACGCCGACGGAGTGAGGCAGATCGTCACGTTTCGAGATCCTCTCATGCTGCCGCCGCCGGATCGCGTTCCGGGGTGAGGGCCACAGATGCAGCCGATCGAAGAGTTACGGGAGGAGATCGCGCGAAGACAACAATTCACGATGATGGTGGCCCACGAGATGCGCAACCTTCTCGCGCCCCTCACCACTGGAGTCGAGTTGCTCGCATCCGCCGACACCGCGGCTACAATTCGCGCGCGTCCGGTGATAGCGCGCCAGGTTGCCCAGATGACGCGGCTGGTCGAAGATCTTCTGGACATCGCCGGGGGTGAGCAGGGGCGGATGAGTCTGTGTGTTGCCTCCGTCGATCTGCGTGACGTCATCACGGCGGCGGTCGATATCGCGCAGCCTGCGATTTCCGCACGGGAACATAGTCTGACGCTCGTACCCGCCATATCCAACCCCGCGGTCATCGATGGCGACCAAGTCAGGTTGACGCAGGTGGTATCGAATCTCCTGATCAACGCGGCCAAGTTCACCCCGAGGCGCGGTGCCATCCATGTTGTGCTCGAGCATGAGGCTCCATACGTGAATTTGTGCGTACGCGATACCGGCGTCGGAATCGCGCCGGACCTGTTGCCGAATATTTTCAACGTCTATGTGCGCGCTACTCGGGGACCGGAGGGCAACCGCGGCGGCCTGGGTCTCGGCCTTGCGGTCGCCCGGTACCTGGTCGAGCAACACGGCGGCACGCTGTGCGCGTACAGCGCCGGGCCGGGCAAGGGCAGCGAGTTCATAGTGC
Source organism: Gammaproteobacteria bacterium (assembly GCA_028293725.1). Next base: position 113,919 of record JAQGOE010000074.1, on the reverse strand, counting down.
GGCTTCCGGTTGCCGCGAATCGCTGACGGCCGCAGCGCAGGACAGCCCAATCGGTGCTCGGTATACGGATCGACCGCGCGATTGATTGGAATCAAGGCGCCTTGATTCGTCGTCGCGAGAATATCACGGACACCGGTTACATCCTCCCACAGCACCGGTCGACGGAGTGATCGACATGAAGCAAATCTCACGACCGCTGGCGCTCCTGTCAGGTGTTGCCATATTGAGTACGGTGACTCCTCGGGTAGCCACTGCGGAAGTGGACCTCGTCGTCGTCGATGTCGTCGCCGTGGCGGACGGATACCGCGCCAGCAAACTCCGCGGTGCAACTGTAGTCAATCCGAAGAGTGAAAAGATCGGTGAGTTGGATGATCTGATCGTCGGCAAGGACCGGGTGCTGTTCGCGATCATCCAGGTGGGCGGTTTTCTCGGCGTCGGCAGCTATCTCATCGCCGTGCCCTACAGCTCGTTACAGATCAGCGACGGGGGCAGGCGCATCGTGTTGCCGGGCGCGACGAAGGAGCACGTGAAGGACCTTCCGGAATTCAAGTACCGATAGATCAACGCGGGAGTACGTAATATGAGACTAGATGCAGACATAAGGCGGGACGTCGAGGACGAGCTCCGCTGGGATCCTGACGTCGACGCAACCGACATTGGCGTAGCGGTTCATAACGGCATAGTGGCGCTTACCGGATTCGTACGTAGCTACGCCCAGCGAACTCAGGCGGAGCGCGACGCGAAGCGCGTGGCTGGCGTCTCGGGTGTCGCCAATGACATCGAAGTACGGCTGCCCGTGATCGACCAGAGGCCGGACCCTGACATCGTTCGCGATGCCGTCAGTGCGCTGAAGGCGGAACTGCCGTACTCCTCCGAGAACATAAAGGTCGTCGCCAAGGATGGCCGGCTGACTCTCGAGGGGGCCGTTGAATGGAACTATGCCCGCGAGCGGGCTGAAAAGGCCGTGCGCCGCATCCGTGGAGTCAAGGCGGTAACCAACTCGATAGCACTGAAACCGACAGTGGCGCCATTCGAGATTCGCCGCAAAATCGAAGACGCCTTCCGCCGCAGTGCCGAAGTTGATGCGAGCCGCATCACGGTGGAAGCCAACGGCAGCGAGGTGATCCTGCGAGGAACGGTAAAGTCGTGGGCCGAACGACAGGAAGCGGAACGCGCCGCCTGGGCGGCGCCGGGAGTCGTCAAGGTTGACAACCGTCTGACGATCAGCGCGTAGAGCGATGGGCAGCCTCCTGCGTTTCTTCCCCGCAGTCCGGGCCGCCCCGTGGCGCCGCGGGTTCGCTTCGACTCCCCGCCCGCGGCGTCTTTTTTCTCCCCTGCTCGAGCGCAAGAGGCGCCGGAATATTCCGGCGCCGCCTCGTGAGCAAACTCAGGAAGTCACTCATGTTCATTTCAAAGTCGAAGGTTTCGAAGCTCGCGACGGTGCTGGCGATCCTGAGCCTGCTGGCATTGAGTCCGTCCTCTGTGGCGCGCGATGCGGGACCGGTCGTGCCTGCGGGGGCATTGGCGCACGCTGTCGGTGTGATCGAGGGCGACATCGGCGGGAAGGTGTTGGAGATCCGACTGCAAAATGTGGCGGGGCCGCCCGGATTCGAGGCCGCGCTCGCCAAAGGTGACGGCGTTCTCTACATGCGCGTCGGCTCGGTGAGCGACGACGTTACCCAGATCGAGGTGCGGAATCTTCCACCGTGGCTCCTCGACTATCACCTGGAAGCGTACATGCGGAGTATTGACAAGGCGAAGGTGCCGCTCACCTCGGCGATCCTCAGGGCAGAGGAGCGCTCGGGCGGAGCCGCTATCGGCGCCGGCCTGGCGAAGCCCCTGGGTGGGACCAACGCCGTACTCGCGTATTTCGTCGAGACGATCCAGGATCACAGGCGCGAATCGCTGGCCGTCGATGCCAGGACCGGCGCGTTCATCGAAAATCCACAATCGCTGTACGAGGCGCGCACACCCGTGGACCTGGCGCGGCGCCTTGCGCCTTGAGCCGTCCCCGAGCGGCGCTAACGCGCCTGTTGGCATTTGAAGCCGGCCGGCCGAAAGTCTGCGGAAAGGAAATGACCCGGCCTGACAGCGGAATGCGCTAGCCGCGTTGATAGATATCAATTCGTGAACGGATCCTGCACTCCGAGCGTAACCGGTTGTCATGAGCTGACGTTCCAACGCAGCGATTCACGCGCCAAACTCGAGGCGTTTCTTGGTGTAAGCTTCCCGTGCCGCCGTAGGGTCTCGGGCGGTGGCCATGTTTGCAGGGGACGTCGCATGCCGCTTCCAAGGTCTCGCCGTCCTGGGCTCGTCGCAATACCTTTGCGATCGGCACTGGAGGCCGCGGTCCATGTGTGCTCCATTTACAACGCTCCCGAGGACTGCCTCGAAGTTCTCAGGGAGTTTGTTGAAGTCGGGCTTGGAAGGGGTGAGAAGTGTCTGTGCCTGGTCTCGCACGGCTCGGAAATTTCATTCCGGGAGACGATGCGTGCCGCCAGTGCGCAAATCGCTCGTGCGGTGGAGGTGCGGGCGGTCGATGTCAAGACCATCGAAGGCGAGTATCTCACCTACAAAGAGCGATTCACGCAGCACGTGCTGGGGTTCTGGCGCGCAGCGGTTGACGAGGCGTTGAACGCCGGTTTTTCGGGACTGCGCGGCGTCATCCAGGTTGATCGATCTCTCGGTGGTACCTCCGTGCTCGCGCACTGGATGGAGTATGAGAGTCGATTGACGCAGGTGCTGACGCAGAGCGGCGGCACGATGCTCTGCCTGTTCAATCGCCTGGCGCACCCGGCGGAGTTCGTCAGGGAGGCCCTGCGGGCTCATGCCGTCGTGGCCCACAGAGGCATGGTGGGCGAAAACACGTTTTATGTGCCACCGGCGGAGTACGACGCGCCTGACAGAGCCGCTCGCGAGGTGGATAGAATGCTCACCAGCCTCTCGGACGGCTGGGGTAGTGAACCCAGGTCACTGGCGCAGAAGCTGCGGGAGCACGAACGACAGGAACAGCAGCTCAGACGCCGTATGGACTACCTGACACTCGGTCAGAAGCTCACTCAAACGGGTAGTTGGGCCTGGAACCCTTCGACGGGCGACCTGTTCTGGTCCAGAGAGCATTTCCGGATCTTTGGTGTCTACCCGTTCGGAACCGATGTTTCCTATGATTTGTTCTTTCGGTTGGTGCACCCGGAGGAGCGGGCCCACGTCCAGCGGGAGTTCCTGGACACGATCCGAACGGGGGGCGACTTCGACCTCGAATATCGTATCGTCTGTCCCGATGGGACGGTGAAATGTGTTCATAGCCGCGCCCACCCGGTTTTTGGAGCGTCCGGTGAGCTTACGGAATACGTCGGTTCTGTCGCGGACATCACGGAGCGCCGTCATGGTGAGGAGTCGCTGAACAGCATGCAGTCGGAGCTCGCCCGTGCCTCGCGTGCCATCACCTTGGGACAACTCATGGCTTCCATAGCCCATGAGGTGAACCAACCTCTCGCGGCTCTCATCGCGAATGCCGGAGCGGGGCTTCGCTGGCTGGCGGGTGACAATCCCCGCATCGACCAGGCGAAACAGGCTCTGACACGCATCGTCAGGGATGGAAATCGCGCTAGCGAGGTGATCGCGCATATCAGGGCCCTCGTCAGGAAGGCTGATGCCGAGCGCAATTCGCTTGATTTGAACGGGGTCATCGAGGAAGTGATCACGTTGCTGAAGACGGAGCTGCGTTGCAACAAAATAGTTGTGCGGACCGGGTTCGCCGCGAATCTCCCCTCGGTATGGGGCGATCGAGTCCAACTGCAACAGGTTCTGCTGAATCTCATCATGAACGCGATCGAAGCGATGGGCGCCATCGTGACCCGGCCGCGGCTTCTGTCCATCGCAACGATGTCAGACAGCAGCGCCGTGTCGGTCTCGGTCAAGGACCGGGGCGTTGGTATCGATCAGAAGGTCCTCGAGCGCGTCTTCGAGCCCTTCGTTACGACCAAGCCTAAAGGGATGGGAATCGGATTGGCGATCAGTCGCTCCATCATCGAGACACATGGGGGCCTGCTATGGGCCACCCGCAACAGGGGACCGGGGGCTACGTTCCAGCTCAGGTTGCCGACTGCGAGGGCCGATGCGCAGTGAAGCTGGCGAAACAAATTGTATTTGTTGTTGACGACGACGGTGCCATCCGCGAGGCGCTCGCCAGCCTGATTGCATCCGTAGGCTTGCCGGTCGAGTGCTTCGCATCTCCCCAGGAATTTCTGCGTCGCCGCAATTGGGACAGTCCGTCGTGCCTGGTCCTGGACGTGCGCATGCCCGGCTTGAGTGGGTTTGAACTGCAACGCGAGTTGGTCCGCGCGCAACGGCAGATCCCCATAATCTTCGTTACGGCGCATGGCGATATCCCGATGGCCGTCCAGGCCATGAAAGAGGGCGCGATCGACTTTCTGGCCAAACCCTTCCGTGACGAGGATCTGCTGGACGCCATCCGCAAGGCGCTGGAGCGCGATGCCGCCGCCCGGGTGAGGCGGGCCGAAGTGGGCGAAATACGCGGCAAGGTGGCGCAACTTACGGCGCGGCAGCGCCAGATTATGTCCCGCGTCGTCGCCGGCAGGCTCAATAAGCAGACCGCCGCCGAACTGGGGCTCAGCGAAAACACGATCAAGGTTCACCGGCATCGCGTTATGGAAAGAATGGGCGCGGCCAGCCTCGCTGACTTGATACATATGCTCAAACGGCTCGATTAAACCGTGGAATGCTTCAAAGCAATGTTGTGCGGATCGAGCCGATTCTGTGGCTGCGGACAACTGCGTTCGCGCCCTCGAGAGACGGTCCAGACGAGGCGATGGCCAGGACACGGAAAGCACCATTCTTCGTCGCCGTGGTGGACGACGATGCCGGCGTGCGCGCGGCCATCGAAAGCCTGCTCCATTCGACTGGCTTGCGCACCCGGAGCTTCGCCAGCGCGGAAGCCTTTCTGCGCTTCAAGAAACACGCGGCCGTCGGATGCATCATTCTCGATATGCGCCTGCCGGGTATGAGCGGGCTCGAGCTGTACCTGCAACTCCAGGCCCGTGGCTTGGGGACACCCGCGATCTTTGTGACCGCCGAGTCAAACGACGATGGGCGGCTGCGTGCGCAGATAGAGCGGGCCGGCGCCATGGCCGTGTTGCCCAAGCCATGCGACTCGGAAGAGCTGACGCGACTAGTACGGACCGCGCTCGATGCTCGTCGGCTACGCTGAAGTGGCCCACTCTGGATAGTACGTCGAAGAGGACGAGCGCTAAACCAAGGTGGAATGGCTATCGCGCGGGCCTCCACCTAGCGTGGGGCTCTCGTTGATATGACCGGACATTGTCATGAGGGTCCGTGGAGATTACGCCTTCAGTCCATGCTCGCGAGTTTGCGGCAATGCCCCCGCCGCAGCCGCTCCGTGCTATGGAGAGCCTGGCGATACCATCTCGATATGAAAACGGCGAAGCCGTCTACCGCTGCAACGATCCGGTTGAGTACTGGTATCGAATCGTAGCGGGTGCGGCGCGCAAGAGCGCGTTGACGGCGGACGGGTCCCGGCACATCGTAGATTTCCTGTTGCCCGGTGATCTGTTTGGATTCGGGGCACAAGGAACCCGAGTCTTCTGTGTCGAGGCTATCGTCCGGGCGACTCTCATCGTCCGCTATCCGCGCCGCGGCGCGGAGCAACTCGCGGATTTCGACCCGCAGATCGCACGCGGTATCCGCGAGGCGGCGTTTGACTCTATCGCCCGTTTGCAGAGGCGCATGATCATTCTCGCGCGAACCAGCGCTCTCGAGAGGGTCAGTGCGTTTCTGCTGGAGATGGCGGATCGCTGTCGCGGGGCGTCTCCCCATACCGTGTTCCTACCGATGTCCCGATATGACATAGCCGACTATCTCGGCATGGCGGTCGAGACGGTGAGTCGCGCACTGACAGAGCTGCGCCACCGTCGTGCCATTACGCTGCACGGGGTGCGGCGGGTGCAAATCTGCGATCGTTCGGCGCTCGAGGATCTCGCGGACAGGCTGGCCGAGACTGGGGCACTTCCGCTCCGGGAAGCTCGTTGGAATGGAGCGCCTCGTGCCCGCAGCTCCAATTGATGGGCGCTCCATCGCAATGTCATGAGGTATTACCAGCACTTCGAGCGTGCTGTAGCGTTGGTTCTGACGGTCGTGGTTGCGCTCATCATCACTGTGGCGCTGTACCGGCTATGTGTCGAGGTGGTGAGCTCTCTCGTGTTTGGAGCCGTAAACCCGCTGGACCACAGCGTGTTCCAGGAGGTTTTCGGCGAGATCATGACTCTCCTCATCGCTCTGGAATTCAACCATACGTTGAGATATGCGGTGACCCGGCATCAGAGCGTCATCCAGACGAAAGTCGTGCTGCTCATCGCGCTGCTGGCGCTGTCTCGCAAGTTCATCATCCTCGATATTCACACGACGACGCCTGACGCCCTGGTGGGACTCGCCGCGATTACCCTGGCGCTCGGGGTCACGTACTGGCTGATGTGCGACCGGAACGATGATGCTCGGGACGATCCTTAGCGCATGCTTGTATCAATTCTCACACAGTACGATTGAACAAGAAGGCGATGGAAACCCATGGCAGGGTAGCGGGCCCTGCCAGTGCCGAGGGCCATCGCATGGAAAAAGAATTCGACCCGGAAACAGCGCTGGGACCGGTCCTCGGCCGACGCGAATTACTGGCCGGCACGGCAACCTTGTTGCTCAGCGCCCCCGCCGTGCAGGCCAGGGCGATCCTCGGCGAGTTGCCGTGGGCGCCGAATGCGGGAAATCCTCCTGTTCCCGCCAAACCGGGATCCTGGTTGTTCTTCAACAGTGCCGAAGGCGCGGCGCTGGAGGCTATTGCCGATCGCATCATTCCGCCCGATCCGCAGACGCCAGGCGGCAAGGATGCCGGCTGCGCCGTCTTTGTAGACCGCCAGCTCGCGGGACCCTATGGCAGACAGGAGGGCCTCTATGTCAGCGGTCCGTTCCAACCCGGCGAGAAGAGCCAGGGCCCGCAATCCGAAGCCGGTCCGGCCCAGAAGTATCGCGCGGCGCTAGCCGCCCTCGACGCAGCCTGTAAAGCCAGGTACGCCGGCAAGACATTCGCCGAGTTACCCACCGCCGACCAGGATGCGGTGCTCAAGGGACTCGAAAGCGGCGAGTTCAAACTCAGCAGCGTCGACGGACAAGCCTTTTTCGAACAGGCCATCAAAGACGTGCAGATGGGGTTCTTCGCCGACCCGGTCTACGGCGGCAATCGTGACATGGTTGCGTGGAAGATGATTGGCTACCCCGGAGCCCGCTACAACTACCTCGACTGGGTGAGTCGCCACAATGAACGCTTTCCTCTGCCGCCGGTGAGTATCACCGGCCGGGCGGACTGGACCCCCCGGACAGGTTGAGGTGCGCCTGTGACCAGACTCCCAAAAAAAGACGTCGTTATCATCGGCCTCGGTTGGACCGGGTCGATCGTGGCGCAGGAGCTCACGGATGAAGGGCTCGATGTCATCGCGCTGGAGCGCGGTCCGTGGCGCGACGCCCCGACAGACTTCCCGCCGAGCTACATGCAGGACGAGCTGCGCTATCGCGTTCGCCACGAGCTGTTCCTGCGGCCGGACCAGACAACGTTTACCTTCCGCAACAAGTTGAATCAAACGGCGCTACCCATCCGCAACTGGGGCGCATTCATGCCGCCGAACGGCGTTGGCGGCGGCGGGGTGCACTGGAACGCCGAGACGTTTCGCTTTCTACCGTCCGATTTCGTACTCAAGACCCATCTCACCCAGCGCTACGGCGCCGCTTTTCTGCCCAAGGACATGACGATCCAGGATTGGGGCGTCACCTTCGACGACCTCGAGCCGCACTACGATCGTTTCGAATATCTTTGCGGCACATCGGGTACCGCAGGCAATCTGCGCGGCCAGGTCCAGGAAGGCGGTAATCCGTTCGAGGGCGCCCGGTCGCGACCTTATCCAACACCCGCGCAACCGCAGCCGTTCAGTCACACATTGTTTGCGAAGGCGGCGCGCGAGCTCGGCTATAAGCCATTCCCGCAACCGTCGGGCAATTTATCCAAGGCCTACACCAACCCGCTCGGCGTGCGTCTCGGCCCCTGCACTTATTGCGGCTTTTGCGAGTGGTTCGGCTGCGGAAACTATTCCAAGGCGAGTCCGCAGACCACGCTGCTTCCCGTCCTGGTTCGCAAGTCGAACTTCGCCGTGCGCGACAATTCCGAGGTCGTGAAGATCAACACCGACCGCTCCGGAAACCATGCTACCGGCGTGACCTTCGTGGACACCAGCGGTAAGGAGTGGGAACAACCCGCCGACCTGGTCATCCTGTCGGCCTTCTCGGTTTTCAACGTGCAGATGCTGCTGCACTCGAAAATAGGGCAGCCCTACGACCCGGTCGCGAACACCGGCGTGGTGGGCCGCAATTTCACCCATCAGACCATCTCCAGCGCCAACGGCTTCTTCGACAACACGAAATTCAACTTCAATCCGTTCATCGGCTCCGGCTCGATCGGCATGTGCATCGACGAGTTCAACGGCGATAACTTCGATCACGGCCCGCACGGGTTCGTGGGTGGCGGCTACGTCGGCCAGGTGCAGACCGGTGCCCGGCCCATCGAAAGTACGCTCACGCCACCCGGAACCCCGAAATGGGGCGCGGCCTGGAAGACCGCGGTGCGTGATAACTATCTCAGCACTGTAAAACCGGGGACGGGCGTACACGGGAGCTTCTATGCTTACCGGGACGTCTGTCTCGACCTCGATCCAACCTACAAAGATCGATTCGGCCGGCCGCTGATGCGAATGACCATTGATCTGCACGACAACGAGGTCAAACAGAACCGGTTTCTGACCGATAAGTTCGCGGACATCATCAAGGCTATGGGGGCCAACCAGGTTGCGAAGCAATATCGTACGGCGCCCTACGACGTCACCCAGTACCAGACCACGCACTTGAATGGTGGCGCCATCATGGGTACCGATCCGAAGACGAGCGTCCTCAATCGGTATCTGCAGAGCTGGGATGTCTCCAACCTGTTCGTGCTAGGCGCGAGCGCGTTTCCGCAGAACGCGGGCTATAACCCGACCGGCACGGTGGCTGCGCTGGCGTTCTGGGCCGCGGACGCAATACGCAGCCGGTACCTCAAAAACCCGGGACGGCTCGTCGATGCGTAGCATCGGAAGTCTCGCCAGATGGGTCGATGCCGCGGGCGCTGGTGTTGCAATCCTACTGGCGGGCACCCCGACGTTTGCGGAAGCCTCGGATCCGCAGGAATTCACTCAAATTGAGCGGGGACGTTATCTCGCGGTCGCCTCAGACTGCGCCAGCTGCCATACCCCCCCGGGAAGCAATACTCCTTTCGCCGGGGGGCGGGCCATCGAGACGCCCTTCGGAAATATTGTCGCGCCGAATATCACGCCAGACCGCGAAACCGGCATTGGCGCTTGGAGTGATGCGGAATTCGATGCTGCCCTCCGTAAAGGAGTTAGGCGCGGCGGAGCGCCGCTCTATCCGGCGATGCCCTACAACGCGTACACGAAGATGTCTAGCGACGATGTGCAGGCCATCCACGCTTATCTTTCTACGGTTACCCCCGTAAGAAACCCGGTCGTGGCGAAATCGCTGCCGTTCCCATTCAACATCCGCTCGGCGATGCATGTGTGGAATGCGCTCTACTTCAACGAAGGCGAGTACAAGTCGGACCCGAAGCAAACCGCCGAATGGAACCGCGGCGCTTTCCTGGTCGACGGACCGGCTCACTGTGGTGCTTGTCATACGCCAAAGACGTCCTTGGGCGGCGACAAGAACAACCGTTACCTCCAGGGCTCGGACCTGCAGGGCTGGTTTGCTCCAAACATCACGAACGATGCAAGGCTCGGCCTCGGTGGTTGGTCGGTGGACGAAGTAGTTGCCTACCTGAAGACCGGACACAACCGCGTCTCGGCTGCCACCGGGCCTATGGCGGAAGAGGTTTCGCTGTCGAGCTCACATATGACGGACCCGGATCTCAAGGCAATCGCGACGTACCTGAAGACCATTCCGGGAGGGAAGGGCAGTTCACAGCCATTGCGCGTCGATGATCCGGTGATGCGCGCCGGCGAGGCGATCTATCGCGATCAGTGCTCGGCCTGTCATGGGTTGGACGGTCACGGCGTCCCGCAACTTTTCCCGTCGGTCGCCGACTCGTCCATGGTGCGCTCGAATGATCCGGCCACCTCGATTCGGATCGTACTCCGTGGCGCACGAAGCGTGGCGACCGCCTCTGAGCCGACCGGGCCCGGAATGCCATCCTACGGTTGGCAGCTGACGGACGGTCAGGTTGCGGCGGTACTCACCTACATCCGCAACACATGGGGTGCTTCCGCATTGCCCGTGATGCCCCAGGATGTGACCAGGGCTCGATCGGAGTTGGCGAGCCGTCCCGAATAGGTCCTACTGAGATTAGAAAACGAGCGGGATGAGGGCCGCAACGCGCTGGCTGTACTCCTCGTAGGCGGCTCCGAACTGCTCACGCATCAAGCGCTCCTCGACTTGCGACTTTCGCCAGAAAGCCCACAGGGCAAGTGCGACGGCGAGGAGCCCTCGCCACTCACCTCGAGCGAGCGCCTGGCCGAGGAAGGCAACCAGTAGCCCCGTATAGATGGGATGACGCACCACGCGGTACGGGCCACTCGTGACCAGCTCGTGATCGACCTTGATTGTCACGACATCACTCCAGTTCCGGCCGAGATGCTCGCGCGCCCAGACCGTAAACAGAAGGCCAGCCACAACGAGCACCGCACCTATCCCACTCCAGAGCGGCCACGTCGCCGCAGGCAGAAATCGCCTGCCGAGAAATGCAAGGGGCAGGTCTGGAACTGACAGCAGCACGACGGCAAGAAGCAGTGCTACGAGGTATGAGCGGCGGGAGTAGACCGACTCCCGACGGACGTTGACCTTGACACTGCGGGACAGTGCCCACCAATAGGTCACCCAGGCGACCCACAGCATGGTGAACAGGATGTTATAAAAACGAGCCATGCGTTTTCACACCGTCAGCGTTCTTCCGCATACGTCGCGACGAGTTCCCGCTTCAACACCTTGCCGCTCGGGTTCAGGGGTAACGCGTCTACGAACACGACGCGCCGTGGACGTTTGAAAGCGGCAAGGTCGTCCCGGCCACGGCAGTGTCGATCGATGTCTGCGGCGGTGAGGGCGGGGTCACTTCTGACAATGAACGCAGTGACGGTCGATCCCCAGGACGGATCTGGAAGCCCGACGACGGCGGCCTCCTGAACACCGGGGCATCGATATAGCGCTTCCTCCACCTCGCGCGGGTAGATGTTCTCACCGCCCGAGACGATGAGATCGTCCACGCGGCCATGAAAGTAAAAAAACCCTTGCGCGTCACGGCTGAAAAGATCGCCGCTGTAGAGCCATCGATTGCGCAGCTTGCGGGCGGTCTCGACAGGTTTGTTCCAGTAGCCGGCGGTCACCTGTGGCCCACGAACGATGAGCTCCCCGATCGACCCGGGGGCGGCGGATTCAGTTACCGGAACCTCTCGTTGCGGATCGTGGGTGACAATGCGGCATTCAGTGATCAACGTGGGCTTGCCGCACGAGCCCAGCTTTGCGAGCGCATCGCCAGGGTGCAAGAGCAACGTTAAGCTGGCCTCCGTCATTCCATAGCCATTGAAGATGTTGGCGCAGAATTCCCGCTGCACCGTTTCCATTGTAGCGGCGGAGATCGCCGCGCCGCCGGTGGTGATCATCCGTAGGCTCGTAGTGTCGAAGGACTTGAAGTTCTCGTGCACGAGCATGTCCTGTATCTGCGTCGGCACGGCGAACAACGTAGTAATGTGTTCCCGCTGGATGGTTTCGAGCGTCGCCAGGGGCGAGTAGCGGTCGATGATGACGTTCGTTCCGCCCACCATGACATGCGGAATGAAAAACGCCTGCATGCCACCCACATGATAGAGCGGTGCGATGTGAAGAGCAGTGTCACCCTGAGTCAGGCTGTATTCCATGACACAATTCATGGCAATCGCGAGGTCGTTTCGCTGGCTGTGCAGTACGCCCTTGGGATGCCCGGTCGTTCCCGATGTATAGACGAGCGCGGCGAGTTGGTTCTCCGCCGGGGTGACGCGGAACTCGTGCCGATCGATGGTTTCTTCCGCGAGTGCCTCGAAATGCAGGTGCCCCTGGGGAACATCGCGCGCGCTGCCGCCGCAACTGACGAAAACCGAGACGGTATCCAGGAGCTCCGCGCTCTTGTTCACTCGGTCGAGCAAGGGCTCGCCGTAAATGAGGGCGCATGCACCCGAGTCACGCAGAATTTCGGTGAGCTCTCCCGCAGCCAAGCGGAAGTTCACGGGGACCGCCACGGCGCCCAGAAGCTGAGTGGCAAAATACGTGGTCGCCGAATACTCCGATGTACCGACGAAGAACGCGACACGGTCGCCGGCGCGCACGCCCAGGTCTGCGAGCGCCTGTGCAAGCCGTCTCACCCGCGCATGCCACTCAGCGTAGGTCCAACGTCGGTCTTTATAGACCAGCGCAAGGTGGTCCGGATAACGCTCGGCGCTCTGCTCGAGCAGGGACCCGATGTGCATGACCTTCCTACAGGTTGAGTTTGATGTCAGGCAGCGCGCGGGCGGCAATGAGGTATCGGGCCATCTCCGATGTCCCCCCCACGATGGTCAGTGCGCGTGCATCGCGAAAGATCTGCTCCGCGCGACCGTACTCCTTGGTGAGGCCGTCCCCTCCGAGGATCTGCACCGTTTCGTCCGCGCAGATGTTGGCGGTCTCGGTGGCGACCAGTTTAGCCATCGCCGCCTCCTTCATCAGGGATTTGCCGGAGAGGCCTTGGTCATAAAGCGTGGCGGCGCGGTAGGTGAGGAGGGCGGCTGACTCGAGACGCCAACTCAGGTTGGCGATCTTTTCCCAGATGAGCTGCTTGGCGCCCAGCGGCTGGCCGAAAACGACCCGGGTTTGAGCGTGCCGCTGCGCGATGTCGAACGCCGAGCGGGCCACGCCGAGTCCGGATCCTCCCAGGATGATGCGCTCGAAATTGAACATGTCGCGCATGATGCGCGCACCCTCGTGCAGGTTCCCGATCAGGTGATCAGCGGGCACGCGACAATCCTGCAGAGCCAACTCTCCGACTACACAGCCGCGCCGGCCCATGAAGGTGTAAGTCCTCGGAAAGCTGAGGCCGGCGGTATCTTTGGGGACCAGCACCGCGCTCATCCCCTTCTGCGCGGCAACGCTGGGATCGGTAATCCCGTAGATGATGTAGCAATCGGCGACGGACGCGTTTGAGATGTAACGCTTCGAGCCGTTGATCACCCACTCTCCGGTCGCGGAATCCAACCGCATGTGTGTCTGCATACCAGCGGAGTCGGACCCGACATTCTGCTCGGTCACGCAAATGGCCCCGACGGCGTGGCCGTCAACTATGGGTCGGAGGAACCGATCACGGAGCGGAGCGCTGGCATAACGATGCAATGCATAAGCGCAGCTGAGTGCGGTGGCAATCGTGGTCTCGAATGCATAGTTGATATAGGAGGCTTCCTCCGAGAGAAGCGTCGCGTGTCTCAGGCCCGGTGCGGGCAGCCCGCCGCGATAGAGGTCGGCAAACATGAGTCGCAGATAGCCAGCTTCTCCAACGGCGCGGACAGCCGCTTGGACAGCGGACCAGTCCTGCTCGTTTTCGATTGCAGCGGCTCGTGGGGCGAGCTCGCGCGCCAGAAATGAGCGTACTTCCTGCTGGAAGGCGAGGTCCGTGGCGTCGAGCAGCGGATTGTTGATCACGGTGGGTGCCTGCATTGAGAAGCCCGCGGCGGCGGCCCGCCAGCGTTGCCCACATCTTGCCATTAATCGACGGCACACGGCGTACTCGCCGGACGCCCTCGGAGCCCCGGGATCTGTCATGATCGTCTCTCAGAAAAGACATAGAGTGCTCGAGCACCCCCCCCGTAATGAGCTCCATTTCGTCGCAAGAACCCGCTCCGGCGACAGCCGGCGACCTCGTTGCAGGCGGGTCGGAGCCTGTGGCATACGAGGATGCGCCGCTGCGGCTGTTTCATCTCCGGGTCGCCGTCAGCGCCTCCGGGGGTGAATTCAGCGATGGATTCGGCCTCGGGATCATCGGAATCTCCCTCAGCCGTGCCGCTCCACAACTCGGACTGACCCCGGTGTGGATGGGGGTGTTGGGGGGTGCCTCGCTCGCCGGCCTGTTCGCGGGTGCGCTGTTGTCCGGGTCGGCGGCGGATCGCTTCGGGCGGCGTCCGTTTTTTGGCTTCAACATGGCGTTGCTCGGGATACTGTGCGTGCTGCAGGTCCTGGTCCGTTCCAGCGCGGAACTCCTGGTTCTGCGCCTGGCGATCGGCCTCGTGCTCGGCACGGACTACGCCGTCAACAAGGCCATGCTGGTCGAGTTCACTCCCCGGCGGGCCCGCGGCCGGATCCTGGGCCTGCTTTCCGTCGCCTGGGCGATGGGATACGCCTGCGCCTATTTCGTGGGCTTCGCACTCGATGGTGTCGGAGCGGAGCCGTGGCGCTGGATGCTCTTGTCGAGCGCTGTACCGTGTTTTCTGGTTTTTCCACTTCGGGTCACGCTGCCTGAGTCACCGATGTGGCTCGCCAATCACGGTCAGGCCGCGGCTGCCGCCCGGATAGTGCGGGAGAGACTGGGCCCTGGAGTCGCGCCTCCGGTCGGTATGGTGTCCGCGCACACGAGTCAGGGCCGCTGGCGCCAACTCTTCTCGCCGACATGGCGGCGCCACACCTTGGTCGGGTGCGCCTTTTTCACGTGTCTGGTCATTCCTTACTTCGCCGTGGGCACATTCGTGGCGCAGGTGATGTCCGCCATGAACGTCGAGAGCGGTTATGTCGGCGGCCTCATGTACAACTTCGCTCTGCTGGGGGGCGCTGTCGCAGGTCTTATTGTCGTGGATCGCATTTCCCGGCGCAGCTTCCTCGTGGGGAGCTTCTGGCTGGCTGCAGTCGCAACGTTGATGCTTGCTCTCTGGACGCACATTCCAGGGCTGGCCATGGTTGTGCTGTTCGCGGTGTTTGCCGGCGTCCTGTCGGCTGCTTCGAATCTCGTCTATGTGTATCTGCCGGAGCTTTTTCCTACCGATCTTCGGGCTTCGGGTATCGGTCTTTCCAGCGCAGCGAGCCGTACGGGCTCGGCGGTGAGTACCTTCCTGTTGCCCGTGGTCATGGCGGACTACGGCGTCCGGGTAACACTGGGTGCCTGCGTCGCCGTGCTAGTCGCCGGTGCTGTCATTTGTCAGCTCTGGGCGCCCGAGACCCGGAATCTGCGACTCGGCGCCCTCGATCTGGAATCCGCACGCGCATGACCGAAGGATTCGATGCTCCTGTCGACAATTCATACTTTCGACCGGGTGTCGGTGATACGTCGGCGCCGGCGTTTTTTGGAACGCTGCGGATCTCCGCGTCGCGGATGCGAACCGCACCCGAGTTGTTGCATGCGGTGATTGGTGGCCGCGACGCGAGGCTTTTCCCCGGTATCACCCTATCGTTATTTACCGTCGACGACATTCTGGTTCCCACTCGTCGCGGCGAGATGGTTGAGGAATCGGCTCCCGGTCCGGCACCGAGCTATTGGGATGTGATCCCGCAGTTTGGACGTGTGTGGCGGGAGGAGGGTGCTGATGGTTGGTCACGCGCCGCCTTCCCGATCATGCTAGTGAACGATACGGAAAATCACGCGCATCAGGGACTGGCGACGTTTCTATACAAGGATGGCGTAGTTGGTGACTTGCGCTTCCAGTTCGTGCAGCAAACAGCGCCGTATCTTCTAAAGCAACACTTCGTTGCCTGGGGCGTGGCCTCCGTGACGCTGGTCGGGCCTGCTCTGGCCGACCTCGAGAGTTGCCGGGCGCGCGCTCGCGAAGAACTGGCGGCGCGCCTGCCGGCCGTGCCGTGGAGTCAGCTCGTGTCGTCGGGAGTAGCCGCTGGAGCGTTGGACGGATTCGGCGGTCCGGTGAAACGGCAGTGGCGCGTCGCGACCGCGTTGATTCGGGAAGGGACACTGTATTACCAGGATGTAGATACACCCTACGGGCCTTACCCCTATCCGCTGGAGATGCGATTCGGGGTGCGTTCAGTCATGAAGAGTGTGGCTACGCCGCTCTCATTGCTGCGTCTGGCCCACATTTACGGACCGATGGTCCTGACACTGAGGATCGGCGACTATGTGTCAGGACTGGACCCCAAGTACGCGCGCATACGCTTCATCGACGCCGCCAACATGGCGAGCGGCTTTGGTGGCACCGGTACATTGCAGACGAACCCTAACGACATCAACGACGGTTATCTCGGAGGCGACTACGACGCCTGGTACACGGCGCCATCGCATGATGAGAAGCTGGCGCAGATCGCCAAAGACCTGCGGCCCTATCCGTGGGACCCCGGTGTTGTGGTCCGCTACCGGGACCAGGATTTCTACCTACTGGGCGTCGCTATCGACCGTTTTCTGAAATCCGTCCGGGGACCCCAGGCGGACGCCTGGAACATGTTGCGCGATGAAGTGTTCGCGCCGATCGGCATCGCACAGGCGCCAGCGATTCGAACACACGAGACGGGCGGCGGTCCGGGCATCACCTGGTTCAACGCGGGTTACTACCCGAGCCTCGACGACCTGGCGAAGATCGCTCTCCTGTATCAGAACGAAGGCAAGTGGGGCGATCAGCAAATCCTGCATCGACCGCTCACACGGGATCTGCTTGCTTCCCACGAAGCGTTGCTGAAGACGGGTAATGCTACGCGACCCGCAAAGGTCGGCGACGAGGATGTAGGCGACGCGCCGCTGTACAAAATGGGATTCCACTTCACGCCCTACGTCGGCAGCGCCAGCGGTCGCCGGCACTACCTACCCACGATGTGGGGCTCCGGCGAGAGCAAAGTGGTTCTATACCCCAACCGAATTGTTTCTATCGTTATTGCGAAGGCAGCGCAGTTGCCTGAGGGCGAGGCAGCCAACGAGGGCGACGCGCAGGCCACGGTACGTGCGGTCGATCGACTCGCGCCGTTCTGACTCAAGAAGCCCGCTCAGTCACGACCTGGTGGATGAAGCGCAGCTTCGCAATGACGGGGGCCGACAACACAAACGGGTAACTGTCGGGAAGCCCGAGCCCGCGATTCAAGTTATTCAGAACGTAGGTGAGAGGAAACCACGCGTCGACCATTTGATCAAAACGCTCGTGCCGTATGTGCAACGGGTCGGGCGGCGGCCGCATGCTGGGCTCGTCGGGGCGCTTCGGCTTTAGGCTGAGGCCCGCGGCGCTGGCCGTCTCCAGGGCGTCTACCATGTGGAGCAAGTGGGCCCACGATTCCGCCCAGTCCTCCCAGGGATGCATGGTCGCATACGCACTGATGTAGCCCTGTTCCCAATTCGCCGGTGGCCCGTCGTTATAGTGTTTCTGCAGCGCTTGTTGATAATCGGCACGCTCATCGCCGAACAGCTCCCTGAATTGGGTGAGATGTTCGGTCTCCGGAATCAGGCGATCCCAATAGTAGTGGCCTATCTCGTGCCGGAAATGACCCAGCAGCGTGCGATACGGCTCATGCTGCAGGGCTCGTTGCTTCTCGCGCTCGACATCATCCGCTTCGGCGATGTTGACAGTGATCACGCCGTTGTCGTGGCCCGTGAGCACTCGACTGGCGTCGCCCTGCGTCGAGTCTTCGAGAAACTGGAACGCCAGCCCTGTTTGAGGCTCCACGGCTTGGGGCCGCGGCTCGAGGCCCAGCCCCAGCAGCGTATAGATCATGCGACGCTTGGCCGCCTCGAGTTTCGCCCAGGCGCCGCGGTTTTCGGGCTTGGAGAGGTTAGGGATGACGCGAGTTAGCCGGCACGAGGGGCAGAGCGGCTCAGGCTCAGTTGCCGAGTTTGCCCAGTTACAGATGCCCTCGGAGTAATTGGCGCACAATCGGTAGGCTGGATCGTCGGGTCCGGCGGTGGTGGCTTTCCATGACCCGTCGGTGGCCTGACGAAGTGCCACGATCGACTGTTGGTCAGGTAGATACGCTAGCGCGTTTCCGCAGGTGAGGCAGGTGACGTTCTCGAAAAATACGAGACTCTGACAATGGGTGCAGTGAAAGGTTTTCATGCCGTATCCCCCCGCTGGACCGAGTGCGATCGTGCGGGGACAGGTTGGGCTAGAGGTAACGCTCCGCCGCGTGGGCGGTTCCAGGCAGCATCGGCACGAATGCCTGTCGGCAGGCTCCTATCCCGCGTCGGCGGCCCGGACGAATTCCATCACCTCATCGGCGCTGTCCTTGGTATTGCTGGAGGCGCCCGGCATCATGAAACGGCCGGTAGGCTCGAGGGCGCCGGGCCGTCGCTCGCGATTGACGAGGTCGATCGGCGTGCCGGACAGGAAGGGCGCGCACAAGTTCGCCGGAGTCGCCTTGGCGAACAAATGTCCCTGGGCTTGCGCGCACCCCAGCTCGCGAAGCTTCTCGAGCTGCTGCCAGCTCTCGATACCCTCCGCGATGACAGGAATACCGAGGTGCCGCGCCATCGCGATGATGGCCCCCACGATGGCCAGATCGCTGAGATCGGCGACCAGGTCGCGCACAAAACTGCGATCGATTTTCAGACAATCGACCCGCCAGCGCTTCAAGTGCGAAAGGCTCGAATAACCGGTTCCGAAGTCATCGATGGCGATGCGTACTCCCAGGTCGCGCAACTGGGCGACGGCATCCTGGTTGGCTTCGCTATTACGGTCCTCGCGGCGCTCGAATAGGGTGCTCTCGGTGAGCTCGAGCTGCAGGAAGGACGGCTCGAGACCGTATTTACGCGTCGAATTCAGTATGAGTTCCGCAAGGTTCGAGCGTTGCAGCTGTATGGCCGAGACATTCAGCGCGATCGGCAGCAGCGTGCAGCCCATCTGCTGCCAGCGCCTGGCGTCCTGGAGGACACGCTCCAGCACGAACTCG
Organism: Gammaproteobacteria bacterium; assembly: GCA_028293725.1. The sequence continues at coordinate 94,947 of JAQGOE010000074.1, read as the reverse complement.
CCGATCGGCACAATCAGACCGGTCTCTTCCGCTATGTTGATGAAGTGTGTCGGCGACACCGAGCCTTGTGTGGGGTGCTGCCATCGCAGCAGCGATTCCAACGCAACGACTTTTTGCGATTCGATGTCGATGATGGGCTGATAGTGCACATCCAGTTGCCCGGTGTGCATGGCGGTGCGCAGGTGAGCCTCGATCGTGATGCGCTGCTTGATCCGCCGGCCCATGATCGGGCTGAACACCTGGCAGTTATTCCGGCCCCGATCCTTGGCCTGATACATGGCGGTGTCCGAGTGCCGCAGCAACTCGCCCATATCATCGCCATCACGTGGGAACAGGCTCACTCCCATACTCACTGTCGTCTCGAGCGAGCGGCCATTGATGTCGAAAGGGGTCGCCAGCACCTCCGTAATCCGTTCGGTGGCCTCGTTGACCTGGTCGAAACTAGTCAGGTCTCTCATGACGACAATGAATTCGTCACCGCCCATTCGCACCACCACGTCTTCGGCTCGCATCGCCGAGCGCAGACGTTGTGAGACCGCTTTCAGGAGCGCATCCCCGGTTTCGTGACCGCGTGAATCGTTGATGAGCTTGAAGCGATCGAGATCCAGAAACAGGATGGCCACCATCCGGCCCGAGCGTCGGGCATCTTCGATGGTGAAGGGGAGGTGTGCTGCCAGGAACAGGCGGTTTGGCAGATCGGTCAGCTGGTCGTGGTGAGCGAGATGATCGAGATGCTGTTGTTTTTCCAGCAGCCGCGCCTCGAGTTTGCTACTCAGCGTCACATCACGTGCGATGTAGGCGAGTACACGCCGGTTGCCGAGCTCGATGCGGTAGCCGGTGATCTCGGTGTTGACCTGCTGTCCGTTGCTGGTCTGCTGTTTGATGCGTATCGGTATGCGTGGATCCGGGTTGCGCAGGCGCCCGACCAGCGCCTCGGGCTCCTCTTCGCTGGCAAATAATTGCGGCAGGGTCAGGGTCTTGAGATCGACATCACCCAGTGCGAGGTTGCGGCGGAACACGGCGTTGGCGGCGATGATCCGCAAACTCTCCGGATCGACCAGCAGGCCGCCCTCAGGCGACTGCTCGAATGCGCCGCATAAGGCTTCGTCGGACGCGCCCCAACGCCCACGGGCCCGCCCTGGCTTCCCGGACGGGGTAATCCCATGCTGCAGTGCACTAAGCAGGGCTGCGAGGGCTGTCGTGAAGTAGTTCACCCTTCCTCCATCGGCGCAGAGGAAGTGTGGCCGATCAAGAGGGGGGCTGACGTGTACCCCGGACACACTTTAAGTCATTAGTCGCATAGGGCACTGGCGACATAAAGCCCGTTTACGACGTAGGAGTTATCGCAGCGGAGTTGAGCTTCCCGCCGATGGTCTTTCATTGCCTTCCGTTCAGACTGCCTGACTTCGGAACGAGCGGAAAAGACGCAACTGCGGAAAGGACAGCGAGCGATGGCAAACCGGAAGAAGACCCCGACCCGCAAGCAGCACGGCACGCGAATACAACCGCAGCCGAAAGCCAAAAGGAGCTTGGGCGCCTCGGGAGTGACCCGAAGCTCATCACGCAGTACGGTGAGTGGCCCTGCAAAACGACCTGGGACGGTTGCCGCGAGCGATGCAGCCACCGCGAAGCTCACCGGCACGGAAGCTCTTGCGGCGAACTTTCCCTTTAACGCGGCCAAGCCTTCCGAGTTTGGTGACCCGCCGGTCGCCGCGACTGGCAAAGCGTTCCAAGCGCCGGAGCTGGCGGTGAGCGCCAGCACTTTGAGCGAACCCAACGCCTCGGCCAAGCTCGGCTCAGGTAAGCCTGCAATAGGCTCGAACCCAAGTTCCGGCTCGCTCGACCGGGTGCGTGTCGACTCCGGTGGCCAGGCACTGACGACGAACCAGGGCGTCAAAGTCGCCGACAACCAGAATTCACTCAAGGCGGGACTGCGGGGTCCCACGCTTCTGGAGGATTTCATCCTCCGGGAAAAAATCACTCATTTCGATCATGAGCGCATTCCCGAGCGGATCGTGCATGCGCGCGGCTCTGCCGCTCACGGCTATTTTGAGTGTTACAAACCTCTCACTCCGTTGACGAGTGCTTCACTGTTTGCGGAGTCCGGCAAGCGCACCCCCGTTTTCGTGCGCTTCTCGACGGTCGCGGGTGAGCGTGGCTCCACCGACACGGCGCGCGATGTGCGTGGCTTCGCTGTTAAGTTCTACACGGACGAGGGTAACTGGGACCTCGTCGGGAACAATATTCCGGTGTTCTTCATCCAGGACGCCATGAAATTTCCCGACTTGATTCACGCCGTCAAGCCAGAGCCGCATCACGCCATGCCACAGGCGGCCTCGGCCCATGACACGTTCTGGGATTTTGTGTCCCTGATGCCCGAGTCGACCCATATGTTGTTGTGGGTGATGTCGGACCGTGCGATTCCGCGCAGCTACCGGATGATGCAGGGTTTCGGCGTGCATACGTTCCGCTTCGTGAACGCCCAGGGCGACTCACGTTTCGTGAAGTTCCATTGGAATCCGCGCGCCGGGACTCACTCGCTGGCCTGGGACGAGGCAGTGAAAATCTCCGGCGCCGATTCCGACTTCCATCGCCGCGATCTGTGGGAAGCGATCGAAGCGGGTGCTTATCCGGAATGGGAGCTGGCTGTCCAGGTGTTCACTGAGAGCCAAGCCGACCAGTTCAGCTTCGATGTGTTGGATGCGACCAAACTGATTCCAGAGGAACTGGTCCCCCTCCAGCCGATCGGCCGGATGGTCCTGAACCGTAATCCGGACAACTTCTTTGCCGAGACGGAGCAGGTTGCTTTCTGTACCGCTCACATCGTACCGGGACTGGACTTCAGCAGTGATCCGCTGCTGGCCGGTCGGATTCACTCCTATGTGGATACGCAGATTTCACGGCTGGGCGGACCGAATTTCCACGAGATTCCCATCAACGCGCCGTTGGCGCAGGTTCATAACAATCAGCGTGACGGCATGCATCGGCAGGCCATTCCCCGGGGTCGCGTGTCCTACGAGCCGAACTCCCTGGGCGGCGGCTGTCCCTACCAGGCGGGTGCCGCCGGTTTCAGATCCTTTCCGCAGCCCCTGGAAGACGACAAAGTGCGTGGCAAGCCCGAGAAATTTGCCGAGCACTACAACCAGGCGACTCTGTTCTGGAACAGCCAGAGTGACCCTGAGAAGCAACACATCATCCGTGCCTTTCGCTTCGAGCTGACCAAGGTGCAAGTGAACGCCGTCCGAGTGCGTGTTGTTGCACAGCTTCGCAACGTTGCCGAGGAACTGGCTCAGGGGGTCGCGGATGGCCTCGGACTCAAGGAACTCCCCGAGCCTCTGCCACGTGTTTTGAAGCGAACGCCGCGGCCTGAGGTGGACCGGTCCGCAGCCCTGTCGCTTCTGGCGAGACCCGGTACTGAAGGGGTACGGACGAGGCGTATCGCCATCTTGGTCGCCGACGGCGTCGATGCCGACGCGGCTACGGCGATACATGAGTCCCTGCTCGGAAGTGGCGCCGTGCCGCGGTTTGTCGGAATCAAACTGGGGCAAGTCCGAGGCGCGGGGGACGCGACTCTGGACGTCGAAGTGTCTATGGAAGCGGCGCCTTCCGTGGTTTGGGACGGACTCATCGTGCCGGGCGGTGATGCAACCGCAGCCGCGTTGGCTGAAAGCGGGCATGCCATGGAATTTCTGAAGGACCAGTATCGACATTGCAAACCGATCCTGCTCTACGGCGCGGCGCAAGCGCTGCTGCAAAAGGCCGGAATACCTGAGGAGCCCGAATCCGGCGCAGACGATCCGGGCCTGTTGAAGTCGGACGACGGTCAGGTCGAGGAGGGCATCACTGCGTTCGTCGACGCTCTTACCCAGCATCGGCATTTTGCCCGCGAGACCGATCCACCGCGGGTGTAGGTCACGCCGCCGAGATCGCAGCCAGGTCTCGCTCGGCGTGACATTGACGGATATAGAGCGTGAGCTCCGCGTATCGCTGTGCGACCCGAGCATCGAAGGCTAACAGTTGCGGGCCGGTGGCCCGGCCAAAACGGTCCAACACGTCGGTGCACATGCGCTCGATCAGATGCCGCGCCATCAATGCTCGCCGTCGCGCCTGGGCCTGCAAATCCTGCGGATCGGCGTCAATTTCCTCACCGGCGCGCGCGAGCAGCGCTCGCAAACCCCAGTCCGCCGCCTCGAGTGCGCCGAGTTGTGCTTGTGAATGAGGGTCGCGACGATTCAGGTTGCGCGCGGCGTCGACGAGTCCCGATGCGCCGCCCGCCCAACAGGCAGCAGGTCCCAGGGCACCGTGCCAGAAGCCAGGGCGGGTCAGGTACCAGCCGGGCCCACCGACCAGGTCTTGCTGACGGACACTGACATTGTCGAACGTTACAGTCGCCGTGATGGTCTCGCTGAACGCCGGCGATGCCCACTCCGAAGCATCTACCGTCAGCCCGCTCGAGTTGAGAGAGACATCCACCATCTGAATTTCCTGTCCGTCGCGCGTCGTGACCAGTGCGGCATCCAGGAATGGCGCACCCGTACAATATCGCTTGGTCCCATCGAGTCGTAACGAGCCATCGTCGTTTCGTGAGAGCGTCAACAGGCTCGACGGTCCATCCGACGCCCATACACCGTAGAGCAATCCCGGTCGGCCGGTCCGCCCCGCTTCACCAAGAATGGCGAGGGCGTCGGTGTGCGCTTCGATCAGCCGTGCGAGCCCCAGATCGAGCCGGCCGAATTCCTGGAGTGCGGCGAGGCGCTGCGCCGTCTGGCCGCTACCGGGAAGCGGTAATGCGAGTTGTTCGGTGCTCGCAAGGTTGCTCAGGCGTTCCTTCATCTTATGCATAGTCCGACTCACGCACGACGCAACTCGACTTTCCGGCGCAGACTGTCCGCGAATCCGCCGGTCGCCCGGCCGTGCAGGCGCCCGCTGGTGAATACCACACTGCTGACTGCGGCAATGGTGGGCCAGCCGCGAGTACGGACCCGCAACCACAAACAATGATCCTCCGCAACGGCCAGTTTGCTCCATCCTCCCGCGTCAACGTAGGCGTCCGCACGGATGCCCAGGTTGGCGCCGTGCACGTGCGGGTGGGTCCCGTCCTCATGGGTTGTGTAGTCCGCGAGTAATTCGCGTACCACCGCCGCATCCTGGCCCTCTATGGAGCTGACTCTGACGACCCCGGCGACCCCACAAAAACGGCGTCCGGCGAGCCGCAGTTGTTGCGAAATCCAATCCACACTGACATGCGAATCCGCGTCGGTATTGGCGATCCAGACTTGCGTTAGAGAGCGCCCTGCGAAATGAGCCAGTACCTCGGCCGCGCCACGCTGCCTCGCCGAGCCCGGAGAAGCGGCGGAGCAATCAATCACGGTGCCACGGCCATACAACCGCTCACGCGCCAATTCCGCTGTCCGATCGTTGCAACAATCCGCAACTACGACCACCCAGCTCGCATCGACCTCGGAGCAGGCATCCAACGCGTTGAAAGTCGAATCCAGGCAGGCGACGATCGAGCCTTCCTCGTTGCGCGCCGGAATCACTACACCCACCGCCCAGGACTGTGACAATCCCGCCAGGGCCTCGCTCATGGACGCATCCACATGTCGAGCCGAAACCCCGGGTAGCGCTGCGCCGACACGTGTTGCAGTGGGAGACTTCGCAGCAGGATTTCATGTGCCTCGTCGCCGTGCAGAACGTGGTCGGCGCTCTCTCCCAGCCAGTGAACGGCAAGCAGGGTGCCACCCGGACACAGCGCATCGGCCAGGCGTATGGCAATCGTTTCCAGCTGCTCGGCCTCAAAGTAATAGGCCAACTCGCTCAATACGATGAGATCGGTGTGCGCATCGGGGACTGCGGTGCGCACGTCATCGCATTCCACCCGCACGTTTTTGAGTCCGGCGCAACGTCGACGGGCCTCTTGGACGGCAGTCGGGGACACGTCGGTAGCCAACACCCGATCACACCTGGCGGCAAGAAGGATCGTGAGCTCGCCTATGGAGCACCCTGGCTCGAAGGCATTCCCATAGCGATCGCGCCTCAGCGCATCCATAGTGGTCGCGTAGCGCTCGCGCTCATAGGTGGAGGTGGCAAACCTCCAGGGATCCGGATCCGCACGATAGCGTGCTTCGAAGGTTTCAGGCGCACAGGCCGTCGTTGCCGCGGGGTTCATAACACGAACATCTCGTAAGGCCGAGCGAAGTATTCGAGGACGTGCCGGGGCATGATTGCGCCACCCGGGCGGTCCCGGAGTTGCGATTGGAAGCGTTGAATCGCGCTTTGCTTGGCACGCTGGGCGCCAGGACTCAGCATGAAACGCCCGATCTGTCGTGCCGCGAAGATCGCCGGTGTCGCCTGATGCCAAGCCCAGATCGGATATTGGGCGAGCGTGGCGCCGCGGCTTCGTGCCACCTCTTTCGCCACCGCGCTCGCGGCATCGTGGTCGGGATGTCCGTCCTGCTCAAAGGGGGCGACGAGGGTAGCCCGGACCCCGTGCGGAACAACGGCCCCCAGCGCCGTAGCGAGCTCACCCGCATGCTGGCTAACCCGGCCGTCGGGTAGCTGCAAATGAACGAGGTCGATACCTCCACCGGGGGCAAGGTCGCGCCACGCCGCTTCGAGCTCGCTGCGCCGGATGGCGGCGAGGCCGGGAATTTCCGGGCAAGCCGCCTCACCGTCGGTCACTGAAACGATTACAACAGGCAGTCTGAGTACTTCGGCCCATGTATGAATGAGGCCGCCCGCGCCGAGCGTCTCGTCGTCCGGGTGAGGCGCGACCACGATCAAAGGCCCAGCCGGCGGGAACCACGCAGGCGGCTCGAGGGCCGCCCAATAGCACTCCGGCGTACCGCGTATCGAAGTGTCGAAAGCGCCGCTGCCCGCTGCGACGAGATTCATGCACTCCCCTTGGCTCATGGCCTGAAATACTGAAAGGTAGGAGTCTGCACGGAATCGCCGCAGCAGCGGACCGGCCGGGGGCTTCAAGTGCTGTCGGACGTCTCCGACTCGCCTCGGGAGGTTTGCCCCGCCAGGGTCAAGCTCAACGCGCCCCGATATCCGGGATGTCGTAAAGTGTCGCCTCGCACAGCAGATTTCCCGCACCGCCTATGAGCACTCGCTTCACACGCGCCATCGTCCGCAAACCCGGGCAGACCTTCGCGGCCGGCCTTACGACCGCGGCGGCGGGTGCTCCAGATCTCGCCAAGGCGCTCGGCCAACACGACCGCTACTGCGAGGCATTGGGCCGCTGCGGGGTATCCATAACGGCCGTGCCAACGGATGACCGCTATCCCGATGGCACGTTTGTCGAGGACACGGCGGTGATATCGGGGCGGATGGCAGTCGTGACCTGGCCCGGAGCCCCGACCCGACAGGGAGAGATCACCTCAATCGAGGCGGCCCTGGCCCGTTACGACGACCTCGAACCGCACCGGATCACCGCACCTGGCACCGTGGATGGCGGCGACATCTGCCAGGCCGGAAAGCATTTCTTCATCGGCCAGTCGAATCGCACCAATGCGGAAGGCGCCCGGCAGCTCGCCGCGATCCTCGCATCGAACGGCTACACCTCATCCGTTATTGACATCCGGCACAGTGGATCGCTGCTGCATTTGAAGTCCGGCATCAGCTTTCTGGGCGATAACCGTATGTTGGTTGTTCCCGAGGTCCCCGTGAGTGCCGAGTTGGCGCGCTATGAGCTCTTGCGAGTACCCGCCGGCGAAGACTATGCGGCCAATTGCATTCGCGTGAACGACCACGTTCTGGTGGCTGCGGGCTATCCACGGCTGGCCGAGATGCTGGAGGGGTGGGGCTATCCCCTCATTTCGCTGGAGACGTCGGAGTATCGAAAGATGGATGGCGGCCTGAGCTGTTTATCGTTACGTTTCTGACCCATGAACCATCGACGCGCATCGACCCACAATTCCACCTTGCTGTTCCTGATGCTTCTCTACGGAGCGGCCAGCCTCCTGCATTTCGCACACAACGCCGTCTATCTTCACGAGTACCCGAACCTTCCCGAGTGGCTGACTGCCGAGGGTGTGTGGGTCGCGTGGTGTTTCATAGCTGCGGTCGGCGCGCTGGGTTACTGGCTCTATTGCCGGGTCTCCCGCTGGGCGGGCCTCGCGACGATCACTCTTTACGGTGTGTTCGGCCTTGCCGGTCTGGATCACTACACGGTCGCGCCGATGGGCGCCCATTCGTTCGTCATGAACCTGACGATTCTGACCGAAGCGGCCGCCGCCGCGGCGCTTTTGGTGTTCGTGGCGCACTCGATGTTGCTGACGCGTCGCCCTGCGCGACTCCGCTTCGACAACTGACGGCCCCATACCATCAACCCAGCGTCAGAATCGCCCCACCCACCATCAGCAGCACGCCGAAAATGAGCTTCGGCGACATGGGCTCGCCCAGCACCACGGCCGCCAGCGTGATGGTCAACGGCAGGCTGAGCTTATCGATCGGCGCGACGTGCGAGGCAGGCGCCATTTGCAGCGCCTTGAAATACGCCAGCCAGGAAATGCCGGTGGCCACCGCCGAGAGCGCCAGAAAAACCAGGGTCTGAGTGGAGGCCGTTTTCAGCGCACCGAACTCGCCACGCGCCGCGACCAGGCCCCACACGAGCGGCAGGATGAAGCTGGTGCGAATCGCGGTGGCCAGATTCGAAGGGATCGTTCCAACCCCGATTTTGGCCAGGATGGCTGTCGCCGCGGCCGCGACAGCCGACACCAGGGCATAAAGGAGCCAGGTCATCAACCAATGTTCGCAGCTCTATGGTCCGTACACCAGTACTTTGAAAGTGCCCGGGACCGTGGCTCGTCGCTTGTGCGGTGCCGCTGGCGTCGTCGCATCCGCCGCTTGAAATGTGGCCGCCGCGAGGTAGATCCGATGAGTCTTGGGGTCGAGCGCCATGGTTCTGGCGCTGGCCTGGGTACGCAACGTCTGCGCCACGACTAACTTCTCGGGCGATTCCTCCCGCGCGATCGTAACGGTTCCTTCACCATTCGAGCTGAAGGCGAGTTGCAACTGTTGGTCGAAGGCGTTCGCGTCGACGCCTTCGCCGATCGGCACCGAACCCACCACCTTGCCAGTGTTGCTGTCCAACATCAGCATGAGATGGTTGTCACAACCGAGAAAGAGACGATGATGAGCCGCGTCGAAAGCCATTCCGGAGGCACCTTCTCCCGGGGCAATGGGCCACACGCTCACGATCTGATGAGCGCGGGTATCGATCGCCACGACTTCATTTTTGTCCTCGATGTTGACGAACATCCGGCCGGCTGCGGCATCCGCGGCCGCAAATTCGGGCTTGCCGGGTAGCTTCAGCGAGGCGACGACTTGCCCCGAGGCGGCGGACAGGACCGTCGCGGACTTTGCCCGCCCGTTGAAGGCATACACCTCCTGGTGTCCCGGCTCATAGACAATGGCGTCGGGTCCCTCGTCTGTCGCGACTTTTGCAGTGGTGGCCAGCGATTTCAAATCGACTACGCTGACTTTCGCCTCTCCGCCGTTGCTGCTGAAGCCCTTACCGAGGTCGTGCGCAATGGCGAACCCGTGCACACCGGGGGTGTCCGCGATATCGCCGACTACGGAGTCCGTGTCGAGGTCCACGACGACGACGTGAGTACCGTGCGTAACGTAGAGGCGGCGCGCCTCGGCATCGATCGAAAGATAGTCCCAGCCCGTGTCGCCGGCGATGGGAATTTCCTTCACGAAGTGATAAGCGGGTGGCGCGTCTTTCGCGGCAGCCGCGCAGGAAACGGCGGCCATGAGGGCCCCCAGTAACCAGGGATGGAGATGTCGGTTCGAGCGTGAACTGTAAGCTGACATAGATACCTCTTCGTCGCGGCGCAAAATAAGCTTAGCAGCTGACTCCTAAAGAAAGCGCAAGGACAGAATTCTTACGCGACGCTTACGCTGCGTCCCGCCGAGTACCCGCTTTCGCGTAATCGTCACAATCCCGTCATACCGTAGCCGCGGGCCGCCTGCGGCGTGCAGCGCCTGCGGCGGACAACAACAAACTATTTTCTGAATTGATGGAGGATGCATCGTGCCAAAGCGTATTCCGACTGTCGCTTTAAGTGTCGCGTTACTCGTAGGGGGGCTGGCCGCGCATGCGGACAACGATTCCTTTGGCCGTGAGCACCGCGATCGGGTGAAGCACGTCCTGCTCATCAGTGTCGACGGGCTCCATGCCCTCGACCTCGCCAACTATGTGGCGACCCACAAGGACTCCACCCTGGCGGCTCTGAGTCACCACGGAGTGACCTACACCAACAATTCCACGTCCACCCCGTCCGATTCGTTTCCCGGACTCGCCTCGCTCGTCACAGGCGGCTCACCCGTGACAACGGGTCTGTGGTACGACGACACGTACAACCGCGCGTTGTCGCCTCCCGCGATGACGGATGGTCTCGGCAATCCCGGCGGCGCCTGTCCTGGCAAGATCGGCACGAACGTCGCCTGGGATGAGGCGGTCGACCTGGACCTCACCAAACTCGATGGCGGCGGTGGGCTCAATCCGCAGTTCCTGGTGCGCGACCCGAAGAATGGCTGCCACACCCTCCTGCCCCATCAATACCTGCGAGTGAACACGATATTCGAGGTGGTGCACGCGCACGGCGGTCTGACCGCATGGACCGACAAACACCCGTCGTACGAATGGACGAACGGCCCCAGCGGCAAGGGCGTCGACGATTTCTACGGCCCCGAAATCAACTCCATACCGGTCCCGCTGCCACAGATTCCGGGCTGCGCGGTCGTGCCGTTCGCCGACACCACGCCGGATGACGGCTGGACGAATAGCTTCGACGACATCAAATGTTATGACTCCCTGCACGTTCAGGCCGTGCTCAACCAGATCGACGGCTACAACCACGATCGCAGCAAGAAGGTCGGCGTGCCTGCCTTGTTCGGCACGAACTTCCAGGCGGTGAGCGTCGGAGAAAAGCTGGCGGTCGATCCCGTCACGGGTCAGAAGGGCGGCTATACCGACGTCCTCGGTACGCCCGGCGCCGGGTTGGCGGGGGAACTCGATTTCGTCGATCAGTCCCTCGGCAAATTCGTCAGCGAGTTGCAGAAGATGGGCCTGTCCGATTCGACGGTCATCATCATCAGCGCCAAGCACGGTCAGTCACCGATAGACGTCACGAAGCGTCGCGGAATTGGTGGTGGACAGCCGGCGGCGACGATCGGCAGTGCCGATGCGTTCGACATCTCGGATGACGGCTCGTTGATCTGGCTGACCAGCCCGTCGCTCACCCCGAGTGTCGTGGCGAATCTCAGCACGCCGGCAAATCAGCAGGCCCTGGGCATTCAGGAAATCTTCGCGGAGGCTTCGTTGCGCAACAAGTTCAACGATCCCACCGTGGATCCCCGCACTCCGGACATCATTCTGAAGGCGCAGACCGGAGTCATCTTCACGGGTGGGTCCAAGCTGTCCGAGCACGGTGGATTCAACGAGGACGATGTTCACACCGCGCTGCTGGTCTCGATTCCCGGTCTGGATGCCGCGACGATTTCGGCCGCGACCAGCAACCAACAGGTCGCCCCGACCATCCTGGAGGCTTTGGGCCTGGATCCCTACGAGCTCGAGGCGGTGCAGCTCGAGCAGATTCACATTCTGCCCGTGCCGCGAGACGACGACCGGTAAACGGCTAGATCTTACGCATGATGCCGTCGGCACCGACATGGAAGTCGCTGCCGCGCCAGGTGAAGCGCGAGGTGAAGAAGGTGCGGCACCAGACCCAGCAGATCAACAGGTCGCGTGCCGGGAGCAGCCACAGATCGGCGAACAGGGCGCGTTTGTCCCGCAGCCGATGCACGAGATGTAAGGCCAGGCGAGCCACGACGGTCACCTGGAAGAGTGGCACGGCGATCGTCGCGAAGTAGGTTTCAGGGACGACGAGCAACAGGCCAAGGACGGCCAACGGCAGGCTGAACGTAAAGAAAATGAAGCGGAAGCTCCAAGGCGCAAGGACGCTCAGGGTCCGCATCCAACGTAACTCGTGGGTCATGAGCGATTCCAGTGTCGGTTCGTGATGCTCCGCCTTGAGCATGTAAGTCGATAACACGATACGCAGCCCCAGGCTGCGCACCAGCTGCCCGAGCTGATAGTCGTCGGCGAGATGGTTGGCGATGGCGAGGAGGCCACCAATCGCCTGCAGCGTCTCCCGCCGCACGCATAAAGTCTGGCCGGAAACATAGTTCTCGTGGCCGAACAGCCACGCCAGCAGTACCGAGGGCATATACCACTCGTTGATGTACATCGCACCCAGGCGCGACCAGACCGGCCGGGTGGGCTCGCCGTGGTAGAGGCAGGTCACGAGGCCGACCTTCCGGTCCAACAGGGGCGCGGTGACACTGGTGAGGTAGTCGGGCCCGACAGAGGTGTCACTGTCTGCCATGACGAGCACATCATGGCGGGCGTGCTCGAGCATGTTGATTAAACCGCTGATCTTACGGTTGTGGCCATGTTGCCGCGGATCGATCACGACATCGATCGGCAGGGTGGGAAACTCGGCCACCAGGCGCGCCACGACCGCGAGCGCCGGGTCCGCCTCGTCACCCAGGCCAAAGACGATCTGGTATTCGGGGTAATCCTGCCGGCAGAAGGTGCGCAGGTTCTCGTACAAGCCGGGCTCCGCACCACACAGGGGCTTGAGCACGGTCACGGCAGGGAGTTTGACGGCCGCCCCGGTGACCTTGCGTCGTCCCCAGACGAGCACGGCCACCAGGGCGAGCAGAGTATAGGCGGCCGCGAGGACCAGGCTGGCAACGCCGAGGGTTCCTATCAGCAGATGAATCGCGGCCATCCGTTCTCACATGACGCAACGTGGAGCTTCGCATCTCAAAGTAACCACGTTGCGGTTCTATGACAACTCCTACCTGCGACCTTACGTAGGGCTTATGCGACCTTGCGCCGGCGCATCACGCCCATGGCTCCCAGACCGCTCAGAAGCAGCCAGGCTGCCGCGGGCAGCGGCACGGGGGCCACCGCGACTCCGCGGTACACCTGGCCCAGGGCAGCGGTATCGAGCACGTTGAAGTTCTCGCCCCCGACCTGGCTCGACGACGTCGCCGAGAGATTGTCGTTGATCGCCACGATCTGGTTCGGATCCGCGCCTGAATCGCCCAGCAGGCTGCCCTCGGTCGATGTGACCGCGTACAGCGTGACGGTGCCGTCGGCATTCACCTTGCCGGTGAGATTGCGCAGCCCGTCCACGGTGGTTGTCAGGCTGTCGCCCGCGAGTGACCCGGTTCCGTTGACCGTATAGCTGCTACCGATCAAGGTCCCCTTCAGCTCATAGTCCAGCGTCCATTTCCCGTTCACCAGGCTGTACTTATCCAGGCCGCCCGCCTGCGTCGTCGGCGCCGAGCCGAAGTCGCTCGCAGCACCAGAACCCTCGTCGGCCACATATAAGGTGGTGGCATTGGCGAAGTAGATACCGAACGGATGGGGTCCGGCGGTGTCCGTCTTTGCGGGAGCGGTATTGAATCCCGGGAGTACGGTGATCGGTGTACCCGTGCCCGCGGCCGGCAGGCTGCCTGCGGTGCCGACCTGGTAGACCGTGTCTACGCCGTTCGAGCCGCTGCCCTTGCTTACGTAGAGCGTGTTGTTGAATACCGTCTCGCCGCGGTAGTTATTGTCTTTCGCCGACTTGTCCGCGGGATTACCGACCTGGGTCGTGTTGAACTGCCCCACGACCGTATTGTTTCCCAGCCCGCCGTTGACCGCCGCCGCCGTCAGGAGCTGCACGCCCGTATTGGCCGTCGTCTGGGTGCTGCCGTTACCGTTCCCGGCGTTTCCGACGAGATAGTAATTTCCATTGCCGGCCGCGATTGCCGCGCGTCCGTTATTGCCGTTGTAAGCGTTCGTCGTAGTGACCTGGAGTGCGTTGTTCGACAGGTTGATCTGACCGACGGCGCGATAGGTTGGCGACTGGATGTCGGTATTCCCCGGCTCCGGCGATCCCGGCGTATTCGAGTTCGAGACGTCGAGCTGACCGACGCCGCTGTTGTAACCCATGAAGGTCACGGAGCTGCCGCCGGGCGACAGGTTGAGCGCCAGCTCGGACTTCGAGGAGAAGCTGGTCGCCAGGTTGATTCCGGCATTCGCGGCGAGCTGCGAGACATTAACCGAGTTGTCGATGGATCCGGTCTTGGCATTGACGTTCTGTAAGACAATCGCCGCGGTAATGCCAAAGTTGGCGTCCGTGAGATCGTTGTTCCAGACGTTCGACGAGCAGTTGCTACTACCGCAGAACGCGCTCCCCACGCTCGCGTTCAGCGTCGATGTCGTTGCCGGCGTACCCGTGCTGTTGAAGGGCAGGGCGATGCCCGCCGCGAATCCCGGGTCGGTGTAGCTGCTGGAGCTTACGATCAGGTCACCGCCATAGTTGCCGAGTGCCTGCTGTGCGTTGGCGGATGGGGCGAGGAGTGCCGCGCCCGCGAACGCGGGTGCCGCGATTGCCCAGTGTGTTGATCTCTTCATTGCTGACGGTTCCCCTGTCTATTGGTTTATCGACACGCAAAATGTAGGGGCGAGGTCACCGCCGAAAGTGACGGTCCTGTGAATTTTTCGTAAAACCAACACCACGCGCTAACGAAGTCCTTACGAGTCGCTCAGTTCCGTTGCTGTACTCCATAGTGCAAAGTAACCTCATGACCCGATGGCGACTCTGGATCGTATGGCTTGCTCTCGTTCCCTGCGGCGCGTACGCGGGCAGCGGTCCTCTCGGGATCGATCACGAGCTCTCGTTCGATCAAAGCGGGATCTGGGCCCGCAAATACCAGACGGGCCTCGAGTACGGCGTCATTGCCGTCGAAATCAGCGGAGCCCTCTGGTTCGGGAACGACGACGAGCTCGGCCATACGATGTGGCAGACACTGGACTCGTCCATTATTTCCGGGCTCGCCGCCGACGTAATGAAGCGCGCTTTCGGCCGCGCACGTCCGGAACAGGGGAACAATCCCAACGCGTGGTTCAAGGGAAGCTGCTGCGAGAGCTTTCCGAGCGGAGAGGTCACGCTGCAGGCGAGTTTCGTGACCCCGCTGATCGTCCATTACGCCCGCGAGAATCCCTGGATCTGGGGTCTCGAAGTGCTACCTGTCTACGACGCGTTCGCGCGGCTGAAGAGCCACGCACATTGGCAGACGGACGTCATTGCGGGCTGGGCGTTGGGTACCGGGATTGGCTACTGGACCAGTACCTGGAAAACCCCATTGACGGTGCGGGTCCTTCCCGGGGGGGTCTCAATCGGCCTGTCGAAGCGCTTTTGATGCCTTGACCGCGGTAGCGGCGTCGCGAACCACCTGCTCGAGGACGCCTAGGTAGTCGACGTACCGCTTCTGCCCGTCGGTGGTGAGACGGACGGTGGTCTGCGGGCGGTTGTGCTCGAAGCTCTTCGCCACTTCGACCAATCCGGCTTCCTGTAACACCTGCATGTGGCGGCTGAGATTGCCGTCGGTGAGGCCGCACAGCTCCTTGAGATCGACGAATCGCAGACCTTTCGAATAGCGTGCCAGCGACGTCAGGACGCTCAGCCGGGCACGCTCGTGAATCACCCGATCGAGGCCGGGGTAGGCGTATTGATTAGCGCGACCTTCGCCTTTTTTCTTGGTTCCGCTCACCGGGGCCACTCGAGTTGACCGCGGTATTGCAGGATCCCGGCCACCAGCAGCTGGCCGATTCCATAGGGAATCCCCATGGCCCAGGGTGAGACGCTATGGGCGGGCGCCGCCAGCGCCAGGCAGGCCAGCCCGCAGGCCAGGTACCACACACCGACCCAGAATATCGGGCGCGGCAGGAAGCGTCGCGAAGCAAACACACCCAGGCTGAACACGATGTGCCACAGCCCCGGAATCATCCATAGATTCTGTGGCGTGACCTCCAGCAAGGCCACGGTCAGGAGGCCGCCGGCGATGATCGCAGGCAGGAACTGTTCGATCGCCGATTGCAGCATCGCCGTAGCGAAGCCGCCGTGGGCCAGTCGCGAGCGCCGGATGGTCTCGATGGCGATGACCGTGACACAGAGCACCGCCGTGCCGACCCAAAGGGAGATGAACAGGCGCATGTTGGTTGCCGCTTCGGGCAGCCAGATCCCCTGGGCCGCCGCCACGAGGAGCGCGAAGACGCCAGTCCCGGCCAGCGTCGGCGGCGCGTAGCCCTGGAATTCGGTGCTCTGCGCGAGCTGCTCGCGGATCACGCTGATATCGGTCAATGCCCGGTCGAGGTCCCGCATGGGTCACCCTTGATGCTTTGCCGGGTAAACTACACCACGGGTATCGGCCTTCACAAGAAGCCCGGCCGCCACCTACGCTACCTGCCCCAGCAGCACGCGAAACGTCGTGCCTTTGCCTTCCGCGCTGCTGGTCTCGATAGTCCAGCCGAGCCGCTGGCAGATGCGGCTGACGAGATACAGGCCCAACCCGAGACCCCGGCTTTCTGCGCCGCGATAGCGCCGCTCGAAGATCCTCGACAGGTCCTTGGGGGGTATGCCGATGCCGGTGTCGCGTACCGTGAATTCCGTCGGGGTGAGCGTGATGTCGATCGTACCTTCCTGAGTGAAGTTGACCGCATTCAGAAGGAGGTTGTTGACTACACAGGCGATCATCACGGGTGCGCCGGCCACCACCACCGGCTCGACGTCGACATTGAGTTGCAGAGATTTGACAGCCGCGCCGGCTGCGACGACTTCGACAGCCTCTCGCACGATCTGGTCCAGAGCACAGGGCTGCGCGGCTCCGCCGGATTCACCGCGCGCGAGAAACAACAGTGCCTCGATCAGCGATTGCATCTGGCCGCTGGCGCGCCGGATTCTCAGAACGCGCTCGCGTGCGGCCGGCGCAAGCTCCGGCTCTTCCGCAAGCAACTCGGCGGCGCTCGCTATGATCGCCAACGGCGTGCGCAGCTCGTGGCTGGCGTCTTCCGTGAACGCCTGCTCGCGCTCGAGGACCCCGTCGAGCCGATCCATGTAATCGTCGAACGCGGCAGCGATCACACCAACCTCCCGGTTGGAAAATCGATTGCCGAGACGCTCGTTGCGCCGGGATGGGTCGAGGTGCGAGACATCGTTGGCGAGTTCCGTCACCGGTCGCATGACCGCTCGCGACAGCGCGAATCCAATCACGGCAGACAGCCCGAGCGCGACCAATCCAACGAGCACCGCCACGGCGACGACGCTGTCTTCGACAGACTCAACATGCTCCGTGTCCAGAAGTAGATAGAGGCGGGCGCCCGGGGCTGCGTCGACCGCGACGAAGTAGACGCGGTCCCGGATGAGGATGTCCTCGTGTACGCCGTTCGAGAGAGACCTCAGTTCCGCGGGTAACCTCGCTCGATCATCCGGTGTCCGTACGATAAACCCGGTCAGTCCACTCGAAGAAGGCGGCGGCGCCTGGCTGTATTCGGACAGCTCAGTTTTCAGCTCCTGCATCTCGCGCACCAGGGTGCGATGGAGCAGCTCGTCCTCCAACAGCTCGACGAATTGATGCACCGCGAAGGCAAAAACGCTGCACAGGACCAGCGTCAGGACCGAGGTGGCGAGCAGAAAGCGGGCTCGTAAGCTCCAGCTCGAGAACATCAAATGTCACGCGAGGCGATAGCCGATACCGTGAACAGTATGCAGCAGCTTCGGCTCGGTTTCGGAATCGACCGCGTTGCGAATGATTAATATGTGGCCGCGTAGGGCGGCATCGGTACCGGGTGGATCGTCGCCCCAGACGGTACGCTCGATCTGTTCTCGTGTGACGACTCCGGGTGAGGCTCGCATGAGCTGCTCGAGAATGCGCATGCCGGTCGGCGCGAGCGCTATCGCTCGGGAGCCGCGCCGGATCAGCAGGGTCCGCAGATCGAAAGTCAGGTCAGCAACCTGCAGGACGCCTCGGGAGCCGGACGCTCTGCGCACGAGAGCCTTCAGTCGCGCTTGCAGCTCCAGGAGAGAAAACGGCTTCGTCACGTAGTCGTCGGCCCCGGCGTCGAAGCCGCTGAGCTTGTCCGCCTCCGTGTCTCGAGCCGTGAGCATGACGATGGGAATGTCCCGTCGCGCGGTGTCCCGCAAGCGCCGGCATAGCGTCAGACCATCTAGTCCCGGAAGTCCCAGGTCCAGAATGACCGCGTCGTACCCGTCGCTGCCGGCGAGTTGCAGACCTTGCGTCCCGTCGCGGGCGTAGTCGACCGTATTCCCGCGAGATTCCAGGAACTCGCCCACATTGGCCGATAGATCGAGGTTGTCCTCGATGAGCAGGAGATGCATACGAATAGCCTATCACCGCCGCCGTAATGAAAGCTTCACGTCAGGAAACTTACGCTATGCTTACGAGTTGCCTATCATCGCCGGAGTAAGAGGCGAGCGCGCGTTGAAAGCAGCGCGGCGTGAAATCCGGCCAGAGGCAATCGACGTAATGGAGTCGGGCGTAAGCGGCCTCCCACAGCATGAATGCGCTCTGACAGCTGCCTCCGCCAGTGCGGACCAACAGGTCGACTGCTCCCGCGGGAAGGGCGGTCCAGTCGATTTCGCGCAACTGCCGGTTGAACGTTTCCGGTGCACAGGCATCGGTGCTGCGCCAGGTTGCCCTCACGACGCTGTCATGGGCGGAGTAATCGACAACGATTCGCAATTGCATTCGCAAATCGCCGCAGCTCGACGGCGTAGAGCCATTGAAATTCCCGGGCAGCGCCGCGCTCAGTTGGCCGTTGTTGCCAATGATATTGATTCGTATGGAGCGCTCGCGGCACTGCTCGGCATCGCTACGAAGGTAACTGCCGAGCACACCCAGATCGGCAGCGATTTCCTGCGGCGGCCGTGTGCACTCGGGCGTGCAAATCGAGTACAGAGTCAGCGTCCTCACCCCCGCATCGGCGGCCAGACGCACGGTGTTGCGTAAAGTCGCAACACCCTCGTCCAGGGCCGCGGTCGGCGGCAGCCCGCGTTGTGCCGCCCATCGGCTATTCCCATTCATGATGATCGCGACGTGCATGCTTGACAACCATTCCCATCGGCGCTGACGACGCAGTTACTTTACAACGCAAAGTAAGTCGGTGTCCAACGCGTGCGCGCCGCACGGTGCCTGCGGTTAGCGACAGGTCCGGCCTCTGGCCTCTTGGGACGCCACTGCATCCCCTTGTGCTACGCTTCATTCCACAACGAACAGGAATATTCCGTGCGCACCAAAAGAATAACGGCATCTGGCTTGACGGTGTTTGCTTTGTCTCTCGGTCTGCTCCTGGTTCAGCACGCGTCGGCGCAGACGCCGCCAAAATACCCGGATTATCCCAGCGAGACGCCAGAGAAGTTCGTGCCTCCCACGTACGGGATGGATCACGAGTCTCGCGAAGTCATGGTCCCCATGCGTGACGGTGTCAAATTGCGCACCGTCATCCTTGTCCCCAAGGGCGCCAAGCACGAGGGAATACTCCTGACGCGTACCCCCTACGACGCCCGCACACTGTCGGCCAATCTGCACAGCGCGCATCTCGGCACGCGGCTCTGGGGATACGACAACGCGACCGAAACGATCATCGAGGGCGGCTATATCCGGGTGGTGCAGGATGTTCGCGGCAAGTATGGCAGCGAGGGCGACTACGTAATGAATCGTCCCGTGCACGGACCGCTCAATCCGACGCCCGTGGACGAATCGACCGACACCTGGGACACGATCGACTGGCTCGTGAAGAACGTGCCGGAGTCGAACGGCAAAGTCGGTGTCTTGGGAATCTCATACGACGGCTATCTTTCCCTGATGCCACTCGTGAACCCACATCCGGCGCTCAAGGTCGCTGTGCCGATGAATCCGATGGTGGACGGCTGGCGCGGCGACGACTGGTTTCACAACGGCGCGTTTCGCCAACAGAATCTCCCGTATATCTACGAGCAGACCGCCACCCGGTCGAACGACGAGCACTGGCAGTCGACTCACTTCGATGACTACGACATGTACCTGCGTGCCGGCTCGGCCGGAGAGTTGGCCCGACAGCGGGGCATGGACCAGATCGGCTTCTGGAAGAAACTGGCCGCGCACCCGGCCTATGACAGCTTCTGGAGCGAGCAGGCGGTGGACAAGCTTCTCGCCGGGCAACCCCTGAAGGTGCCAACGATGCTGGTCTCGAGCCTGTGGGATCAGGAGGACATCTACGGTGCCATCGCGGTCTACAAGGCCCTGCAAGCCGGTAACAAGGACAACCTGTTCCTGGTGTTGGGGCCCTGGCATCACGGGCAGGAAATCGAAGAGGCCAGCTCGCTCGGTGCCATCCAGTTTGGCAGTGACACAGGGCTGTACTTCAGGTTGAAGATCCTGGCGCCATTCCTGGCGCACTACCTGAAAGACGACGTGCCCGCCATGCAGGTCGCGCCGGTGACGGCCTTCGTCACGGGTACCAACACCTGGGAGCAACTCCAGACGTGGCCATCGGGTTGCGCAAGCGGCTGCACGCCAACAGCAACGCGTTTGTACTTCGGCGCCGAAGGCCAGTTGAGCTATCAGTCTCCAACGGCCCACGAGGGGTTCGACGAATATATCTCCGATCCCTCGAAGCCAGTGCCGTTTCGCGCGCGTCCGATCCAGCCGGTGGGCTACCTACCGCCACTCTCCTGGGTGCGCTGGCTGGTGGATGACCAGCGCGAGTTTTCAGGTCGTACGGATGTTTTGACATACAGCACCGACGTACTGACTGCACCAACAAAGATAAGTGGTGAGCCGACCGCGAATCTGGTGGCGGCGACGACCGGCACCGACGTCGACTGGGTGGTTAAGCTGATCGACGTGTATCCGGATGAAGTGCCCGGGCATTCCGAGTTAGGGGGCTATCAGCTGCCCGTGGCGATGGATATATTTCGCGGACGTTATCGCGAGAGCCTTGCCGAAGCGAAAGCCATCGTTGCGAATCGCCCCCTAACCTACAAGTTCGCACTGCCGACAACGAATCACGTTTTCCTGCCCGGGCATAAGATCATGGTACAAGTTCAGTCAGCGTGGTTCCCACTGTACGATCGCAACCCGCAGACCTTTGTACCGAACATCCTGTTTGCCAAGCCGGCGGACTACCATAAGGCGACGGAGCGCGTTTACCGTGCCGTAGACAAGGCGAGTTTTGTAGAGCTGCCGGTGGTGCCGGCGGGACGCTAGGAGTCAGGCGAGTGATCAAAGGCAGCGAAATCCGGCAGGCAGACTATCCCATCGACCCGCAGTTTCTCGACCGCTGGTCGCCGCGAGCCCTGTCAGGGGCGGAAATTCCCCTGCAGGACCTCATGACGATGTTGGAAGCCGCGCGGTGGGCCCCGTCCTCTTACAATCTGCAGCCCTGGCGTATGCTATATGCGCGCCGCGATACGCCGGCGTGGCCGGTGTTTTTCGATCTGCTGATCGACTCGAATAAGAGTTGGGCCGCGAACGCGGGTGCGCTGGTTCTGTTCGTGTCCCGCAAGCTGAATGAAAAGACCGGGAATCCTTCGATCACCCATTCGTTCGATACCGGCGCAGCCTGGGGCTTTTTCGCTTTACAGGGTTTCGCGAAAGGCTACGTCGTGCACGGTATGCAGGGATTCGACCACGTCCGCACGCGGAAGGAACTGGGGATTCCGGACGACTACGGCATCGACGTCATGGTGGCGGTCGGCAGTCCCGCACCCCGTGAGACACTGCCCCCGAAGTTGCAGGAGCGCGAAATACCGAGCCAACGGCGCAAACTGACCGAGACGGTGTTCGAAGGGAAGTGGCCCCTCTAAACCTTCCGCCCCTGCGCAGCCCGCTCCTCCGCAAACAGCGTCTTGCGGAGAATCCCGTGCACACACCAGTTCCCGTCCACAACCTGGGTGATGCCGAAATCTACGGCCACGGACATGAGCGAGATGGCCTCGTCTTCCGAGAGCCCCTTGGTCGTCATCAGAAAGCGCCGCATCTTGCGAAAGGCATCCTTCATGGCGCCGTCGAGGCTCGAGCGTCGATAGATCTCACTCTGCGCCTTCTCACCCAGTTGCGCGAGGTAGTTGGGATAGCTGAATCCGTGGATGATCCACTCGTCGGGCGTTTCCAGAAGAGGGTAGTTGAGGTCGGCGAATGGCTTACCGGCCAGGGCCTGCGCCTTGTGGAGAACAACCTGGAAGATGCCGGTCATTGAGCATTCGATGGCCGTGCCGCACAGCTCCGAATCGCCCTGTGAGGCATGGGGATCGCCTACCGACAGCAGTCCGCCTGCCACGCTCACCGGGAGGTACATCGTCGCGCCCTTGCCGGCGCGCTTGTTGTCGAGGTTGCCGCCGAAATAGGCGGGCGGAATGGAGTCGACCATGTCCGCTTCTTTCGGTGCGAGTCCGATGACACCGAAGTGCGGGCGCACCGGAATGCGTACGCCTTTCAACACGCCATGGTTCTCGACAATGGTCGAATGATCCACCGGCACGCCTGGGTAGTCGATCTTGGGATGAATGACTCCGAACGGATCCGTCTGCGGCGTCCAGCGGAAATTGTAGACCGCATGCGCAAAGTCCTGGCCGTCGAGACAGTTCACCTCGTAGATGGTGACCACCTCCCGCTGTTTCGGTTCGGTAACCAACTCGTCGTAGTGGAAGCCCCACCATGCAGCGGCATTGCTACCGAACGCGCGTCCGTCGTACTGCGCATTGGCGCACGGGCGCGGTCTCACATCGAGTATCCGCAGCTCGACCACGTCGCCCGGCTCGGCACCCTTGATGGCGATCGGTCCGGTGCAGATATGTACCCCGAAACCCTCTCCGGCGCCTCGCCCATATACCGAGGCGTCGGCGGGCCCCGCGCCGCGCCGATCCACGTTCTTGTGGTCCCGAGTCCAGTGGAATACCGATTCAGCACCCGAGTCGCCTTTGATCATCCGTTCGTAATCGTCGTACGAATGATGAGTGAGCGTCTCGATCGTGACGAAGTCGCCCGACTCAACGTCCAACACGGGTTGGAGCGAGCGGCTGAAATAGCCCCAGTGAATCGACTTCTCGCTGGCGGCGAGGTAGTGGTGTTGAGCGCCGGCGCGAGCTGCCACCTGTGAGCCGCCGCTGCGAGCGGCGGTGCGCACAACCACTTCACGTGCACGCGCTTCTAGCAGGGGCGTAGAGGCGGCCTCGCACTTTTCCGGTTCCGGTTTCTTCGCGCCTTTGCCAAGCTGCTCAGAGTTATCGGGCCAGCCGCGGCTCATGTGCAGCAGCATGCTCTTGGAGATCGTCTCGCCGATCTCGCGCCGATACTGCCGCGGCGAAACCCCGTATTGTTGACGGAATGTACGACTGAAGTGGGCCGCGTCGTTGAAACTCCAACGAAAGCAGATATCGGAAATCGATAAATGTGAGTACAGCGGATTGATCAGGTCGGAGCGGCAGCGCTCCAGGCGGCGCAGGCGCACGTAGTGGCTGAAGTTCTCGCCGGCAGACTCAAACAGCTTCTGTAAGTATCGCGTCGAGACTCCCGCCTCGTCGGCGATGCTCGAGATCGTGACCTCTGGTGCCCCGAGGCGCGTCTCGATCAGCTGACTCACGCGGTGGAGGATAGCGTTTTGCGTGCTGGTCGCCCCTGCCATGGCGCCGATCGACTGGTCCGCGAGGCTCGTAATGAGTAGCTCCGACAACGCCAACTCGATGGGCCTGATCTGATCGTCCGTCAGATTCTCCATCGCGTCTGCGACGGAGCTCAACAGCCCCGCGAACACGTGGCCGATGCCGGAGCTCCCCGACAGGCGGCCGACCTTGACGGAAATAGGGGCCGCGAGGCGGGAGCTGAATGCCTGCCGCGGAATCCTGATGAAGAACTGGCGGAAATTGCTTTCCAGGGACATCGAGCCGGAGGCGCCGTTCGGCCGGAAAACAATATCGCCGCAGCCGATGCGGGTTTGGGTCGCGTCAGCCACCAGAACCGCGTCGCCTTCCATGTGCAGGGCCAGGCAGAGCGCCCCCAGCCCGTTGTCGTCGTGATAGCTGAGCTCCTGCGGACCAGACGTGATTCTCGCGAAGACAATCCCGAGAGGGGAGACCGCCGAAGACACCGTCCCGAACAGACCATTGTCGGGGCTCATCTTTCTCACGCGCAGCGAGAGACTGCCCAGCATTTCACGCCAGGCCTCGGCGCGCTGGTGTGCCGGATAGGATTCGGTCGTGAAATAGGAATTACTGAGCAAGCAGCCGCTCCCTCGCGTGTTGCTGACGACGTTTCCCTCGCTCGATAGTCAATCCCTGTGATCAATACCAAGCACGAACTGTGCCGTCTTGCCGCAGGCCGGCTTCTGTTGCGTCAACCCCGCCAAACACCCGCGAACGCACCATAGAGCGGCACTTTGCGACACTTACGACACTCGCGCCCCATTTCAGAGCCGCGCATCGCCCGCACGGGTTGCCCGCTTACGGGGCTGGAGGAGCCTGCAATACACCAAACCAGTGCAACGCCGCCTCAGCGAGGCTCGGGCTGCCACAACTTGTGCGCGCGGGGACAAGACCTGTGTTGGCACGCAGTTAGCATCACTGTCATTCCCGCGCCCGGCGCGCCATCCAAGAGACTGTCAGATGCGGAGTCCGTTGCTCACCGAAGAGTTTTTCGAGGATCTGAACAGCTCGACATTGAGTGTAGAGGAGGCACAGACGCTCCCGCCCGTCTGTTACACCGACCGGGAGTTCTTCGAGTTCGAAAAGGAAGCGCTCTTCAACCACGAATGGCTGTGCGTGGGCCGCGAGTCATGGGTGGCCAACCCCGGGGACTATTTCACGACCTCGATCGTCGGCGAGCCCGTGGTTATCGTGCGCACACGCGAAGGCGAGCTGCGGGCCATGTCCTCGGTCTGCCAGCATCGCGCGATGCTGGTGGCGGAGGGTTGCGGTAATGCGCATGGTTTCACCTGTCCATATCACCACTGGTCGTATGCATTGGATGGACGTCTGGTCGGCGCACCGGCCATGGACAAGACGGTTGGCTTCGACAAGAGCCGCATCCGGCTACCGCAACTTCGGGTCGAAGTCTGGTTGGGGTTCGTGTTCATCAACTTCGATCCGGCCGCGCCAGCACTCGGGCCGCGGCTCACGGCCGTCGCCGCGGCGATCGCGAGCTGGGATATCGCCCGGGCCGAGGGCCCGAGGCCGGAAAAGGCGACTCGCTATCCGTTCAACTGGAAAGTCATGTTCGAGAACAACAATGACGGCTACCACGCGAACCGCCTGCACAAGGGTCCTCTGCACGACTTCGTGCCCAGCTCACTCGCGAGCTTCCCGCAGTTGCCCCCTGACACGGCGGGCTACTACAGACTGAACGGCACGACACATCCGGACGCGAGCTTCAACGCGACCCAGAAGGCCATTCTGCCGATCTTTCCTCAGCTTACGGCCGAAGACCGGCAGCGCATGCTGTTTGCGAACATTCCGCCGACACTATCACTGGTGTTGACTGCTGACGCCGTCATCTACCTCATCCTGCGCGCGGATACCGCGGAGACGCATGAAATGGATGTCGGACTGCTGTTCGCGCCCGGAGCCATGCAGAGCACCGCGTTCGAGCATCGCGTGGCGATGTTGGTGCAAGCAGCCACCGTGATCATGGCCCAGGATCAGCACGTCGACGAATTGGTGCAACTAGGATTGCGCTCCCGTTTCGCCATCCGGGGCCGCTACTCCTGGCAGGAGGGCGCGCAGCGTCAGTTCAACACCTGGCTCGTACCGCGCTATCAACGCTGTTGGGCGCAGATGCTGGCGAGGGATCGTTGAGTCGCCCGGGACAACTAATCATACGCGCGTGAACAAGACCGGCCCCGCCAGCCCGTATCCAATGCACACACGGTCTTCCGGCGACTCTCATGAGACCTGAGCGATTGGAGTGAGGATGGCACTGATCACACAAAAAGGGGCGCTGCGCGCGGCGGCGGTTCCGGGGAATCTCCATATTCTGCCGGCCAGCCCGCGGACCGTGCACTGGGGTTACTTCGATCCGGCCCTGGCGCCTGTGCTCACCGTCAAAAGCGGCGACCTCATCCGTGCCGAGGCGATCACTCATCATGCGGGCGATGCGCCCGATCTGATGATGGACGCCGCCGTCACCCGGATCTTTGCGGAGATCCCCGCGGAAGACCGCAATCCCGGCGTCCATATCATGACGGGTCCCCTCTTCGTGGAGGATGCGAAACCGGGTGACATCCTGGAGGTGCACTACCTCCAGATGACACCGCGGGTGAACTTCGGATCCAACCTGGCTGCCAACTGGGGGTATCTGTACCGCGAATTCGGGGAGAAGGAGCGCGTCACGATCTATGCGCTGGACCCGAATGCGAACTACGCGGAAGCGTTGTATGCCTACGATTTCCCGGGGAAATACACGGTCCCGGGCACCGTTACACACTGCCCTGAGTGCGATCGCCAAAGAGCGTTGGAAGGTGTTCGTATTCCCGCTCGTCCGCATCTCGGGACTGCGGGGGTCGCGCCCGACGTACACGGTCGTGTCAGTACGATTCCGCCCGGCAAACATGGAGGCAACATCGACAATTGGCGCATCGGGGCGGGCGCAACCATGTATTACCCGGTCGAGGTGGACGGCGCGCTCTTTTCCATCGGTGACCCGCATGTGTCGCAGGGGGACGGCGAGTTGAGCGGTACGGCCATCGAGGCTTCACTGGATGTCCTCTTCCAGGTGGTCGTCCGCAAAGACTTCAGTTTTCCGTCACCGCTGCTGGAGACGCCTGAGTATTGGATCGTGCATGGCTTCAACGAGGACCTCAATGTCGCCATGCGTAACGCTTCGCTCGACATGTTGGCGCTGTTGACGGAGCAGCAGCGGCTTTCGAGGAACGACGCTTACTCGCTGATGAGTATTGCAGCGGATTTCGCAGTCACGCAGGTTGTCGACGGCAGGCAGGGAATCCACGTCCGCATTCCGCGCGGCATCTTCCCAACAAAAAAATAACTGCGGCGCTACCCGGCCCCGTCCACGACTGTCGCACTGACGAGGACATCATGTCGAAAATACTAGACCGAACGGTCCGCCGAATCTGCACACTGGCCGGAATCCTCGCGGCCGCGACTCTCGCGACTCCCCCGGTTCGGGCGGCAAGTCCGGCCGACGCAGCGGCAGATTCCTCCGGTGCGGGAACCGCGCTGTCAGGTCAGGTCGTGACGCTCGAGGAGGTAACCGTCACCGCGGAGAAGCGCCAGGTCAAGCTGCAGGACGCCCCCGTCGCGATCACTGCTGTGAGCAGCGCCGTTCTAGACCAGTCGAACATCATGCAGGCATCGGATCTCAACGGCGTGGTACCGGGTTTGACCGTTGCCAAGAGCAGCGGCTTCGAGCGCATCGTGACGATCCGCGGCATCGGCTCGGAGACTCCCGAGAACGCCTTCACGACGCAGCCCGGCGTTTCGTTTCACATCGATGGGGTTTACATCGCCAACACGATCTCGCTCGACGAGTCGCTGTTCGACGTCGACCACATCGAGGTCTCTCGTGGGCCCCAGGCGACCGTGTTCGGGCAAGCCTCCACCGGCGGCACCATCAACCTGATCAGCAAGCAACCGGAGCTCAATACGTTCGCCGGATCCGTCGACGCCAGCGCCGGCAATTACAATTTGTACCGCAGCCGCGCCATGCTCAACATCCCGTTGGGCGAGACGCTCGCCATCCGCGGCTCGGTCCAGACTTACGGCCACGAAGGTTTCGCAACCGACACGGATCTGCCGGGATTCAGGCTCGACCAGGCGCACGACCGCTCGGGAAAAGTGGCCGTGCTGTGGCAACCGACGGATGATTTTTCGGCCACCTTCACCGGGCAGATCTACCACACCCGCACCAACGGCTCAGAGCAGAAGAACATCCTGGATGAGACTCCTGATCCGCGCACCGTGGCGCAGGACTACCCGGGCTTCTTCCAACTCGATGCGCAGCTCTATTACCTCAACCTGAAATGGGGTCTGCCCTGGGCGGAAGCCAAGTCCACCAGTTCGTTCCAGGTGTTAAACCACCATCAGCAGGAGGACGGTACGCGTTGGGACGTGGCGAACCTCGGATTTTTCGACCACGTGCAGGCGTGGAATACCTTCATGCACGACGTGACGCAGGAGCTCAGTCTTGCCTCGCGTCCGGGCGGCTATCTGGACTGGGTGGTCGGCGGCTTTTACCTGCTGCAAATCAACCATCAGTACGTATATGAAACCAGCGACGTCGGCGGGGCGGGCCCCGCGCTGTTGTACGACAATGATGGCCACGTAGACCGGCTGTCCTATTCCGGCTATGCGCAGGCCACGGTCCACTTCGCCCCGGACTGGCGCTTTACTCTCGGCGGACGTTATAACCACGACCATTACGGCGGCCCGAGCACGTCCTATGGCGTCACGACCAATGACACCTACGCAAAAGGGGTTCCGACCGGCAAGGCTGAGCTGCAATACGATCTCTCGCCGCTGAGCATGGAGTATGTGAGCTTCACGCGTGGTTATAAGCCC
Organism: Gammaproteobacteria bacterium; assembly: GCA_028293725.1. Next base: position 66,529 of record JAQGOE010000074.1, on the reverse strand, counting down.
GGCGGCGTCAACGACAATCCCGGCGCCATCCTGGTACCTTCCACCTTCAAGCCCGAGTACATCAACGCGTTCGAGATCGGCTCGAAGAACCGCTTTCTCGACGACACGCTGGTCGTCAATACCGCCGCCTATTACTACGATTACCAGAACCTCCAGTATCTCGCCGTCGATCCGGTTCCCTATAAATACGGCACGGACAACATACCCACCACTCATATTTACGGCCTGGAGATTGAAAGCTCGTACCTGACGCTGAACAACCATCTGCGCCTGAACGGTAATATCTCGGCTGCGCATAGCGCGCTCGTTGGCAATTTCCACACGTTGGATGCGAGATCCGCCAGTTCCCTCATAGGCTCCATTCCTGCCTGCGGGTTTGGCGGCGCTTACTACAATCCCGCCTGCTGGTCGCAGATGGTCGCCGCAAGCCCGAACACCAATGGCAACGAGGTTCCCAAGCTGCCGCACCTGCAGGGCTCTGTGAACGCGGGCTACACCGCCAACTTGGGGCGCTATGACCTCCTGTCCCGTGTGGAATACATTTACCGCGGCAGTTTCCAATACCGGATCTTCAACGACGGCGCACTCGACAAGGTCGGCGGCTACGGGCAGTGGAACCTATTCTTTCAGCTGACGCCGCCGAACCGGCACTTCACCTGCTCGCTGGCGATCAGCAATCTCTCCAATAGCGCCGGCATCAACTCCCGCTACACCGACCCGTATGGAACGGGACAGACCAGCGACGAATACATTCCGCCCCGGCAAGTGATTGGTACGATCGCCTACCAATTCTGATGCGGCCGCCATACCGGCCAGGAGTCCCCGATGACGGCCAGCAGTGAGGGAAGGCCCGGCAAGCCCAGGACGTGGCTGATCACCGGAGTCAGCTCCGGTTTTGGCCGTGCGCTTGCGGAGGCGGCGCTCGAAAACGGCGACCGCGTGGCCGGGACGGTACGCACCGAGGTGGCGCGGAGGAAGTTTGAGCAGCTTGCGCCTGGCCGCTCGTTCGGGATGTTGCTCGATGTTACCGATCGTGCGGCCATCGTCCGCTTGGTGGCGGAGGTCGAAGAGTGGGCCGGCGGAATCGATGTGCTGGTCAACAATGCCGGCTACGGCCTCGTAGGCGGTGTGGAGGAGGCCAGTGACAGCGAAGTCCGCGCACAGTTCGAGGTGAATGTGTTCGGCGCCCTGGCGGTGATCCAGGCCGTCCTGCCGCTCATGCGCCGCCAGCGCTCGGGTCGGATCGTCTGCGTCTCTTCGGTATCCGGACTCGTGGGCTGGCCAAGCCTCGGTATCTACTCCGGCAGCAAATTCGCGCTCGAGGGCATCTGTGAAACCCTCGCCCAGGAAGTGGCGCCCCTGGGAATCAGGGTCATTCTCGTCGAGCCAGGTGGTTTACGCACGGACTTTGCCGGACGCTCGTCCGCACGCGCCGCGAAGACCATTGTTGACTACGACGCGACTGTCGGGGCCTGCAAGCGCATTTTGGCCGAGCATGCGGGTCACGAGGCGGGTGACCCTCGCAAAGCCGCCCAAGCCGTTCTGACGGCGGTTGAGGCTGAGTCGCCGCCCTTACGCTTGCTTCTCGGAGCCGATGCCCTGCAATACACGTCAAACAAGCTAGCCGCATTCACGGCCGAGATGGAGCGTTGGAAGTTTCTATCATTGGGGATTGGCTACGATGATTGACGCTCAACGTGAGTGTCGGTGAGTGCAGGGAGGTACACAGTAGCGCCGTCACCAGCATGATGCCGGCGAGGATGTAAAAGAACGGAACGAAAGTGCCCGTCACATCGGCGATCCGTCCGGCCGCGATCGGACCCACGATGGCAATGGTTGTAATCAGGCTGGCGGTGGCAACTGTCTCCGCCGCGATACTGCGTCCGAAATATTCGAGCAGCATCAGGTTGGCGCTCAACCAACTCGCGCCCCAGCCGACGCCGAGAACCACCGCGAACGCGCAAGCAATCAGCGGGGCGCGCGCAAACGTCAACAACGCGACGGCCGCACATAACATGAGGATCCCGCCGACGAGTACACGCTTGCTGCCGATTCGGGCGGTCACGGTGCCGGCAACCCCTTTGGCGACCGAGTCCGAGAGGCCGATGATGCTCATGATGAGCGCGCCGAAGGCCGTGGTCGCTCCGAGTCTCGCAAGGTGCGCCACGATCATTCCGTGCACCGTCGTGACCACGGTTTGAATGACGAGCAACGTTATCGCGATGATCAGGAATTGCCGCGTCAGGATGGCAGCGCGAGGCGTCCATCCAGCAACCGAGGCCGCGGCAGCTTCCTTGTCGCCGGTGACCTGGCTAACAGGCGCATCGGCGTCCTTCAGGACCAGTGATGCCAGACAACCAATGATGGCGGCCGCAACTGCCGTGATCGCCCAGTGCGTGCGCCAGCCGCTCGTCTGGACGATAGCGTTGACGAGCGGTGGGCCGATGACGCCGCCGAGCGCACCCGCCATGAAGTAGAAGCCGATAATCCGGGGAGCCGTCGCCGGAAACCACGAGGCGAGCAGATAGACGGAAGGAATGTTGGCTGTCAGCGTGAATCCCAGGCCCATGAGGCCCGACGATACCAGGAAGACCCACAGACTCTGCGAGACCGCCGCGAGGGCGAAGCCGATCGTGAGAATCACGCTCCCGGAGACCATCGTCCAGCGTGTTCCGATCCGCTTCATCAGGATTGCGGGCAGGGGACTCGCCAGGCCGCACGCCAGACAGAGGAGGGCGAAGCTCGAGCCGGCGGCCGACAGGGACCAGTGCAGCTCCGAAGCCATTCCATATAACACGCCGCCGAGGGATGCGAACGTGGCCGCCGTAATGAAGAAGAACAACAGGGAGACGACTCCGAAGATCCACCACGCGCGCCGCATTGATTACCTCCGGACCGTCTTCAAACAGGTTTTTCGCCCTTGATGGTGACCCGATAGCCCGAACGCACCTTCGGGTAGTAGTCCCATACTGCGAGATGTTGGGTGCAGCGATTGTCCCAGAAAGCTACCGAGTGTGGCTGCCACCGGAATCGCGTGTGGAAGCTGGGGTTGATGCAGTGCTGGTAGAGGAAGGCGAGCACGGCGTCGCTTTCCGTCTTGGGGACGTCGTTGATGCTCAGAACATACGAGGGATTGACGTACAGAGACTTGCGGCCGGTCACCGGATGAGTACGCACTATCGGATGATTCGAGCAGGGGTATGTCTTGGTGGGGTCGTTGACGATGGGCCGATAGACGTGCTCCCCGTCATGAACGGCTGTCAGACCCTGCAGGTAAGCCTTCATCCGCTCGGAAAGAGCATCATAAGCGGCGTACATGCTTGCGAATAAGGTGTCGCCACCCGTCTCGGGGATGGTGTGCAGATAGAGGATGCTGCCCATCGGCGGCTCCGCGTTGCACGTGAGATCCGAGTGCCAGTTCTCGCCCGCGACATACTTCGAGGTTGCGTCGGCGTGGATGGCGACGACCTCGGGATGCTCCGGCAAGCCGGCGACGCCGGAGTGAATCATCAATGACCCGAAGCGCCGTCCGAAACTCTTATGGCTCTCGAAGTCCAACCGCTGGTCGCGGAAAAAGATCACCTGGTGAGCGGCGAGAGCACTCTTGATCTCGTCTACCGTGGCCTCGGTGAGCGGGCGTGTCAGGTCGACGCCGCTGATCTCCGCGCCGATGCAAGGAGTGCAGGGCTTTACCTGGATGAGTTCGTACCGCTTCATTCGACGGATGATTGCAAACACGGTGCCAGGCCGTCTTGCCCGCACGCGTACGGAAGTTGGCCGCGCGTTCCGGCGTTGCGCGACAAAATGGCGCATCCACTCCGGTATTGCACCCGGATCGCTCACGTCCGAAGGCCGCAGCCTGGCCTGCCGGCAACTTTTTGGGCGTCAAAGACCAAGACGCCGCCGCTCCTGAGCGACACTATTGCACCCATGAACCAGACCACGATCGAGCTGCGTACCGGCGAGCTCAAGCCGCGCTTCGGCGCTGAGATTTCGGGTGTCGACCTCGCGTCCGCGGATGCCGGGACCGTGAAGGCCGTTGTCGATACGTTCCACAGAACAGGCGCGATCGTCTTGCGCGGTCAACAACTGACACCTGCACAATTGGTGGCATTTGTGGCCGCTTTTGGCGAGCCCGAAGGCCACACCTTGCAGCAGTACACGCTGCCCGGCTATCCCAACGTGTATGTGCTGTCGAACCGGATCGTGGCGGGCCGCGCCATCGGCGCGCACAACGACGGCATTGGCTGGCACACAGACTATTCCTATAAGGAAAAGCCGGTGATGTGCACGATGTTGTATGCCGTGGAGGTGCCTCCGGAGGGGTCGGATACGCTGCTGGCCGATCTCTGCGCCGCTTACGACGCGTTACCGGAAGGCCGCAAACGTGAGCTGAATGGACTCGTTCTGCATCACAGCTACCAGTATTTCATGGAGACCCGCGAGTACGGCCGCATGACGCTCAGTCCGGAGTTGCGGGCCGCTAACCCTGACGTGTTTCATCCCCTGGTACGCACGCATCCCGCTGATGGACGCAAGGCGCTCTGGGTCAGCACCGGGACCGTAAAGGACATCGTCGGCATGCCACACGATCGGGCGATGGGCCTCATCGACGAGCTCGTCGCCTTCTGCACCCAGGAAGAGTTCATCTACCGCCACAAATGGCAGGTGGGCGACGTGCTCGTGTGGGACAACCGGTGCACGCTTCATACAGGCACCCTGTATGACGATACGAAATACATCCGGGAAATGCACCGGTTATGGGCGAAGGGCGACAAGCCGTATTGAAGCGCCGCGGTTGCGCTACGCCTTCCCGCATAATGCCAGGGCGGCGAGGGCGTAGAGCTTCGCGCAACTCGCGAACTCCGCGGGCGTCGGGTGCCATCGGCCCGGTCCCATGACCGCGGCCGGAATGCGGTTCATGTTGAATACATTGTGGTCACGCCACATGCTGGAGTAGACCGGCTCCGCGATGGCAATCGGTCCTCCGCGCGTGAGTTGATGCGCGCGGTCGAGCGCGTGATGGATGGGAGCCACACTGGTTGCATCGGCCTCGAATCCATGGCGCACCACATAGGGCTCCACGGACAGGTTGCGAGCGAAACCCGCACCGCGCAGCGCTATTTTCAGGTCCCGGTCTACCGCGGCGATGGTCTGCCCCGGAGTCAGGATCACCTCTACGTAGAGCGAGCAGACTTCCGTGCCGCCGCCCATGTTGCCGGCGTTGCCACCCCGGATCGCCCCGATCTGCACGCGCGGAATAGCGGTTCCGCCGGCACTTTCGTAGCGATAACGCTTGTCGTAATCCCGCGCCCAGCGTTGTAATGCCTCGATGACCCCCGCCATGCGAACGATCGGGTTGGGATGTACTGCGCTTTCCGGGTGTTCGAGGAGCGGTGTAAACACCTGCTCGCCCGTCAATGTGATGCGGTAATAGGCGTAGCCACAGCCCACCCAGTTGACGCCGAAGTCCGTACCTTCGGCGGTAATGACGTAGTCTGGTGCGACGCCGCCGTGCGTGAGCATATATAGAGCGCCGATTTCCTTACCGAGAAAGCCCACGCCCTGACATTCCTCGGCCGGCTCCGGTCCAATCTCGCCCGGACATGCCGTTAGATACAGGGTGCCGCTCAGGTCATAACCGGCTTTTTTCAAGGCCTTTGCCGCGATGAGGGTGCAGGCGAGCGGTCCGCGGTCATTCGTTACGGCGTATCCTTTGAACGCGCCATCCTCCAGCCACGCTTGCAACCATTGCGGGTCGGCGGCTGTTTGCGGCGTGAGCACGTACCGATCCGTCTCGTCGTACATCGGACTCTGTGTATCCAGGTGCGCGGTAAACAGAACGTTGGGGCCGTCGCCCCGGCCGCCATACCGGCCAACGACATTGAACCGGTTCTCCACCAGGCCGACCTTGCGCGGGGCGAAGCCTTCCTCCCGCAGCCAGTCGTACACGAACTGCCCGGCCTTTTCCTCACGGCCCACCGGGGCCGGAATGTTGCAAAGCTCGAGTACCAGTGCGGTCAGCTCGTCGCTATCGATGGCCGCCTCGATCGCCTGCGCATCGCTGGCATCGATGCTCGACGTCAGCGCCGGGAGGGCTTCAGGTGCAGCCGGTTTCGTCATGGTCATGTTTCGTGTCACCGCGGTCCAAGGAGTCTAACCTTCAACGGATCTCGTTGGCTTGTCTTGCCAGGGGGCGCCAAACAAGTTGCCTCGGACGCCAGCGTCCGACGGGGGCGGGGAGAGCGGGCAAGTTTTTGGGCGCCGCGACGCAAGCCGGTAGGCAGGCCGTTACAGTAGGGTGAGACTTGGAACTTCGAGCCCTTGGGGACCGCGATATGACAGATACACCTCGGGAAGCGGGCCAACTGCCCCCCTTCGGTCTGCCCTCCGACCGCGGAGGAATCGATCTCGGCGTCTTTCTGCCGATGGCCAACGGCGGCTGGATCCTCTCCTCGAACGCCCCGCGTTTGGACGGGTCTTATGAGTACAACCGCAAAGTGGCCCTGCTGGCGGAAGAGATCGGCCTCGACTTCATCATGTCCATGGCGAAATGGCGCGGCTACGGCGGCGTCACCGAGCACTGGCGCTACTCGCTCGACTCCCAGATCCTGATGTCGGCACTAGCGGCGCAGACCCGGCGTGTGAAGGTATGGACCACCGTTCACACGTTGCTCCAGAACCCCGCCGTGACCGCCAAAATGGTCGCCACCCTCGATCATGTCAGCGGGGGCCGGGCGGGGCTGAATATCGTCACCGGCGCCTACAAGGACGAGTTCGACCAGATGGGCGCGTGGCGCGATGACGTCAGCCACGACCAGCGCTACGATCTGGCGACCGAATGGTTGCACATCATCAAGAGTCTGTGGAGCGAGCCCTCCGTCAACTTCGAGGGTCGCTATTACCAGATGCGCGACTGCCAGTCGGATCCGAAGCCGTTGGCGAAGCCGCGCCCGTTTCTCATCTGCGCCGGCACTTCGGGGCGCGGAATGCAATTCACGGTCGCCGAGGCGGACGCCATTTTCTGCGGTGGCAAGGATGACGTGGAGCTCGCGAAAACCAGCCGGCAGGCGAAGGCCATGGCGCGTGACGCCGGACGTTCGATTCGGACCTACACCATGATGAACCTCGTGATCGGTGAAACCGACGCGGCCGCGGACGCGATGGCGGCACACTACCGTGCCGGGTTCGACGAGGGCGCCTTGAAAGGGATGATGCGCGCCTACGGCTTTCTCGATACCGAGATCGGCAAGGAAAACGCTTTCGTTGCTAACGCGCGCTCGAGCTTCATGGCCTCCAAAATCGTCGGATCGGCCACCACGGTCGCGCGGCGCCTCAGCGAGTTGTTGGAGCAATGCGCGCTCGACGGGGTGATGTTGATATTCCCGGAGTATCTCGATGGCCTGCGGATTTTCGCGGAGCGCATTCTCCCGGAACTCCGCAAACTGCGCAGTGCGTCTATAGCCACTGCCGAGGCGGTCTGAATTGACACTGCCCACCGTTGCCGGTGATGCGCTTGCCCCGATGATCGTGCCAGCGCGCACGGCGCTGCTGGTCATCGATGTGCAGATCGACTTTGTTGCGCCGGACGGGCCAATGGGGTCCGCCGGAGTCGACATGTCCACAATCCCGCCCGCGTTGGATCGCATCCATTCCATCATCGCCGCCGCGCGCGCAGCGGCCGCGACGGTGGGTTTTGTCAGAGTGGTGACTCGTCCCGAGACCGACAGCGATGCCTTGAAGCTGTTGATGGCCCGCAAAGGTTTGCCACCCGAGTCCGTCGCGCTCTGTCGCGACGGAACGCCCGGTGCCGACTACTACCAGGTGCGGCCCCTGCCGGGCGAGCTCGAGATCCAGAAAACTCTCTTCTCCAGCTTCGTGGGAACCCGGTTGGAGGAACAGCTACGCGAGCGCGGTATTGACACCTTGGTGGTCGTCGGTTTCACGACCGAGTGTTGCGTTGATTGCACCGTCCGCGATGCGTTTCATCGTAACTTCAATGTCTTTATTGTCGCGGACGCCTGCGCCGCGTACTCGCCGAGCTTGCATTACGGCGCCCTCGAATCCTTGGCGTTGAACTGTGCCCTGCTGACAGAATCGGAGGCCGTGCTGGAAGCGTGGACCCCCGGGAACAGTGGAGTCTGATGAGCGCATTGCCTACTCTGTTCATTCCGCATGGCGGCGGCCCCTGTTTCTTCATGGATTGGACCCTGATGGGAGGACCGGCGGACACGTGGGACGCCACCGCGAACTGGCTACGCGGCCTGTCGGCGACGCTCCCGGCGAAACCCAAGGCCATCGTCGTCATCTCCGGTCATTGGGAAGAGCGGGTTTTCACGGCATCATCGGCGGCTGCGCCGCATATGATCTATGACTACACGGGTTTTCCAGCACACACCTACAAGCTGCGGTATCCGGCGCCCGGCGAGCCCGCTCTTGCCGAACACCTGGTGTCTTTACTCAAGAAGGCGGGCCTGCCGGCGCGTACCGATTCAACACGTGGCTTCGACCATGGCATTTTCATACCCTTCCTGCTGGCCTTTGCCGCGGCGGACATTCCGATCGTACCGCTATCGCTCACCGCCAATCTCGATCCCGCGGAGCACCTTGCCGCGGGCCGCGCGCTGGCGGAGTTGCGCAACGAAGGTGTTCTGATTGTTGGCAGCGGCATGAGCTACCACAACATGCACGCCTTCCGCACGCCTGCGGCGACTGCGCCCTCGATGATATTCGACGATTGGCTGACAGACGCGTTGGCCGAAAAGGATCGCGAAACCCGTTGGGAGCGTCTGCGCCGCTGGGATACCGCGCCGGCGGCACGCAATGCGCATCCTCGCGAGGAGCACCTGTTGCCGCTGATGACCGCCGCCGGTGCCGGCGATGACTCGCCCGGTCGCCGCATATTTTCTGACAATGTCATGATGGCGACCATCTCGGGTTTCCGTTTTGGATGACAGGCCATGAGCTATCCCAACACGCTCATCTTTGTCGATCTCGCTGCGGACGATCCCGCCGCCGCAGGGAAATTCTACGCGGAGGTGTTTGGATGGCGGGACGATCCGCGCCCGCACGGGGTGTTCCACCGTTTGGTGCCCGGCGAGAATTTTCTGAAGAAAGACGGCACTCAGAGTGAGATCGGCAATCTCCATCTCGGCATATTCAACTCGGCGAATACACGCCCACATCCCAACCCGGCAGGCGTGGAGCCGCGGTCGTTAGCGAGGGAGGGCCGCCGTGCACGAGTGTGGATACTGATCAGCGACGACGACTCGGCCGATAGAATCCTATCCACTGCCGTGGAGCGGGGCGCGGAGATTCTCTGGCGCGATCACTATTGGCAAGAATTCAACGGTTACAACCACGCCTTCCGCGATCCATGGGGCAACGAAATTGTTTTATGGGGCAAGGCTGGGGAAAAGCCCTCGATCCCACCCAACTTCACCGGCGAGTGACCGTCGCTCACCCGTCTTGGTCATGGCGGAGTTGCACGGTGGCCGGTCCCTGGCATTGGACCAGATAGATCGGACGCCGGAGGAACGCGACCGGGGCATCACGATTACAATAAGACCGTCGGGGCTGGCGTGGTCTCGAGGATACTCAAGTGACCGGCGGGTGAGGGCGGAAGCCTTCACCCGCTCTTTGTAATTGCCCTGGTTGGAGTGCACACTAACCCTCATCTTGGCGCCGCCGCGACGACTTGCACAGGTACCAACGTGTCCGATGGCTTTGAAACCCTCGATCTGGGTGGTCGAGCACTGCGATACATCTGCGAAGGTGAGGGCACGCCGACCGTGGTCGTCGAGCAGGGCCAGGGTATCTCCGTCGAGCGGGGTTTTTCTTTCCCCAGCGCTGTGGGTTGGGCGCGAGTCTTCATGGAGGTTCAAAAGACCACCCGCATCTGTATGCACGATCGCGCCGGTCCGGGTTCGAGTGACCAGGCAAAGGCCCCGCGAGCCAGTGTGCAGATGGTCGAGGACCTGCGCACGCTGCTACGGAAGGCGCGGATAAAGCCCCCTTACGTACTGGTAGGCCAATCGATCGGTGGATTCAACGCCCGGCTTTTCGCCGCCCAGTACCCGCAGGAAGTGGTGGGAATGGTTCTGGTGGACTCATCGCATCTCGAGGAGCCCCAACTGGTAATCGACGCCATTCTCAAGGTCGTTCACCAGGCACGCTCGGGAAAGATATCCCTGCACTAGAGTTGCCGGTGGCCAGCTCTCCCTCTATAAACGCCGCGAACGCGCGCGCTTTGGCACTCGCACGGCGACCTGTCGGAAATACAGTCCACAATCCGATGGGCGGCAAAGTCCAGTCCCGCAGCACCGCTCGAACGATCCCGCTCTGTAACTCCGGAGCAAACATCCATTCCGAGGTGATCACGAGCCCAAGGCCAGCGAACACCGCTTCACGCACTCCCTCCGCCGCCGTGACGCGAACACGGCCTTTGATAGTCACCGCGGTTTCTGTCGTGCCCTGACGAAACGTCCAGACCGCGCCACCGCCGCGCCGCTCGTAGATAACAGCCTGATGCGCGAGCAAATCTTCCGGCACGGCTGGCTCGCCAGCCTTCTCGAAATAGGCGGGTGTACCCAACACCACGCGACGCCCATCGGCGATTTTCCGTGCCATGAGGCTCGAGTCCTGCAGGGTCCCCATTCGCAGTGCGACGTCGATTCCCGCCTCGATGAGATCGATGTTGTTGTCGTCAAGAACAACATCGATCTCGAGAGCCGGATGTTGTGCCAGGAATATCGGCAACCGCGGAATGACATGCAGCCGCGCGAACGTCACAGCAGCGCAGACTCGCAGGCGTCCGGACAAAGCCGCCCCAGCGCCTCGGGCCACCTGGTCGGCCTCATCGGCCTCCTCGATGGAGCGCTTGGCGCGCTCGTAAAAGCTTTGACCCGCCTCGGTAGGCGTCAACCCGTGTGTTGAGCGTAGCAGTAAGCGCACGCCAAGCCGCTCTTCAAGCTGCGCTATGGTCTTGGATATCGCCGGCTGTCCGACACGGAGTTGGCGAGCCGCTCCGGAAAACGAACCGGTGTCGATCACGCGGACAAACGCCTCCATCGAGGCAAATCGGTTCATGGCTATTCTCGGCGGGAATGAGGGCTAGCATCGTACACACCCTCATTCGGTCAGGCGCGCTTCTTCACACGACGCGCCCGGGAGCGCGTGACCGCGCTCGTCTCGTCATGATCGCGTCAATCGAGAACGGCCCGGGGCCTGCGAGGACGAGCGCCGCCAGACAGGCGAGATACAACAGATCGGTCTCGTAGCCCGGCTGACCGAAATGCGCGCCGCTGGCGGTGACGGCCTCGAGCTTGATCGAGCTGAAGCCATTGGGCAGGTGTACCGTGAAAATAGCGACCAGCAATACAACCGCCATGGGCACGCTGGCCAGCGGTACGAACGCGCCAAGCAACACCGCCGCGCCCCCGAGCAATTCGACCAGGATCGTCGCCCAGGCCAACAGTTCGGGCATCGGCACACCCAACGCGTGGAGTATATGCCCGAAGGAATCGGATCCCCGCGCGAGCTTGGCGTAGCCGTGCTCCAGAAAGCCGTAGCCGACGATGAGACGCAGTGGGATGGGGGCCCAGCGGGCCATCCGCAGGCGCAACTGCTCGAGCATCCTCAAAGACCTTGTTAATGTCGTCGCTGGCTCGACGGGCCGACAAAGATGGCGGAGTCGGCGCTGCCTTGGTAGGAGGCCGGCATGAATAATGCGTATTCCTGGGCGGAATGAGGCGGCATCACAGGTAAAGCAGCTGCGCGCGGGCGCCGGGCCCGGTCCTCCAGGAATAGGCGTTATTCGTCGCCACTCACTTCAGCGAAGCCCTTTCGCTCGCCACATTGATACCTCAGACGCGCTCGCACGTCCGCGGCGCGACCATCGTAAGCAAGAGGTTCAAACATGTCGAAGCTGAATGGAAAAATCGCCGTCATCACCGGCGGCAGTAGCGGGATCGGGTTGGCCACGGCGAAGAAGTTCGTCGAGGAAGGCGCATATGTCTTCATCACCGGGCGACGCCAGTCGGAACTCGACAAGGCCAAGGCTCTGATCGGACGGAATGTCACGGCCGTTGCAGGCGACGCATCCGTCATGGAAGATCTCGATCGTCTTTATCGGACCGTGAAGGAAACCAAAGGGCGAATCGATATCCTGTTCGCCAATGCGGGATTCGTCGAGCACCAGACGATCGACGTCGTGACGCCCGAGCATTTCGACAAGACCTTCGCTATCAACGTACGCGGCGTGCTGTTCGCGGTTCAGAAGGCTCTGCCCCTCATGGGCAAAGGCGGCTCTATCATCCTCAACGCATCGATAGCCGCAGTGAAGGGACTTCCAGCGCACGGCGTCTATGGCGCTACCAAAGCGGCGGTACGCTCTTTCGCGAGAACGTGGACGATGGAGCTCAAAGATCGCGGAATACGTGTCAATTCACTCAGCCCGGGAGCCACGGACACGCCCATCATCGACGGCCAGTTTACCTCCAAGGGTCAGGCTGACAATGCGAGGGCGAATTTCGCGCAAGCAACACCGATGGGCCGAATTGGCCGTCCGGAAGAGCTCGCTTCCGCGGCTTTGTTCCTCGCGTCGGAAGATAGTAGCTACATCACCGGAATCGACTTGCAGGTTGACGGCGGGCTCGTTCAGGTCTGACAACGGGTGGGGCGGCGGCTCGTTGGCCGTCGCTCCGACGGGGCCCGCATTCTCAGCCCGCGAAGTACCGGGGCGCCAGTCCTTTTACACCACCGACATCCACCTCAAACAAAGCCCCGGCGAGGGGCTCGTCCTCGCGCCCCACGGAGGCGGAGGTCACAAACATCCGATCGAGCCCCGCCCCGGCAAACACGCAGTTGGTGATCTGCGAAACCGGCAATGGTATCGCCCGGTCCAACTTCCCGTCCGGGTCGAACCGGCTCACCCGTGCGCCACCCCACTGAGCGATCCACAAACACCCCTCGGCATCCACCGTCATCCCATCGGGCAGACCCGCGTCCCCCGAAAACTTCAGGAACTCCGTCTTGTCATGGAGAACTCCATCGGGCGTGACCGCGAACCGATACACGATGCCTCGCGCTGTGTCGTTGTGATAGACGAAGTCGTGTCCGGGAGTGAAGACGGGCCCGTTGGTAACGATATAACCGGTGTCGCGCCGGGTGACCTTGAAGTTGGCGTCGAGGCAGTACAAGGAGCCGGTCTCGAGCTGGGCGTCACAATCCATCGTACCCGCCCAGATCCAGCCGCGATCGTCTACGGTCGCATCATTCATCCGGTTCCCAGGGTACTGCGGCTCGGGACTCACTCTGTGAAGGGACGCCACGGGATCGAGAGTCAGCTCGCAAAACCCGCTCTGCATGCCGGCGATGAACCCCGGACGGTCACGACGCTCGACCACCCAGCCGATCTTCTCAGGCATTGGCCACGAGGTCACGGACTCGTCGGTGAGGGACAGGCGGTGCAACGCCTGTTGGAGAATATCCACCCAGTAGACGGCATTCTCGCGCTGGGACCACAAGAGTCCTTCGCCGAGTTGGTCGCGCACTGGACGCTGAATAGCACGGACCCTTTGCATAGTCGTAACGGACCGACACTCCTCAATGGTTGTGACGCGGCACACCGACTGTCTGTGCGAGACGCTGGTACTTCACGGCATCTTCCAACACAGCGCCCGTCTCGAGCTGCCCGACTGCAGCGCGCTGAAGTTCCTGCCAGGGGGTTTGGCTCGGAGGGATCGGATAACCTCCCGCCGCTTGCAAGGCGCGCCGTCGCGCTTCGATTTCTTCCTCGCCCACGAGCATGTTGGCCTCGCCACGCCGCAGGTCGATGCGAACCCGGTCGCCGGTGCGCAGTAGTGCAAGTCCGCCGCCTATGGCAGCTTCCGGAGAGGCATTCAGGATCGAAGGCGAGCCCGAGGTACCCGATTGCCGGCCGTCGCCCACACACGGCAGATTGTGCAGCCCCTCTCTTATCAAGTAGGCGGGTGCGCGCATGTTGACGACTTCCGCGGCGCCTGGATAGCCGATGGGCCCGGCACCCCGCATGAACAATATGGTGCGATCGTCGATCTGCAGGGCCGGATCGTCGATGCGCGCGTGATAGTCCTCCGGTCCGTCGAACACCACGGCCCGTCCCTCGAAGGCGTCCGGGTCATCGGGATTGGAGAGATACCGCGCCCGGAAATCCTCGCCAATCACACTGGTCTTCATAATGGCCGATTCGAACAGGTTGCCCCGCAGGACCGAGAAGCCGGCCTTGTCCTTCAAAGGCTGGCCGAAGGGCCGGATGACCCGCTCATCCTCGATGCGGGCATGACGACAGTTGTCGCCTATGGACTTCCCGTTCACCGTCAGCGCCGCTTCCTCGATGAGACCCTCCCGCATGAGCTCACTGACAATCGCCGGTACGCCTCCAGCCCGATAGTAGTCCTCACCGAGATATTCACCGGCCGGCTGGAGATTCACCAACAAAGGGATGTCGTGCCCAAACTTTTCCCAGTCATCGAGGGTCAATGTCACGCCAATATGACGCGCCAGGGCGTTGAGATGAATCGGGGCGTTGGTCGAGCCGCCAATCGCCGAATTGACGCGGATGGCATTGATGAACGCCGCCCGGGTCAGGATGTCGGAAGGTTTGCGATCCGCCGCGACCATCTCAACGATCTGTTTGCCTGTGAGATAGGCACACTCCTGCCGGTCGCGATAGGGTGCGGGAATGGCGGCCGAGTTGGGCAATGACATTCCCAGCGCCTCGGTGAGGCTGTTCATGGTCGTCGCCGTGCCCATCGTGTTGCAGTAACCCGTGGAGGGGGCCGATGAGGAAACCAGCTTGATGAAACCCTGGCGGTCGATCTCACCCTTCGCCAGCATCTCGCGCGCGCGCCAGACGATCGTCCCCGAGCCGGTGCGCTCGCCTTTGAACCAACCATTCAGCATCGGACCCACGGACAAGGCGATCGCCGGGATGTTGACAGTAGCCGCTGCCATGAGACACGCCGGTGTCGTCTTGTCGCAGCCAATAGTCAACACCACGCCATCGATTGGGTATCCGAACAATAGTTCCACCAACCCCAGATAGGCGAGGTTGCGATCCAGTCCGGCGGTGGGCCGCTTGCCGGTTTCCTGGATGGGATGCACTGGAAATTCCAGCGCGATGCCGCCGGCCTCGCGTATTCCTTCCCGCACCCGTTCCGCAAGAACGAGATGGTGACGGTTGCAAGGCGACAAATCGCTGCCGGTTTGCGCGATACCAATGATGGGCTTGCCGGACTGCAATTCGGCCAACGAAAGGCCGAAGTTCATATACCGCTCCAGGTACAAAGCGGTCATGTCCGTGTTGGCCGGGTCATCGAACCAGGCGCGGGAGCGGAGGGCGGGTCGGGTGGGCTTCGATACCGTCATGAGAGCGCTTCTGAGCGAGGGTAGTGGATTATCATCAGACAAAATCTCATCAAACGCGGGACCACGCAAGCGCAAGCGCTCCCGTACCCAACCTTCACGCGCGTCGGTACACTTTACCCTGCGGCGCGTCGGTGGTGTCCCGCAGCGCGAGGTCGACGAGCCTCGTCATGGCTTGCTGCGCAAGCTTAGGTTTCCTATCCCTCACCGCTTCGAATACGCGCATGTGGTCCGGAACAGGGTCCCGTGCCAGAGGTTGGTGTCGCTGCTTGAAAAGTGTCGTGCGGGCGACTGCGGCGGCAATGCCACTCGTCAGTGACTCCAGAAACGGGTTGGCGCTCGCGCTCAGCAGCGTGGCATGGAACTCCTGATCCGCGGCGCGACCCGTCTCACTGGCGAGGGAGTACTGGGCCATGGCCTCGACCGCACGCTCCATCGTTTTGAGGTCTGCGTTACTGCGTCGCACAGCGGCCAGGGCGGCGGCTGGCGGCTCAACAATACGGCGCAGCTCGAACAAGGCCGTAATGAGTCTCGGATCCGGGTCCGCCGAGAAAATCCACCCCAGCACGTCCGGGTCGAGCAGATGCCAGCGATGCATGGCGCTTACCCGGGTCCCGACTTTGGGCCGCGCCTCGACCAGTCCCTTCGCCGCCAGCATACGCACCGCCTCGCGGTACGCCGTACGGGACACCTTCAATCGAATGCTGGCCTCCACTTCATTATCGAGCATGGTGCCTGGCTCGAGGCGCCCCGTGACAATCATCGCCCCCAGGTCGTGCGCGATCGTCCCATGCAGCCGCAGCCGCTTGGTCACGGCCTGCGGCCTTGGTGCGCTGCTGGGAGGTGCTTTCGCCATGAGAGGTTTTTTAGGAGACCGGTTGATTAGTCAGACAATACATGGTGAGCTAGCCGCGATCAATGCAGTTACCGCCGGAAGGGAACATGCCAGCACCCGCAGGAACGAGCCCTGACGGATCGCCGGGCGCGGGTGGGCGCTACGGTGGCGCACTCGTGGTACTTGCGACGGTTTTTTTCATGTGGGGATTTGCCACCGTCCTCAATGACATCCTGGTGCCCCATCTGAAAGCGGTCTTCGCCCTCAACTACGGGCAGTCGCTGCTGATCCAGTTCGTGTTTTATCTCGGTTACCTGTTGATGTCGCTGCCGGCCGCGCGGCTTCAATTCCGCCGGCACCACCGTCGCGCCGATCTTTGGCGGCATCCTCATTCTCGGCCGCAGCACGGCGGGCACCGCGGGGTCCGGCGATGTCGCCCTGACCAGCGCGCAACAGGCCGCCGACGCGAGCGCCGTAGAGTTGCCTTATGTGTTAGTCGCGGTGGTGCTGATCGCGCTCGCGCTGCTCGTGTGGCGAGTCCGGATGCCGGACATCGCTGCCGAAAACCGGCGCGCGGCGCGCGAAGAGCGCAAACATCAGAGCTTGTGGCACCACCCCAACCTGGTCTTTGGGGTACCCGCGATCTTCATCTACCTCATCGCGGAGATTGGTATCGGCTCGACACTGGTCAACTTCATCTCGCTGCCACAGATCGGGGCCATGAGCCACGCCGCCGCGGCGCGCTACCTGGCGTTGTTCTGGGGCGGCGCCATGGTCGGCCGTTTCCTGGGCGCCCTGATCATGCGCAGGGTCAGCGGCGAACACGTTCTGGCGGCAGTCAGTGTCGGAGCGCTCGTCCTGACCTTGACCGCGGTATTGTCGAAGGGACCGCTGGCGATGTGGTGCCTCATCGCCGTTGGCCTGTGTCACGCGGTGATGTTTCCAACCATCTTCACACTCGGCATCAGGGGCCTGGGTGCCTTGACGGAGGAGGGCTCGGGGCTGCTCATCACGGCGATCGCCGGCGGCGCGCTGGCAGCGCTTCAAGGTGTGATCGCCGACCGCGTCGGATTGCAACTCTCCTACCTACTGCCGGCCGCGTGTTACGTGTACGTGTTGTTCTACGCGGTGTGGGGGAGCAAGATCAGGGAAGCGGTCCCGAAGGAAGAGCTAACGACGTGAGGCGGCGCGCTTCTTGCGCATCGAGTCGATTCTGCGCACTCCAATGTCGATCACTTTCAACATGGCGGCCGCTGCCGCCTTCTCATCGCGAGCTTCGATAGCGTCCACGATGGCTGCGTGACTGTTCACCGTTAGCTCGTGGTCGCTGGCGTCGTCGATGGGCGAGCTATGGGAGAACGGAGCGGCGAGGGCGGCTTCGATGACGCTCGCTATGGAGCGCAGCAGGGGATTTCCAGAGGCGATGGCGATGGCGAGATGAAAATCGAGGTCCGCCTCGGCAAAACTCTGACGTGAGTGACCGGATCGGCCCATCTCGCGCACATATTCGCGCAGATGCGTGATGTCGGTGGCCGTACGCCGCTGTGCCGCTAACACCGCTGCCGCCGGTTCCAACGCGCGGCGGATTTCCGTCAGGCTGCGCATGAAATCGTCGTCCAAGCCGATACGGACCCGCCAGACGAGAACGTCGACGTCAAAGTAATTCCAGTGCAGTGGATCGCGAACCCGCGTGCCGATGCGTGTTTTGGAGACGACAAGGCCTTTCGCGGACAGCGTCTTCATGACTTCGCGCATCACGGTGCGTGAGACCTGAAAACGTGTGATGAGGTCCGGTTCCGGCGGCATGTTGTCGCCCGGTCGATGCACCCCGCGCAGGATCTCGGTTCCCAGGATGGCCGCGATCTGATCGTGGCTCGACAGAGCCCGATCCACAGCGAGTCGGCTCAGCCGTGGGACGGGGCGCGGCATGGTCTCGCGCTGCTTGAGAGAAGGTGTGCGCTCGACCGCGTCAGCCATGACGCGGATATTATAATAGTATTAATGGCTTAGGAAGTGCGCGGAACACCTTCCGGCGTCCAGGTGCCCCGGGGTCCGGTCGAGCACCTAGGCAGCAGTGGCCGAACGCCACTCGACGCTGCTCGCGGCGCCAGGCTCCGGACGCGGCACACCCGAACCCTGCGATCCGCTTCCAGAGGCAATCTGATAGTTCGCCATCATTCGGTCGAGATGCTGCGCCTCTTCACTCAACGACTCGGCGGCGGAAGCGGCTTCCTCGACCAACGCGGCGTTTTGCTGAGTGACCTGATCGAGAGAGGTGATGGCCTTGTTGACCTGGTCGATGCCACGCGCCTGTTCCTGACACGCGGCGGCAATCTCCGCCACGATGTCGCTCGCCTTTTTGACGGCCCCGACAATATCCGACAAGGACTGTCCCGACTGCCCCACCAGCCTGGAGCCATGTTCCACCTTGGCGACGCTGTCCTCGATGAGGCCCTTGATCTCTTTCGCGGCAGCTGCGCTGCGCGAGGCGAGGGTACGGACCTCCTGCGCTACGACCGCGAATCCGCGACCCTGCTCGCCGGCGCGCGCCGCCTCGACGGCGGCATTCAAAGCCAGGAGGTTGGTCTGGAACGCGATCTCGTCAATGACTCCGATGATGTCCGCGATCTTGGTGCTGGCGTCGTTGATGCCGGTCATGGCGGCGACAGCCTCCGCAACGACGTGTCCTCCCTTCTCGGCCTGCGCCCGGGCCGCGGTCGCAAGATCATTCGCCTGCGCGGCGTTGTCAGCGTTCCGTTTGACGGTGGAGGTCATCTCCTCCATCGAGGAGGCGGTCTGTTCGAGGCTCGCGGCCTGCTCCTCGGTACGCTGGCTCAGGTTGGTGTTACCTGTCGAGATCTCGTCCGTGCCGCTGCGGACCGCTTCGACCGCCGTGCGGATCTGCGAGACCATACTCGTCATGCCGTCGGCCATCGAGTTGATGGCCTGGGACAGCGCCAGCAGGTTGCCTGACTTGCCCTCGATCCGGACGCGGCGGGTCAGATCGCCATCCGCCGCGGATTGCGCCAGGGCGCGGACTTCCTCGGTCGTGCGCACTTGTTCGGAGACGTCGGTGGCGAATTTGACGACCTTGAAGGGCTTACCGGCCGCATCCAGGATCGGGTTGTAACTGGCCTGCAGCCAGATTTCCCGGCCGTCCTTGCCGACGCGGCGGTACTGGCCGGCGTCGTGTTGACCGGAGCGCAGCTTGTCCCAGAATTGCCGGTAGCCGGCGGTGTTCGCGTCGTCCGTGGGCACGAACATGCGGTGATGGTGGCCCTTGATTTCGTCCAGCGAGAAACCGACGGCGTTCAGGAAGTTAGAGTTGGCCGTGCGGATGGTGCCGTCCAGGTCGAACTCGATCTGCGCCATCGACTTGGCGATGGCCGACAACATGCCGTCATTCTCGGCCGCGGCCGCCCGCTCTTTCTCGGCCCGCGCCTTGAGATCGGTCTGCATCTGGGCGACGGTTGCGAGCAGGCTCGTCGAGTCCCCCTGTTGCAGATTCACGTTGCTCGATAAGTTGCCATTGGCGACGTCGCGCGCGATCGCGGCCACGTCCGCCGGCTCGCCGCCCAGCGTGCCGAGTAGCGTACTGATCGTGCGCATTCCGGTTATGACCAACGCGACGAGCAACAACAGCCCGATGCTGGACGAGATAATCATCGCATGCGTGCGGGTCGCCTCGGCGTCCTTCGAGTTGGTCACACCCAGATCGGTGTTGTATTTCTTGTGAGCTTCGATCGCGTCGCCGACTTTGTTGATGGTCGTCTGCGAGCTCAGCAGCAGGGCGAGGGCCTCGTCCTTCTTGCCGGCGTGCGCCAACTCCATGACATGCGCGCGCACCGTGTCGTAGGCAGCCAGAGCTTCTTTATCGGCTGCGAGGTCGGCGGCGTCCTGCTCGTCATCGATGAGCGATTTCTGATAATCGCTCAAAGCCTTGGCGAGCGAGTCATGCGCGGCTTCGATTTCCGTGTCTGTACGGCTTGCCGTGACGGAATCGGTGGTCGCGAGCAGCTTCCACGTCCAGACCCGCACGTTGGCGAGGTCCCGATCGGCTTCTCCTAGGGTCTGGATGCTGGGGATCGTGTTGGTATTGGCGAAGTTCGCGGCTTTGTAAACGGACGAGATGTCACGGATGAGCAGCCCGAGCAGGATAACGATTCCTGCAATGGCGGTTCCCATCAGCAACATCAGTCGTGACTTGACGGTCATCGAAGAGGGTCTCCGGGTAGTGAGCCCTCCAGTGGCCGATTTGTTGTAGCCCTGTAACGGCCGCGATAGGCAGGAGTACAGACCTGGTTCCGCGACGTTGATCTCATTTCGCGACGCAGCAAGCCAATCAGAGAGCCCTCTCAGCGCTTTTTGCGGTGGCGGACTTTCGGACTGTTGGCACCGGCGGCCGGTGATGTGGGCTGGGCGGCGGCCGCGGCGCCATTCTTATGAACCCCGAGGAGGGTCTCCATGAATCCCTCCTCAGCGCTCGAGCACACCGCGAGAAAGCTCGCCTCCGTACACCCGGGGCCCGCGAGGTAAGCATGACCCATGTCCGAATCCAGGTAGATGCATTCGCCCACTTCGAGGACGACCGGGTCATAGAATTCAGTGTGAACCGCCACCGAACCCTTGAGGGCGAAAATAAACTCCTCGCCCGCATGCTTGGCGAGAGGGCCGAATTCCTCCACGGTCTTCGCTCGTGCGACACCCAACACGGGGATCATGCGCTTGCGCCGTAGCTCGGTGCACAGGTATCCATAGTCGTAGTGCGCTGTATCGACGCGCACGAACTGGCCGAGCCGGCCGATGCTGCGTCTTCCGGATACCCGCGTCTCTGTTGGCTCACTGGGCTCGGCGAACAAAGATGACATTGGAATCTGCAGCCGCTGGCTGAGCTGCTGCAGTTTGTCGTAGGTGAGCGTGAGGCGGTCATGCTCCACCTTTGCAAGCGTCGACAGCGGAATGCCCGTATGCTGGCTCATCTCCTTCAACGTCCAGTCATTGCGTTGCCGCAGGCCGCGCACAACGCTGCCGAGTGTGGGCGGCGCCTTCACTGACGCGGCGGCATGGGTGGCGAGCGGCTCGAACGCCTGTCGGGCGACGGGTTGATCGGGGGGCTTCATCGACACTCTCCGAAAAATGCTACTCGAGACGGGATTCTAGCCAGTCGCGGCCGATCGTGGCGCGCTACTGAGAAAATTGCCCTGCGCGCGCTGGGGCGGCGACTTATCATGAGCGCATGTTACGGTTCTCTTGCGTTCCTGCAGCCCTGACGCTGCTCGTTTTCTGTTGGCTTGTTCCAGTCGAGGCGCGGGAAGCGCAGGCAGCCCGCGTGACCATCACCCGCGACGACTGGGGCATCGCTCACGTCAAGGGCCACACGGACGCCGACGCCGTCTTTGGCATGATCTACGCGCAGGCCGAAGATGATTTCAACCGGATCGAGACGAACTACCTGGTGAGTCTCGGCCGCCTTGCCGAGGCGGAGGGCGAAGGCGAGACCGCGATCTGGAAGGACCTGCGGCAGCGATTGTTCCTCGATACGCAGACCCTGCAGGCGGACTATGCCCGCAGCCCCCGGTGGCTCAAAGAGTTGCTGCAGGCGTGGGCGAGCGGACTGAATTATTTCCTCGCCACCCATCCCGACGTCCACCCGCGGGTCCTGACTCACTTCGAGCCCTGGATGGCGCTGAGTTTCAGCGAGGGCAGCATCGGCGGCGACATCGAGCAAGTCCCGCTCACCCAACTGCAGGCATTCTACGAAAAGCGACCGATGGCCATGACGCTCGGCGAGCGCGGCCTGGAATTTCGCGAGCCGTCGGGCTCGAACGGCTTTGCCATAGCGCCGTCTCACACCAGGGACGGCCACGCGCTGCTGCTCATCAACCCCCATACGAGCTTCTTTTTCCGCTCCGAGCTGCAAATGAGCAGCGACGCCGGCCTGAATGCCTACGGCGCCGTGACCTGGGGGCAGTTCTTCATCTACCAGGGCTTTAACGCCAACGCCGGGTGGATGCATACCTCGAGCGGCGTCGACAATGTCGATGAGTTTGCCGAAACCATCGTCGACGGACCGCGCGGCTCGTACTCCTATCGCTACGGCAAGGAGATGAGGCCGGTCACCACGAAGACCGTAACGCTGTCCTACCGCAAGACCGACGGCTCAATGGGCACGCGTAGCTTCACAACCTACGCCACACACCATGGCCCGATTGTCCGCGAGGCCGATGGTAAGTGGATCGCATTCGCCCTGATGAACCGCCCGGTGGCGGCGCTCGAACAATCCTTCCTCCGCACCAAGGCAACCGACTACGCGAGCTTTCTGAAGATCGCCGCGCTGCAGGCCAACTCCTCGAACAACACGTTGTTCGCCGACTCGAAGGGCGAGATCGCCTATCTTCATCCGCAGTTCGTGCCCGTACGCGATAACCGGTTCAACTATCGGAAGCCCGTGGACGGTAGCGATCCTGCGACCGATTGGAAAGGCTTGCACACGCTCGAGACCCTGCCTCATGTCGTATCTCCCGCCAACGGCTGGGTGATGAACACGAACAACTGGCCGTGGACGGCCGCGGGCGCCGATAGCCCGAAGGCGGCGGACTTTCCACGCTATATGGACGAAGTCGGCGAGGTCCCCCGCGGGCCGCACGCGGTACTCGTACTGAACTCGCGGCGCGACTTCACACCGCAGACATTGATCGCGGCGGCATACGATCCGTACCTCACTGCCTTCGCGCGATTTGTGCCATTGCTGCTAGCGGCTTACGAGCGGTTACCGGCGGCGGATCCAACGAAAGCAACTCTCGCCGGCCCCATCGATTTGCTGCGGACCTGGGACTACCGCTGGGGTCTCGATTCCGCGCCCACCTCGCTGGCGGTATTCTGGGGTGAAGCGCTCTGGGCGGTGGCTTCACAGCCGGCGAAGGATGCTGACATGTCGGTATGGGATTACATCGCAGAGCGCACCACCGACGCGCAAAAACTCGCCGCGCTCGGCGCAGCGTCACAACGGTTGACACAGGACTTTGGCAGCGCAGTGGTCCCGTGGGGCGAGATCAATCGCTTTCAGCGCAATGACGCTGCGATCGTGCAGAGGTTCGACGACTCGAAATCCAGCACGCCGGTTCCCTTTACTTCCTCACGATGGGGCTCGCTAGCGTCCTTCGGCGCCACGCGCTATCCAGGGACGCGCCGCTACTACGGAACCTCGGGCAACAGTTTTGTTGCCGTCATCGAGTTCGGTCCCACGATCCGGGCGTTCGCCGTCATCGCGGGCGGTGAGAGCGGTGACCCGGCATCGAAACATTTTGTCGACGAGGCGCAGCGTTACGCGGATGGCAGCCTGCGCCCCGTCTATTTCTATCCCACCGACCTCGCCGCCCACACGGAGCGGCGCTATCGACCCGGGCAGTGAGCTACCAACCCGGCGCGATATCGAACCGCAGAATCGTGCCTGCGCCGGCTGGGGCGGCCCCGAAGTTGGAGAGGTACAGACGGCCGTCCGGCCCGAATGTCATCCCGGTGGGAACCGTCAGGCCGGTGATCACGTCTTCGATCTCGCCGGAGTGCTTGACGCGCACGACCTTGCCGGCGCCCGGAGTGGGAAAGCCGGCGGCATCCGACAGTTCCAAGGCGTAGAGCAGGCCGTCCGGACCGAAATCAACAGCCACCACGGTGGTAAATCCCGCTTTGGAGTTCACGATGTGATGGCTGTGTCGGCCCCCGAAACCGGGCGCGAGATCGTCGTCGAAGCGCTCTTCCGGGGAGATGGTGAGAATGCGCGCCCACTGCGGATCTATGGGAAACAGATTCAGGTTGCCGACATAGAAGGACTCGCGCCAGTGCGCGATCGAAGTGGGAACGATGTGGCCTTCGGAGGCGGAGATGTCGATCACCTGGCGGATCCAGCCGCCGCGGGTGACCGAGAAGACCTGGCCATGATTGGGCTCGACCGTATACAGCACGCCGTCCACGGCGATGAGACTGTAGAGCGTTCCGTCCGGCTCGAAGTCGTCGGCACTCTCATACCTGGCAGGATGGGTCTTCAGGAAAGCACCCACGTCCGCGATCAAACTCCACTTGCCGGTACTGCGGTTCACTTGCGCGACGCCAGTGGAAATGTCTGGATTTCCGTGTGAGCACCCGCCACCGGCCACCAGTGCGTATAGCGTGTTTCCGATAAAGGCAACATCGGCAACGCCGATGAGGTCGCCCATCGCGTCCTGTGTTGACGGAAATCCGGAGGCAACCGTTGTCCGTGTTCCATTACTGCTGATCTTGGAGATCCGCGCGTTCTTGCCTCCGGTATAGGGACCGACAGGCACCGGTACCTGGTCGTGCGGGCAGACGCTTGCCGTACTGTTGATGCCACCGGTTCCCGCTTCAGCAACATATAAATCGCCGTCCGGACCAAACCTCAGGCCGCGGGGCGCCTCGAGCTTGCTGGCATAAACGGTAAATGTGCTTGGAGTTTGGGCAAAAGCAACGGCCGGAGCGAGAGCCCCGGCCAGAATCAAGACACTCGGGAGGTACTTGACCAGGGACATGAGCCTTCTCCTGTTCGTTTTTTTAACAACGTGAAGTGCTGACGTCCTGTCTTTTGTGACTTAATGTACGGCTGCGGCGGCAGTTGCAGCAGTCACCCGGATGAGTGACTGCCCAGAACGCCAACGCGAGGGTGAACGCGGCGGTAAAGTTCACCAGGTCGAAGTGATTTAGGGGTCCTGCTGATGAGCTCGAAAGTGGATTGGAAGCGAAGGGTTCTGGGTGCGGCGCTGGCACTCGCCCTGGTGGCGCAGCCGCAAGCGCATGCTGAAAGTGGCTATCTGTCGGGTCACGAGGTCGATTTCCACGGTGTCCTGCCGGGACCTCCGCAGGTGGATTCGCTCTGGGATCGCTCCGATCAGGGACTCGTAGAGGCGTATCAGTCCGTGGACGACATGCGCTGGCAAATGGCCGACCTCGACGCCGCCCAGCTCTACCCGCGCTTCGAGGAAGCCTTCGGCCGGCCGATCGACAAGAAGACGTCCCCGGCGGTCGTGGCGCTGCTCGATCGCGCCATAGAGGATGTGGATGCGACGGCGTCCGCCGCGAAGGATTACTTTCACCGGCCGCGCCCATTTCAGCGCCTCCAGCTGCAGCGGGTCTGCGATATGTCCACGGTGCCGCAGCCCGAAGCCCATCCCACGCAGGGAAACTCCTACCCGTCGGGCCATAGCACTCACGGCTGGACGGTCGCGATGATATTGGCGCGGGTGGCGCCCGACCGCTCGGCTGCATTGTTTGCGCGGGCGCAGCTGTACCAGGAGAGTCGGCTCGTGTGCGGCATGCATTTTCCGTCCGATGTCGAAGCCGGTCACGAAGTGGCGATCGCGGTCGTCGCGCATCTGGACGCCTCCAACGATTTTCAGAACGATCTCGCCAAGGCGCGCAAAGAGCATACTGCGCACTAACACCCAACACCGAAGGAGCCTGCGATGAGCGCAACAGGTGCGGACTACATGGCTGCGGCCCTGCTTCAGGCCGGCGTAAAACGGATTTACGGCGTTGTCGGCGACTCACTCAACGGGTTCACTGACGCTCTGCGCAGACTCGAAAAAATCGAGTGGGTCCACATGCGCCACGAGGAAGGGGCCGCGTTCGCCGCCGGCGCCGAGGCGCACCTCACCGGTCAGCTCGCGGTTTGCGCCGGAAGCTGCGGACCGGGAAACCTCCATCTCATCAACGGACTCTTCGATTGCCATCGCAGCGGAGTGCCGGTGCTGGCCATCGCCGCCCACATTCCCAGCTCGGAAATCGGCATCGATTATTTCCAGGCGACGCATCCGGAAAGCCTCTTCAAGGACTGCAGCCACTACGTGGAGCTGGTATCCAACCCGGGGCAGTTGGCACAGGTGCTGACTCGCGCGATCCGTGTGGCTGTCGCGCGCCGGGGCGTCGCGGTGGTCGTCATCCCTGGCGACATCGCTCTCAAGCCGACTCCGTCCAAGGTCCCCAAATGGCTGGTACCCGAGCGACCCGTTGTCCGGCCCGCCGACACCCAGGTTGAGCAACTCGCCACACTGATCAACAGCTCTGAGCGGATTACATTGTTCTGCGGGGCCGGCTGCGCGGGCGCGCATGCCGAAGTCGTGCAACTCGCGGAAAAGCTGAAGGCGCCCATCGTGCACACGCTCCGCGGCAAGGAGCACATCGAATACGACAACCCGTATGACGTGGGTATGACCGGACTGGTGGGTTTCGCCTCGGGCTACAAGGCCATCAAGGCCTGCGACACCCTGTTGATGCTGGGTTCCGACTTTCCCTACAGGCAATTCTTTCCTGAGGATGCGCGGATCGCCCAAGTTGATGTGCGTGCGGAGGCTTTGGGCAATCGCTGCCCGTTGCACCTGGGCGTGCTCGGCGATGTGAAAGAGACCATCACCGCGCTGCTTCCCAGGATTACGGCCAAATCCGACCGGACCTTCCTGGACAAGGCGCTGGCCGACTACGCCCGGGTGCGCAGGGACCTCGACTCGCTCGCCGAAAGCTCACCGGACAGCAAACTCATCCACCCGCAGTATGTCACTCGTGTGGTGAGCGAGGTGGCTGCCGATGACGCCATCTTTACGTGCGATGTGGGAACTCCGATCGCCTGGACGGCGCGCTACCTGAAGATGAATGGAAAGCGCCGTATCGTCGGCTCCTTCAATCATGGCTCGATGGCGAACGCCATGCTCCATGCGATCGGCGCGCAGGCCGCCTGTCGCGGCCGGCAGGTGATCTCGTTCTCCGGCGACGGCGGATTCTCCATGATGATGGGTGACTTCCTGACGCTCGTGCAGATGAAGCTGCCCGTGAAGATCATCGTCCTCAACAACGGGACGTTGGGTTTCGTGGAGCTCGAGATGAAGGCGAATGGCTTCATCGACTCCGGCTGCGATCTGCAGAATCCCAATTTCGCCGCCATGGCGCAGGCTGTTGGGGTGAAGGGGATCCGTGTCGAGAAGCCACAGGATCTACGCTCAGCGGTGCAGGAAGCGCTGGCGCACGACGGTCCGGCGCTGGTGGACGTAGTCAGTGCGCGTCAGGAGTTAATTATGCCTCCGACGACCACGCTCGATGAAGCAACCCGCTTCGGGCTGTTCATGATGAAGGCAGTCCTCGATGGCCGCGCACGTGAATTGATCGACCTGGCGAAGGTTAATTTCGAGCGCTGAGGAAGTCGCGGTATCCGCCGCGGACCGCGCCGCTGGCGGTTACGGCGGCTGCCACTCGGTCGCTCAGCAGGGCGGCGAGCTCCGCCGTGTGTTGATAGTGGGACATCGTCGGAGTGATCGGCGACTGCGAGTGAGTCGCCGGATGCAGGTAGATTTCGGTGACGCCCGGCGGCAGCCGCGCAAGAATGTCGAGTAATACGCTCTCATCCAACCGACCGGTACTCGCGATACCAAACACCCGATCGTTATAGGCGATGCCTCCCGCACGCAGGCGCGCCTTCATTAGCGCAACCCAGGGAGTCAGAAACGCGGTGCTCGCCATCGCGCCCGCCCCGGAGAACCATAGGGGCTCATCAGGCACTCTGACCGCACTCATGCCGAACTCCCGTCCCACCCGCACGATCATTTTCAGCAGAGTAGGGTGGAGGTGGAAATGTTTATGGGCGTTGACGTGGTCGAGCACCAGCCCCGTGCGGGCGAACGCCGCGAATTGCGCCCGGATTTCCGCTTCGAGCTGTCTTTGCAGCGACGGGAGAGCGAAGTAGCGGACGCCGTCCAGCCACATGCCGTCTCCGAAGCGGCCCTGCTCGTCGACCAGATCGGGAATCTGTTGACGCGGCAATACAGAGAAGCCGTCGGCCAGGACGAGGTGTAATCCAACCCGCAGTTGCGGCAGCTCGCGCGCGCGTCGGATCGCGTCCTCCGCGGCCGGAGCACCGACCATGAGACTCGCGGCGGTGAGTATTCCCGCGGTGCTTGCTTCGCTGACCGCTTCGTTAACGGCGCTGTGGATCCCGAAATCATCTGCCGTGACGATCAGGAACTTTTTCATGCTCAAGACTGGCTGCGGAGCGGGGAGCGAAGTCGCGCGGCCTCCCGAAGTTGCCAGGAGACGAGTGCCGGTACGCCACATAACACTTCGCGCATGCGCTTCGCCATCGATACCGCCAGGGCCAGCTCGCCGCTGATGCCCAGGGCGTGTCCGAACAACACGAAACCCGCCTCCTGGACGCCGAGACCGGCGGGTACGACGAATGCCACGTGGCGCATCGCCTGCGTCATGCTTTCCAGCATCACAGCGGCCCGCATATCGACAGGGTGCCCGAAGAGCCGCAACGCGTACCACACTTCGAACGACGCCGAAGCAAACGCGAGAAGTTGTAGTACACCTGCGAACACAAGCGACCAGCCTCGGGACAGACACGCTCGCAGCTCCCGGTCGAGGGCTGCGGCTCCGCTGGACAACGCGGTTTGGCCCACCATCGGGCGTATGAACGCCTCGAGGCGGCTGAACACCGCGGCATTGCGCAGCAGCAACGCCG
Organism: Gammaproteobacteria bacterium; assembly: GCA_028293725.1. The sequence continues at coordinate 37,772 of JAQGOE010000074.1, read as the reverse complement.
TAACCACCGGCACTGGCAGACCTAACAGCAGTGCAATGAAAACCTGCCTGGAGGTCTGGTCGGGAGCCCCGAGATCGCTCAGCAGGAACAGACCCGTGGCCGTAAATACATACAACACGGCCATAGTGAGCAGGACTTCCGTAGCGACCGTCGCCGCAGCGGGCGCCGTCCCTATCCCACGCCACCCCACCAGGCGGACTCCGGCGAATCCACCGCCCACACTGGCCACCGGGAGCAGTCGATCGATGCCTTCGCGGACCGTCGTCACCCAGAACAGATAGCCTAGACCGGCGCGATGGTTCGGGTCGTAAGGGCGAAGGAGGGCACGCCAACCGATGGCGTACAGGATGAAGTACACCAGCCTATACGGGGGCAGCCACAACAGCGACCAGCCGGCCGTTCTGATCGTCGCCCACATCGCGGCGAAGTCCGATCGGACGACGAGAACGGTCAGCAGGGTCAGGCCCAGCAGGCCGCCGGCATAGGCCGCGAGCTTTAGAGTGGGGATTCTCTGTTGCACTGAAGATCAGGACGAGCTCCGCATGATGCCATGGGCGTCAACGTCGAACTCGCCACCCCGCCACGTAATGCGGGACGTAGAAAAGGTACGCCACCATACCCAGCACAGTAACAGATCGCGCGCCGGCAGCAGCCAGAAATCCGCCAGCAGCGGACGCTCGCCCCGGAGCCGGTGTGCCAGGTGCAAGGCGACCCGCGCTATCACGGTGACCTCGAACAGTGTCCAGGCAAGCATCGAGGGCACGGAGCCGGCACCCGCGGCACAGAGCAACAGCCCCATGACGGCCAGCGGCAAACTGAATCCGAAGAAGATCAAGCGGAAGCTGCGAGGCCGCAGCACGCGCAGGGTGCGCATCCAACGGACTTCATGGCGCAGCAGCAGGTCCAGCGTCGGCTCGTGGTGCTCGGCCCGGAGCACATAGGGAGAGAGCACGATCCGTAACCCGAGACCCCGCACGAGCTCACCCAATTGGTAGTCGTCGGCGAGGTGATCGGCGATGGCGCGCAATCCGCCGATACCCTGCAGGGTTTCGCGCCGCACGCAGATGGTCTGGCCCGAGGCATAGCCTTCGTGACCGAACAGTCGGGCCAGCAGTACCGAGGGCATGTACCACTCGTTCACGTACATGGCGCCGAGGCGCGACCAGATCCGCGGCGTGGGCTCGCCGTGGTAAATGCAGGTGACCAGGCCGACTTTCCGATCCAACAGGGGGGTGGTGACGGTGGTCAGGTAGTCGGGTCCGACGTACGCGTCGCTATCCGCCATGACTAACACGTCGTGGCGGGCGCGGCCCAACATGTTGATGAGGCTGCTGACCTTGCGGTTGCTGCCATGTTGGCGCGGGTCGACGACTACGTCGATCGGCAGGGACGGGAATTCCGCCAGCAATCGGGCCACCACGGCGAGCGCCGGATCGTCACGGTCGCGTACGCCGAAGACGATCTGAAACTCCGGGTAGTCCTGTTGACAGAAGGAGCGCAGGTTCTCGTACAGGCCCGGCTCCGCGCCACATAGCGGCTTCAACACGGTGACGGGTGGCAGGCGCGCGGTGGGCTTGGCGCCCTGCCGCGAGCGCCAGACGAGCACGGCAACCAGCGCCAGCAGGGCATACCCGGCGGCGACGGCCAGGCTGATGAGCCCAATGGCGCTCAAAAGCGAATGAATCGAGGACATGAGTACCCCGGAGCGTTGCTCAGGCCTGGTGCGCGCGCAGAAAGCGGAAGAATTCGACGCCTTCGCGCAGCCGCCGGCGGGTCATTTCCCAACTCGTCGACATCTCCCGCACGATTTCCCAGATTTTGGAAGGGCGGAAGTAGAAGCGTTTATAGAACACCTCCATGCTGTGGTAGATCTGTTCCTTCGACAGGTGCGGATAGCTGATCGCGGCCAGCTGCACGCCTTTCTCGTTCACCAGGTGCTGGGCCTCGGTCTCCTGCAGCCAACCTTCGGCCACGGCCTGCTTGTACAGCGTGGTGCCGGGGTAGGGAGCCGCCAGCGACACCTGGATGGTGTGCGGATTGATTTCCTTCGCGAACTCGATGGTCTTCTCGATCGTGTCCGTGGTTTCCCCGGGCAGGCCGAGAATGAAAGTGCCGTGAATGACGATGCCGAGCTTGCGGCAGTCCGTCGTGAAGCGCCGCGCGATATCGGTCCGCAGGCCCTTCTTGATGTTGTGGAGGATATCGTCGTCACCGGACTCATAACCGACGAGTAACAGCCGCAGGCCGTTGTCCTTCATCACCTTCAGGGTGTTGTAGGGCACGTTGGCCTTGGCGTTGCAACTCCACGTCATACCGAGCTCGCCCATGCCGCGGGCGATCGCTTCGACCCGGGGCAGGTTGGAAGTGTCGGTGAACGTGTCGTCGTCGAACATGATCTCCTGCACGTTCGGCATGTTCTCCTTGATCCACTTCACTTCTTCGATGACGCTGTGCGCCGAGCGCACCCGGTAGCGGTGGCCGCCGACGGTCTGCGGCCACAGGCAGAACGTGCACTTCGAACGGCAGCCACGGCCCGTGTAGAAGCTCACATAGGGATGCTTCAGGTAACCGATGAAGTAGTTCTCGATCTTCAGATCGCGCTGGTAGACGGGAGCCACGAACGGCAGGTCGTCCATGTTCTCGATCATCGGGCGCGGCAGGTTGTGCACGATGCCGCCGTCGGCACGCCGGTAGGAGAGTCCCTTGATGTCCTCCAGCGGCAAGCCGTCGGCAACATCCTTACAGGTGTAATCGAATTCCTCGCGACACACGAAATCAACCGCCGTCGTGGCTCGCAACGAGCCGTCGGGATCGACCATGGTCTTGGCGCCCACCAGGCCGATCCGGATGGACGGGTTGGCTTCCTTCAGGAGCTCCGCGAAGCGCGCGTCAGTCGGAAACGACGGCGTGCTGGTGTGCATGATCACGAGATCGTAGCCGCGCGCAATCGCGAGGCTCTGTCCAACAGTCAGCTCGTCAGCGGGCGCGTCCAGGACACGTGAGCCAGGCACCAGCGCGGCGGGTTGCGCCAGCCAAGTGGGATACCAGAAGGATTTGATCTCGCGCTTCGCCTGGTAGCGCGACCCCGCGCCTCCGTCAAAACCATCGAAGGACGGCGCCTGCAGAAACAACGTTTTCAGCGCCCTCAGCGGCGCCGACGGTAAAGTCATCTAGGATCTCGCAAGAGTTGGCGTTGGTCGGCAACTTTGTTAGGTAAAGTAGCGGGGCAAACTAGAGCAGGCAAGCTTTTTTTCTCCCCTGTAGTGTCGCGTCCGCGCGTCACCGTTCCGCCGCCGGTCGAGTTGAAAGCGCGCTGAAAGGAGGGGTGAAAGAAAGATGTAAGAGCATTGAAAGGATGTTGAAAGCGAGTTGTTGCCAGCATCCGCTCCGTAGCGGATTCGTCGGCGAAAGTGCTCATTTGTACAAGAGTCGCGCCAACTCGACGGCTATAATCGGCCGCGGCGGCGTGTTGCGGTTGCGTCGCGGGCGATTTTCATCAAAGGCTCACCGGGACACAACATCTCTTTCGGGCTACCTCTTTTTGGAGATGGGTCGACAGTACTTGCGGGAGATCTAACGTGTCAGGTCGGAAATCCGTCAGCGCCGTGTTGTTATTGTGGGGGGCCTGCGCCGCCGCGACTCCGCTGGCTACGGCACAGCAGACCGGGACGGCGCGGATGACGGTGGTTGTCGGCAAGGATGTCAGCGGCACGATTTATAAAAAACTCGGGCTCCCGGAACGGCAGTACTGCTGGGATACCTGCCTGAAGGAAGACCGCTGCAGCGGCGTGCGCTGGGGCGTCGTGGCGGGGGATTCAGCCGGCCTCTGTCTGCTCATGACCGGTCCACTGTCGATCAAGGATCTGGTCGAGCCGAAGACCGCCGACGGGAAGCCCATTCACGTTACCGGTGCCCGAAAAGAGTCGAATACGGGCGCGGGGACCTGACAGAGCCCGGATCCGGGCCCACTCACCGGTCTCGGGGCCGTATTTTGCTGACTTCAGCACCATAACCTCCAAAAAAACGGGTCGGCGGTGGCATCATTTGCCATCCGTTCCGGCGTGAGGTCCACATGAGTACTGTGAGTGCGCTGCCCGCCAGCTCCTCCTCTCTTGCCTTTTTGTCGGGCGGTGGGGAGACGGGCGCCCGGCTGCGGTCACTGGACTGGCCTTCGCACCCATTGGGCCCCCCGGAGCTGTGGCCGCAGTCGCTCAAGACTATTGTCCGGGTCATGCTCGACTCGCGTTACGCCATGTGGATGGCCTGGGGACCGCAACTCACGTTTTTTTGCAACGACGCCTATCTGCCGACCGTGGGCCTCAAGCGCGACTGGGTTCTGGGTGCCCGCTCCGACGAGGTCTGGAAGGAGATCTGGCCTGACATCGGCCCCCGTATCGAGCACGTGTTGAAGAGCGGCGAGGCGACCTGGGATGAGGGGCTCCTGCTGTTCCTCGAGCGCAGCGGCTTCGTTGAGGAGACCTATCACACCTTTTCCTACAGCCCCGTCTACGACGACCTCAGCCGGGTGTCCGGCATGCTCTGCGTTGTTACGGAGGTCACCGAGCGCGTCGTGGGTGAGCGGCGATTGCGAGTGTTGCGTGATCTCGCTGCACAGGCAATGGATGTGGACGACGTTGCGAGTAGTTGTCGTCGGGCGGTCGAAGTTCTCGCGCTGTGTCCACTCGATGTGCCTTTTGCCGCTCTATATATATTGGACGCTGATGGCAACCGAGCGCGTCGCGCGGCGCTCAGCACCCCCATGCCCGAAGAGTGGTTTCCGGAAGCTTTGCCTTTACCTCCGCAACCCTCCCGTGATCGATGGAAGCTCGCGGCACTTTGTGCCACAAAGGTCCGCCAACGCATTGAGGATCTGAGCCACCTGGATCCGGATGTAACAGGTCTGGCCTGGCCGGGGCAGGCCCGATGCGCCGTGGTGCTACCGCTCACCAGCATCGGCCAGGACCGGCTGTTCGGCTTTTTGATCGCCGGAGTGAGTCCGAGGCGGCCCTTTGACGACGACTATGGCTCATTTCTCTCACTAGCCGCTGGACAGGTCGCCTCCGGAATCGCGAATGCGCAGTCGTTCGAGGCCGAGCGTGAGCGGGCCGCGGCCCTTGCGGAGATCGATCGCGCCAAGACGGCGTTCTTTTCCAACGTGAGCCACGAGTTTCGTACACCGCTCACCCTGATGCTCGGGCCGATCGAGGACATGGTGCACGATGAGGCGCTTCCCGAGACGACCCGTGGACGGGTTGATCTATTGCATCGCAACTCGCTGCGTCTGCTGAAGCTCGTCAATTCGCTGCTCGAATTCTCCCGCATTGAAGCCGGACGGGTGCAGGCGACCTATCTGCCTACCGATCTCAGGGGGCTCACCGCCGATCTGGTGAGCGCGTTCACTTCTGCCCTCGAGCTGGCCGGCCTCACGTTGAAGGTCGATCTGCAGGCCTTGCCCGATCCCGTCTTTGTCGATCGGGACATGTGGGAAAAGGTCGTTCTCAACCTGCTGTCGAATGCTTTCAAGTACACCCTGAAGGGAGAAATCGAAGTCCGGCTGCGGCAGGTCGACGGTCACGCCGTAATGAGCGTGCGCGATACCGGCATCGGTATTCCTCCGGAGGCTCTCCCGAAGCTGTTCGAGCGTTTTTATCGGGTCGAGGGCGCCGAGGGGCGTACGCATGAAGGCTCCGGCATCGGACTCGCGTTGGTTCACGAGCTCGTCAAACTCCACGGCGGTACCGTAACGGCGCAGAGCAAGCTCCACGAAGGCACGACACTGGTCGTGCGCATACCTCTTGGTAGCGCGCATCTGCCCACCGAGCACATTGGAGCGGCAAAGTCGCTGCAGGCGTCGGTAGTCGCGGCTCGCCCGTTTGTCGAAGAGGCCTTGCGCTGGTTGCCGGAGACGTTGGGCACGCTGGGTGAAACTCCCACCCTAACAGTGAAAATGACTCGTATGCCGACGCCGCGCGATGCGCATCCGCGCGCCGCGGTCTATGGGTCGCGTGTCATCGTCGCCGACGACAACTCGGATATGCGCGCCTACGTACGCGAGCTGTTGGAAAGCCGTTACCAGGTCGAGGCCGTTGCCGATGGGCAGGCGGCCCTCGAGGCGGCGCGCCGGGAGACTCCGGACCTCATCGTGTCGGATGTCATGATGCCCAGGATGGACGGCTTCGCGCTGTTACGGGCACTGCGGGCCGACTCTCAACTTCGGGAAGTGCCGACCCTTCTCCTCTCGGCGCGCGCGGGCGAGGAGGCGGTGATCGAAGGACTCGACGCGATGGCCGATGATTACCTCGTCAAGCCGTTCTCGGCTCGCGAGCTCATCGCACGGGTCGGCGCACAGTTGCAACTCGCACGTCTGCGTCGTGAGGCGGCTGCTCGCGAGCACACGCTTCTGCATACTGCGCCTCTGGGCATATATCTCATCGACGCGGATTTCCGGATACGGGATGTCAATCCGACCGCGCGGCCGATGTTTGGCGACATTCCCGATCTCATCGGTCGCGACTTTTCCGAAGTCATGCACACCGGCGGCTGGACTCAGTCCCACGCCGAGGAAATGGTCAGATTGTTCCGGCATACGTTGGAGACGGGCGAGTCGTACGCGACGCGTGAGCGGCTGATGTCCGCTGGCGGCGTCGCGGAGCCGCGCTACTACGAGTGGCAGATAAATCGTATTCCGCTGCCCGACGGGCGCTTTGGAGCGGTCTGTTACTTCCGCGACATCTCGGCCCATGTCGATGCTCGCATGGCCCTCGAGTCGGCGGACCGGCAAAAAAACGAATTCCTGGCGATGCTCGCGCACGAGTTGCGCAATCCGCTGGCCCCCATTCGCAATGCGGGCGAGATCCTCTCACGGACTCTGCCGGCCGACTCGCCGGGTCATGCGATGGTCGCGATGGTGAAACGCCAGGTAGCCCAACTCACGCGGCTGGTGGATGATCTGTTGGACGTATCCCGTATTACGCAGGGGCGGGTGGAGCTGCAGCTCCGGACTCTCGAGCTCGGCAACGTCATCAGCCAGGCGATCGAGACCGCCGAGCCCTTGTTCCAGGCGCGGCGGCACGAGGTGTCGATCGTCTCGAGTTACCGCGCGTTGTATGTCAATGGCGATATGGCTCGGCTGGTGCAATGTGTTGTCAACATTCTGACCAACGCCGCCAAGTACACCGACGGCAGCGGAAAAATCCAGGTGGAGACCCATGCGAGCGGCACGGACGCGGTGATCACGATCGCCGATTCTGGAGCGGGGATTTCAGCGGAGCTGTTGCCGCGGGTGTTCGATCTGTTCGTGCAGGGTGAGCGAACACTCGATCGCTCGTTGGGAGGACTGGGCATTGGCTTGTCCGTAGCCCGGCGACTCATAGAGATGCATGGTGGACGGATCACGGCTGCCAGTCCGGGTCTCGGGCAGGGCGCGACGTTCGAGATCCACTTACCGCGAGTCGAGCGGCCGCAAGAGTCCGCCGGTCGTGGGGAAGGGATCAAAGCGGCTTCGAGGCGAATCCTGATTGTCGATGACAACGCCGATGCGGCTAACTCGCTGGCACAGGTTCTGGGTCTGGACGGGCACATCACTGAGCCCGTGTATTCCGCGCAAGAGGCGTTGAGCCGCGCATCGTCCTTCGCCCCCGAGGTCGTTCTGCTGGACCTGGGGCTTCCCGAAGTGGATGGTTATGAGGTTGCGCGGCGTTTGCGCGAGCGCCCCGAATTCGCCGCCGTCCGGATGGTCGCCCTGACGGGGTATGGGCAATCGGAGAACGTGCGGCGCTCCTGGGAAGCCGGATTTGACGACCATCTGACCAAGCCGGTCGATTTCGCGGCGCTCGACAGGGTCCTGGCCGGGCTGCCGTCGTCGTCATCGTAGCCGGCCGCCCCGATCCGCCGGCTGCCCGGCGGGCCGCTTGCCCCGGTCGTCGGAATCGCTGCAGCGCTTGTGAACTCCTGCAAGCGCTTGCTTCTAATATAATGGCCCCCAGTTAACCCCCGTTAGCGGTGGGCTCGGCCCACGTAGCGCTTGCCGATGACCCAAGGAGAATTCGATGCCCCTTCCCGTACCCCGATCCGGTAACCCCAGCCTGAACGACCGGGTTTTCGGCAGCCAGCCGCGACCGGCGTATGGCGAAGAGCGCATGACGCTGCAGGGGTCCATCAATAAGTCCTTTCTGCTGCTCGTCGTGTTGCTGGCCGGGGCGTTCTGGCCTTGGTCGCAGTATCTGACGACGGGTGATGCGTCTGTCGTTGGGACGCCGCTGCTCGTCGGTGCGCTCGGCGGCTTCATTCTCGCCATGATCATCAGCTTCAAGGCGAACCTTGCGCCGGTCCTGTCCGTGCCCTACGCGGCGCTCGAAGGTCTCGCTCTCGGCAGTATCTCCGCGCTGTTGGAGCGCCGGTATCCGGGCATTGCGATTCAGGCTGTCGGCCTGACGTTCGCGGTGTTCGCGGTGATGCTCGTCGCTTACAAGCTGAACATCATCCGTGCGACGGAGCGGTTCCGTTCGATCGTGATCGGTGCGACGGGCGCCATCGCGCTTGTCTACATCGTCTCGATGGTCCTCGGGTTTTTCCACATCGCGGTTCCGCTGTTGAACTCGTCGAGCCCCCTGGGGATCGTCGTGTCGCTGGTGATTGTTGGAGTGGCTGCGCTGAACCTGATTCTCGACTTCGACTTCATCGAGTCGGGTGCGGCCCAGGGCGCTCCCCGCTACATGGAGTGGTACGCGGCCTTCGGCCTGCTGGTCACGATGGTGTGGCTGTACCTCGAAATCCTGCGTCTGTTGAGCAAGATGCGCCGCGACTAGCGGGCGGCAGGACGCACCGGCAACCGAAGCGCAGCGAAGGGAATCCCACGAAGCGCCACCGGCGCGCCGTGGGGCGTTTTGCTATTCATTCCACCCGTTCGGAGAGTCCGAGTCGCCTTGCATGCCGACGGGGGGGCCGATGTGGGCCATCGACGGTGGCTCCATGGGACCCGGGTGCTCCAACGCCGGCGGCGGCGGGGGGTCTGGCGGCGCAGAGTCGGGGTCAAAAGTCTGCGGCTGCGGCATTCCGGGAGTGGCTGCCGATTCGGCGGGCGCCTGGTCCGGCTGCGGCGGAGGTGGCGAGAACACCTGAAGCGGGCCCGCTGAGGAATTGGCCACCAGCGTGGAATTCGGCGAGAACAATTGGGCCCCGCCCGCGTGCGCATGCCGTCCGTGTTCCACCTGTGGACTCGCCCTGAGGAGCTCGAAACAGAGAACACCCACGAGCAACACCGCGGCGATGCCCGACCCAACGACAACCACCCCGCGCTTCGGCTGCACCTTCTGCCGTGCGCGGGCAGCGCCGGGGAGAGGGCGCTTCGTAGTCGCCACACGAGCGAGGTCTTTGAGAGATTGCGACGGGAGCGGCGGTGCACCGAAGCCCGATGCCACCCACGTGTTCGGGACGCGGACATTCGAGAAATCAATCGGAGGGGTTTCCGCTTTTGCGTTCCTGGACCCTGCGAGCTTCCCCGATCCCCTGGACCCCAAGAACCCCGCCGGTCCACTTTGCGCTTGCGTCTCCACCCCCCCTGTCCGAGCCGCATTCCGCCGAGCCAACGCCCGTTGAAACGCCTCCCGTTGCGAGGCAGTCGGCGTGGTGGGCTTGCGTGCTCGCGGGCCCTTCGCGACGATTTGCTTTTTCGCCCCCGCCGCAGGCGTCGGAGCAGTCCCGGCCAACTTCGCTATTGCAGCGGCCCGGCTCGAACCCGGCTGGTGTGCCGTCGATTTAGCAGGTGGCGCTTGCGGCTGAACCAGCGCCATTGTCGTACTTTGATGCTTTCCCGCCCGGGTGCCGGCCGGGACCGGCTCCCCGTCGAAGCCCTCTTCGTTTGCCGCGAGATCACCGCAATATGGCCGGCTCGGCTCGACCGGGACTTCAGGCGGTGGTGGCGGCTCCTCGACCGATTCGTCGTTTGCGGCGAAATAGCTAGGGGGCAAGTCGTCGGCATCGACGCTTTGCGTCACGCCCGTGTGGGGCGAGCTCGGACTCTCGTCGAACGACACTTCGAGTGTCGCGGGGGAGGTCATCTGCTCCTCAGGTACTGACGCCTCCGTCAGCTCAGGTGCTGCCGCCATGTCCTCAGGCGCTGGCGCCATCGTCTGTTCCGCTACCGCCACCATGTCCTCAGGTGCTGGCGCCATCGTCTGTTCCGCTACCGCCGCCATGTCCCCAGGCGCTGCCGCCGTCTGCTCAGGTGCCGCCGCCGCGGTCTCCCCAGGCGCCGGCGTCTCTTCCAGCTCCTGTTCCAGGAGCGCCAGCCGCTCTCCGGTATCCCACTCCGTTTCCAGCACGATGTGCCGTACGACGACGGGCGGGGCTTGGGGCGGTTTCGGGCGGGCGGGTAATTTGGTGCGCGCCACCTTCAGGGCGACGACCAGCTTGCGGGCCTCGATCGGATAAGAGAGGGTGCCCAGCAACCCGAACAGGTCGAGCCGCTTGCCGAGTCGCCTGAGACTTTCGGGGCGGGCCGCAAAAATCCGTAAGGTGGCGGGGTAGAGCGCCTCCATCTCACTCAGTAACTCGAGCCCCGTGTAGTCGGCGAGCTTCTCGCAGGCCACCACCACATCGAATTGCCGCTGCTCCACGTGCTCCATGCACGCGTCCCGGCGGGTGGCCGTGACGACCTCGCAGTGACGCCCGAACGTGGCGGCGATTGCCGCCAACAGCAGGGCATTTTGATCTGCGACCAGAATCCTCATAGAACGGCGGCTACGCTAGGCGAACCCTACGGATAACACACTTTTGTCGCGGAGTTGAATGACCGCAATTAGCGACAGTCTTGCGACCGCCGCCCAAGTCTCCAATTATGCCACCGGGCTATTTCTGATTCGCGTACACCTTCACCAATTGGTACAGGAAATCCCGCCCCTGCAGCAGCGATTTCACGGCCACGTACTCATTGAGCCCATGAATGTTGCCGAGGTCCGGGCCGATGAAGACCGGCTCGATGCCATAGGTCGGAATGCCGACCGCGTTGAGGAATTCACCATCTGTTGCACCCGGCTGCAGGATCGGCACGACGGGTACACCGGGCCAGAATTGCGCCGCGAGCTTCTCGAAAGGTCCCATCACCGCGCGAGTCAGTGGTGGCGGCGGTGAGCTCGGTCCACGAGTCTCGAGCGTCGTGACTTTCACCGCCGGATCGGCCACCAGCTCCTGGAGTTTCTGCTGCACAGTTTCCGGGTCTACTCCTGGGAAGATGCGGCAATTGACGTTGGCACGCGCTCGTTGCGGCAAGGCGTTGGTCGCGTGTCCCGCGTCGAGCATGGTCGCGACACAGGTCGTCCGCAGCGTCGCGTTCCATGAAGGGTCCTTGCTCGAAACGAGCGCGATCGCGGCGGCGTCGTTTGGATTCTGCACGAGCGCGTTCATCGCTTTCGCGACGTCCGTCTCGCCCTTGGCGGCCTCGATCTTGGCCATACCCGTGAAATAGCCCCGATTGCCGTCGGTGAACTGCGCGGGAAATTCGTAGGGCTCGATCCGCTTCAACGCACCTGCGAGACGGTAGATGGCGTTGTCCTTCAAGGGGCGCGAGCTGTGGCCGCCCGGATTGGTCACTTCCAGTCGGAAGTTCTGCGACATCTTCTCGCCGGCCTGGATTTCCAGGGCGACGGGATGACCCTGCGCATCCAGTTCTCCGGAGGCTCCTTCGTTGAGCGCGAACGCAGCATCGATGAGATCGCGTTGGTGCGCGCTCAGCCATTGCGCGCCATTGAAGGCGCCGCTCGTTTCCTCGCCGCAGGTGAGGGCCAGCTTCAGAGTCCGCAGCGGGCGGAAGTTCTCTTGGCGATAGCGCACCAGGGTGTCGACCCAGATGGCCGCCTCGGATTTGTCATCGAGCGCCCCGCGCGCATAGAAGTTGCCGTTTTCCTCACCGAGCTTGAAGGGATCGCGCACCCAGTCCTCGCGCTTGGCCTCCACCACGTCGATGTGAGCCAGCAGCAGGATGGCCTTCAGCTTCGGATCGCGCCCGGGGGAGATAAAAACCAGGCCACCCTCCTTAGGGTGATCGGGCACCGAGAAGGGATGAAAGTCTTCGTCTGGATAGCCGGCCGCCTTGAGACGGGCCGCCATGCGCTCCGCGGCCAGCGTGCAGCTCCCGGCGGAAAGACTGGTATTGGTTTCAACGAGCTCTTTGTAGAGCTCACGGAATTGCGGTTCGGTCGCCGCGGAAGAGGTTGCAGCGGCAGTGGCCGCCTGCGTCGTCGATGTGATGCTTAAAGAGCTTGAAGCGAGGAGGGCGAGCGCGCTGGCGAGGGCAAGAGATCTATTCATTCTTTGGAGGCTCCGACCGGTTAGCCGCTAATTAGACGTGTGTTCAGCGCGCGGTGCAATCCGCGCAGCGCGCAATCCCGAGCGCGCGTCTAATTCGAGCGCCACGCCAAGCGGCGGAGTCGGAGCGACGCGTGGCGCGCCACCACAATCAGGCGATGCGCCCGCGCAGCCTGTCAAACGCGCTCACCTCACGCGTCCGATGCGCCCGTGTCGCGCGCATCCCAACTCAGCGCCTCTTGTATCGCGCCAGTTCGAGCTTAGCGATCTGATTGCGATGCACTTCGTCCGGCCCGTCCGCGAGCCGCAGCGTGCGCGCCGCCACCCAAGCGGCCGCCAACGGAAAGTCTTCCGACACGCCGCCGCCACCGTGCGCCTGGATCGCCCAGTCGAGCACCTGGCAGGCCATGTTAGGTGCCACGACTTTGATCATCGCGATTTCCTTCGCCGCGCGTTTGTTTCCCAGCCGGTCCATCAGGTCCGCGGCATTCAACACCAGCAGCCGCGCCTGGTCGATGAGAATGCGCGCTTCGGCGATCCGCTCGCGAGTGACACCCTGGTCCGCTATGGGACGCCCGAAAGCAACCCGCTGCAAAGTGCGCCGGCACATCAGTTCCAAGGCTCTTTCCGCAAGCCCGATCAAACGCATGCAATGGTGGATGCGCCCCGGTCCCAGCCGCCCTTGCGCGATCTCGAATCCGCGGCCCTCGCCGAGCAGTATGTTGGAAACGGGCACCCGCACATCGTGAAAATCAACCTCACCATGCCCGTGGGGCGCGTGATCATAACCAAACACCTTGAGCGTCCGTACGCGGCTCACCCCGGGAGTGTCCATGGGCACCAGAATCATGGATTGACGCTTGTGGAGGTCAGGATTGGTCGGGGCGGTCTGCCCCATCACGATGAGAATCTGACAGCGCGGGTCTGGCGCTCCGCTCGTCCACCATTTACGACCGTTTATCACGTACGAGTCGCCTTCGCGAACGATGCTTAATTCCACATTCGTCGCATCGGACGAGGCCACCGCGGGCTCGGTCATCCCGAATGCCGACCGGATCTTCCCCTCGAGCAGCGGCTTCAGCCAACGCTCCTGCTGCTCGGGAGTGCCGTAACGGGCCAGCACCTCCATATTGCCGGTGTCAGGAGCCGAGCAGTTGAAAACCTCGGGCGCAAACGGCGAGCGTCCCATGATCTCGCAAAGCGAAGCGTATTCGAGGTTGGTGAGCCCGGCGCCGAACGGCGACTCCGGCAGAAACAGATTCCACAGCTCCCGGCCGCGGGCTTCGTTTTTGAGCTCCTCCATCAATTGCAGCGGCACCCAGGGGTCACCGCGCAACCGGTTCGCCTCAATTTCCGCGTACAGACGCGCTTCATTCGGGTAGACAAACTCCTCCATGAACGCCGCCACCCGCGCCTCGAGCGCCTTCGTTCTCGCAGACATCTCGAAGCCCATACCCCTCACTCCCCTAAAGCTTCCACACGGCGCCAAGCCTCTTCCGCCAGCGGCCGCGCCGCGCTTCCCAACGCGGCGGCCCGCCCACTCGAGGCATTTCCCTGGATAGCTCGGGCCGCGACCCCCTGCAGGATTCCCACGAGCCGGAACATGTTGAAAACGATGTAGTACTCCCACTCGTGGGGTGTCACGGTCTCACGCCCGAGACGATTGCAATATGCCGCGAGATAATCACGCACGGGCGGCAGCGCGAGCGCTTCGAGGTCCAGGCCTAACACTCCCTGCTGCATATCGGGAGTCCGGTACCAGACGAGGCAGTGATAGGCAAAGTCCGCCAGTGGATGACCGAGTGTCGACAACTCCCAGTCGAGAACGGCTCGGATGCACGGCTCATGCGGATCGAAAATGACGTTGTCGAGCCGGAAGTCGCCATGAACGATGCGAGTCTCATCTCCGGGCGGAATGTGCAGCGGCAACCATTCGATGAGCCGGTCCATAGCCGGGATGTCCTCGGTTTGCGAGGCGCGATACTGCTTCGTCCAGCGCTGCACCTGGCGCTCGATGTAGTTACCGGCCCGACCGTAGTCGGCGAGACCGAGGGTGTTGGGATCGACCGAATGAAGCTCGGCGATGACCCGGTTCATTTCGGTGTAGATCGGGCCACGCTCAGCCCGGGACACCGACGGCAACGCCGGATCCCGGAAGATACGGCCCTCGACATACTCCATGACGTAGAAGGCGCTTCCGATGACCGACGGATCCTCGCAAAGCGCCAGGCAGCGCGGAACCGGCACTCTCGTGGCGGCGAGCGCGCGCATGATCCGGAATTCGCGATCCACCGCATGCGCCGAAGGTAACAGCGTGCCCGGCGGTTTACGCCGGAGCACGAGTTTCCGAGTTCCAACATCGATGAGATAGGTGGGATTCGACTGCCCGCTGTCGAACTGTGCCACCGGGACGGCTTGGGTCGCATCACTGATGAAGGGGCGCAGCCACTCCCAGAGGCGCCCTGCATCGAACGCCTGTCGCAATTCGACAGGCGGGCTCACTCAGCATACCTCGAAGAGGCCCGCGGCCCCCTGGCCGCCGCCAATGCACATTGTGACGACAACATACTTCACACCGCGACGCCGGCCTTCGATGAGCGCATGTCCTACGAGACGTGCACCGGAAGCTCCATAGGGATGTCCGACCGCGATGGCGCCGCCGTTCACGTTCAGGCGGTCATCGGGAATGCCCAACCGATCGCGGCAATAGATGACCTGCACGGCGAACGCTTCGTTGAGTTCCCACAGCCCGACATCCTCGAGCTTTACGCCGGTCCGCTCGAGCAGTCGAGGCACCGCAAACACCGGTCCGATTCCCATTTCTTTCGGATCACAGCCCGCCACCGCGAATCCGCGGAAAATTCCCAACGGCTCGAGCCCGCGCTTTTCGGCGAGTTTCTCATCCATCACGACGCAGGCGCTCGCGCCATCCGAGAACTGGCTTGCGTTGCCGGCCGTAATGACACCGTCAGGCAACACAGTCCGGATCTTTGACACTCCCTCGATGGTCGTGTCAGGCCGGATGCCTTCGTCAGCGCTGATCGTGATTTCCCGGGTGCTCAACCTGCTCGTGGCCTCATCCACAACGCCCATCGTGACCTTCATCGGCGCGATCTCGTCGTTGAATTTTCCGGCCGCACGTGCTTCCGCCGCGCGCTTCTGACTGCGCACGCCGTATTCGTCCTGCCGCTCGCGGGAAATGCCGTAGTGCTTGGCTACTTGCTCGGCGGTCTGGATCATGCTCCAGAAAACGCCCGGCTCATGCTCGTTCAGCCAGGGATCCTGGCGCATCCGGCTGTTCATGTCGTTCTGTACACAGGAGATCGAGTCGAGTCCTCCCGCGACAATCACCGGCACTTTCTCGAGGATCACTCTTTGCGCCGCCATGGCGATTGTCTGCAGTCCCGAGGAACAGAAACGGTTGACTGTGACGCCGGCCGTCGACTCGGGGAGCCCGGCGCGCAAGGCAATCTGCCGTGCGATGTTTCCGCCCGTCGTCCCTTCCGTCAGGGCGCAGCCCATCAGGACGTCTTCGACTTCGCCCGGGTCGATGCCAGCGCGCGCTACGGCCTGTTGCACGACGTGGCCACCCAATGAGGCGCCATAGGTCATGTTGAAAGCACCCCGCCAGGACTTACCGAAGCCCGTGCGAGCCGTGGATACGATGACAGCATTACTCATGAGAGGGAATCCGCGGATTGTGAGTCGAAGGATGCGAACGACGAGCCGTCGGCCGCGAGCTTTTCCAACAGGGGCGCCGGTTTCCACGGCTCCGGATGCAAGCCGGCGGCGTAGCGGCGTATGGCGCTCACCACTTCCGTGAGACCGACCGTATCCGCGTAGAACATCGGGCCGCCACGCAGAATGGGGAAGCCGTAACCATTCAGGTAGACGAGATCGATGTCGGAGGCGCGTTGTGCGATTCGCTCTTCCAGAATCTTCGCCCCCTCATTCACCAACGCATACACGAGGCGTTCGACGATTTCGCGATCGCCGATGTTGCGCCGGGTGACCCCGACTTCGGCGGAGTAGCGCACAATCATCGCATCAACCTCGGCGTTGGGTCGGGCAGTGCGATCGCCCGGCCGATAGTCATACCAACCCGCACTGGTTTTCTGTCCGAACCGGCCCATCTCGCACAAGCGGTCCGCGATCTTGCCCTCGTCGGAGGCGTGCCCTTCAGCGGCGCGACGCTTGCGGATGGCCCAGCTGATATCGTTGCCCGCGAGGTCGCCAACGCGAAACGGCCCCATGGCAAAACCGAATCGTTCCATCGCAGCGTCCACCTGCGCGGGCAAGCAGCCTTCCTCGAGCAGGAAACCCGCCTGCGCCGAGTATCGATGCAACATGCGGTTGCCGATGAAACCGTCGCAGACGCCGGAAACGACAGCGAGCTTGCGAATCTTCTTCGACAGCTGCATGACTGTGGCCAGCACGTCTTTGGCCGTGGCTTTCCCGCGTACGACTTCCAGCAGACGCATGATGTTGGCGGGGCTGAAGAAGTGCAGGCCCACGACGTCGGCCGGCCGACGCGTGTAGTTGGCAATCTTGTCGACGTCGAGGGTCGACGTGTTGGTTGCCAGGATCGCACCGGACTTTGCCACCGAGTCGAGCTTGCGGAACACCGCTTCCTTCACAGAGAGCTCTTCGAACACGGCTTCGATTACGAGATCGGCGGCCCCCAGGTCGTCGTAGGACACTGTGGGCTTGAGCAGCGCCATGCGGGTCTCGAGATCCGCCGGCGACAGCTTTTTCTTCTTGACGGAACTCTCGTAGTTGCGTCGGATGGTCGCCACGCCCTTGTCGAGCGCCTCCTTGTTCACTTCCAGTAGCGTGACCGGTATCCCCGCATTCAGAAAGTTCATCGCGATGCCGCCGCCCATGGTGCCCGCACCGATAACACCCACCGCGGCGATCGGGCGGACCGGTGTTTTCGCGGGGACATCGGCGATCTTCACCGCCGCGCGCTCGGCGAAGAACACGTGACGGATGGCGCGCGACTCGGACCCCTGCATGAGGTTTAAAAATATTTCGCGCTCTTTGAGCACGCCGTCATCGAAAGTCGGCGCCGTAACAGATGCCTCGATAGCGTCGATGCAGGCGCCCGGAGCGGGGAACGGGCCGGCCTTCGCCTTGACCATGGTCCGGGCGAACTGCAGAAGCGGCTCGTGGTACTTATAGCCCACCGGCCGATCGCGAATGAGTTGCGCGGGTTTGCCTTCCGCGATGATTCCGCGTGCGAAGGCCTTGGCACCGGCCACGAGATCGCCCTCGATGATGCGGTCGAAAAGGGTGGTGCGCGCCAGGTCGGCTGCGCGGACCGGCTCACCGGAAACGATCATATTGATCGCCGTCTCCAGACCTACCGCGCGCGGCAGACGTTGCGTTCCACCGGAACCGGGAATGAGACCGATCTTCACTTCGGGAAGACCGACTCGAGCTTCGGGCGTTCCGACCCGATAGTGGCAGGCGAGCGCCAGCTCAAACCCGCCGCCCAGGGTGCTACCGGACAAGGCGGCAATGGTGGGCTTCAGAGAATGCTCGAAGAGCAGCAGCAGGGTGGCCAGGTTCGGCTCCGCCGACATTTTCGGCGTGTTGAACTCCTTGACGTCCGCGCCCGCGGAGAAAAATTCGGCGTTGCCTGTAAGGACGACGGCTTTGACGGCAGGATCCGCTTCCGCACGCGCGAGTTCCGCGGCGATACGTTTACGCGTGGCATGCGACAAAGCGTTGACGGGTGGGTTGTCCAGCTGGATGACGGCTACGTCACTGTCAGACTGTAGCGAAGGCGAGTTCATGGCGACCGTCCGGATGTGCGAGTGAAGCGGTGAGGTGTTTGTTTCACTATGCGGAACAAACAGTTGCGATAGCTCACTAGCGTAGCGGCTGACGCCGATCGCTGTCAAAGAAGGGGAGCTTTTTGGCGCCGCGGGTATGTTTTTGGCGCCGCCGGTGCTACGGGCGCGCCTTGCCGACGGCTCCTAGGCGCAACGGCGCACGGCGTTACGGCACTCTGTGTGACACTGCCCAGTGCTGCGGCACCGGCGCACGACGCCGCGACGCGCAATGGCACCCTTGCAACGGTGCGGCTTCCGCTGCGGTCTAGTGCAGCCGCAGTCCCCGCGCGGCTCGCGCGAATTTCGTCGAGCCGACCGCGATTACACGGCAACGTCGCGGCGTACGCGGTCTCGTCCCGCCTGCGGCGCTTCTTTACCCGCCAGTGTGGCCACATCTCTCGCGGCCACCGTCGTCGCATCCTTCGCCGCCGGTACCGTGATGAGCAAGGACTGCAGCCGCTCCCGCAGTCCCGTCAATGCGCCCGGCATGGTATGTGGTTTGAGCGGATGTGAAAGGAGGTACCCTTGCAATGTCATGGCCGGGTTGCCGAGCAGCAGCGCCAGCTGTTCCGGCCGCTCGACCCCCTCGGCGGTCACCTCGAGCCCCAGGTTCTCACACAAGCCGATAATGGCACGCGCAATCGCCAGCGAGCGCGCGCTCGTGTCGATCGAATCGATCAGACTCCGATCCAACTTCACCCGTGTCAGCGGCAGTCTTTCCAGCGAAGACAGCGACGAGTAGCCGCTGCCGAAGTCGTCCAGCGCAATACTGATGTCGAGCCGGCGCAGTTCCCGCAGGACTTCAATCGTCGCAGCTTCCGTCTGGAGCACACTCTCGGTGAGTTCGATCTCGATGCAACGCGGAGGCAAGCTATATTCTTCGAGCAGTTCGCGTATGCGCGCCACGAAACTCGTATCGAGCAACTGCCGCGCCGAGACATTGATGGCAACACGTGCTTCGGGCCATGCGCCATAGTGCCACTCGGCGGCGTAGCGGAAGGCGGTGCGCAGCACCCAGTCGTTGATGCTCCTGATCAGGCCCGAGTCCTCGGCGACGGAAAGGAAATCGTTCGGCGCGACGTATTGGCCGTCGGGAAGGCGCCACCGCAGTAAGGCTTCGACCAATTTGGTTCCCAGCGTGTCGAAACTGACCTCGGGTTGGAACCAGAGCTCGAATTCTTCGCGCTCCACTGCGCGTCGCAGTCCCTGTTCCAGGCTGAATTTCAACGACGCAGCCTCGAGGAGTTCGGGACTGAACAGGCTGAGCCGGGCGCGCCCCGAGTTCTTGGCACGAAAGAGGGCGGCGTCCGCGGCACGCAGCAGGGCATCCGAGCCGCGCTCATGGTCCGGATAGATGCTGGCGCCGCCGCTGATGCTGATGATCAACTCGCGTCCTTCGATCAGCAGCGGCTTTTGAAAGGCACGTACCAACGCGTTGCCGGCTTCGGACACATCCGCACGACCGCCGGCGTTTTCCTGTACGACGGTAAATTCATCGCCGCCGATCCGCGCCGCAAATCCTCCCGCCGCCGCCTCGCGCAGCCGCTGCGCGACACCCTTCAGCACGAGATCGCCGAAAGCATGCCCCATGCTGTCGTTGATGTTCTTGAAGTTATCGAGATCCAGAAAGAACACCGCCAACCGTTGTCCGTTGCGCGCCGCCCGGTGAAGTGAGGCATTCAGGTGTGCCACGAGGTGACGCCGGTTCGGCAGTCCCGTCAGCGGATCGTGCTCGGCCAGGTGTTGGAGCTGGCGGGTGCGCTCGTCGACCCGCGACTCGAGCTGTCCTTGGTACTCGCGAGTCATCGCACGCGCATCCGCGAGGCTCTCAGCCATCCGGTTGAAGGAAATCGCGAGGGCATCCAATTCCTTGATGCCACCGCGGGTGAACCGCGCGGAGTCGTCCCCATCGGCGAGCAGCTCCGTGGTCGTCATGAACTGGCGGATGGGAATGACAATGCTACGCACTGTCGCCACGGAAATGACGAACAAGATGAGCAACACCAGCCCGCTGATGGTGGCAATCATGACGCCATCGCTCGCCGGGGATGCCGCGCTGTCTGGAGCGACGGCCGGCGTAGGATCAGGTTGGTCGTCAGCCGACGAGGGCAGGGCATCTTGTTGCGCATCGCCGGACGCTGCCGACATTGAACCCGGGCTTGTGGCCGCCGCGCTGGAGCCAGCCCCTTGACTGGAGTTAACCGCAGCCGCAGCCCCCGACGCCAGCGCCCGCTTCCTAACACCCGCGCCAATCCCCCGCACCAACCCCGCCAGTTCCTCCGCCCCGCGCTCGAAAGGCGCAACTCCCCGCGGATTCTGCTCATCCAACTGTGCCAGTTGCTTGCGATTCGCCAGCACCGCGTTGAATTCCTTGCGAAGGCTATCCACCCACGCCGCCCCCTGCGAGCGCGCCAGGCCGCCAGCATTCCGCTCGAGCGCCGCGGCGAAGTGAGTCTGACTTTGCGCCAGCGAATCGAGCATCGCGGCGTCCTCACCGGCAGTGTTGAGCTGCGTGGAGCCGCGGCGGATGTCGTCGAGCTCGCGGCTCAAACCCAACAGCGACTGCCGCGAAATGACGCGTCCGAAAATCTTCCAGTTGTTCTGGTCGAGCGCCTTTTTCACCTGGGCATCGACGCTCTCGAAATGACTCCAGTATCCCGCCAGCACCGTGCGGCGGTCGTCGGCGACTCGCACGACCTCATCGCCGGCGTTGCGCAAATCCCTGACACGAGGTCGCAGTGCTCGGGCGCGCGTCTCGATACCCGGCGTGTTGATCTCCTCGATAAACGCCTCCGCCTGGTCCCTGACACGCAGGCCCGCTACTTTCAACAGGTCGACGTTTTCGGCGCTGTCGAGCTCAGCCCGGCGCTCGACCGCCCGCTCGAATTGATTGATAGCCTCGATGAGGAGGTTGTCGGTCACTTCTCTGCCAGAAGCGACCTCAGCCGAGTCCGCCGTTGGCGCTGGTGTCGCCGCAATAGAGCGCTCCGGCAGCTGCGGCGCAGGACGCACGATCGGTGACACCACGACTGTAGTTCGGATGAGTTGCCGGCCGTGCTCGGCAATCAAGTTCGCCGCCGTAGCGAGCACCGCAACGGCCCCAAATGCAACACCGAGCCGTCCCGCGATGCCAAGGCGAAGGGCGAAAGCCCCGCCCCGGGCCTCCCAGGCACGGCGCACGAACGGCAGAGACAAAAGCCTCGCGATGATCTGACTTAAGACAGTAGACACAACGCCACTTGACGAGCTTCTAATGAACGAGCTCGGTAAATTTAGATTGCGATATTCCTTTTACCGGCACGCACTTGTCTGTGTTGTGACGCAACTGGCAACTGTTGGGAACGCGTCGCCGGCGAGGACGTGAATTGCTACCGGCGTCCGACGAGCAAAGCTGAGTCGTGGCAATACGCGGCAGCTCGATATTGGGGTCGAGGGGCCTGCCAGGGGCAAGGGGAGGCGTGGCGTAGGCCAGCGAGCCCTAAGTCGCTAGTTTTTCGTAAGCTCTGGCTAGGCCATAAGCGCTAGCGCGAGGCGTCCCGCCCCTCACTCGACATCCCTTCCTGCCAGGTGCTCCACCCGGAGATCATCCCGTACGGCACCTTCTCCATGATCGCCTGGATCTGATGAATCTTGCCGTGCTCGATCTGGAAGGCCTCCGCGATCTCCCAGGTCCAGGGCTGCTTCGGCCCGGCGGTGACCGTTCGTCCATCGGGTGTCTGGAACGTGCGCGTATCACCAGCCATGTGATCGAAGAACGCATAGCTGAAAACCAACCCCCGCTCAGGGTCCAACGCCACGAAGCGCCGGTCCCGGATGCGCGACACGAAGTGCAGCAGCCCCGATTCAAACTGCTCGCGACAACTCCACTGACTCGAGTAGTTGCCGGCCGTCTTCGGATCCGGTCGTGTCTGTCCCGCTGGTGTTGGAACGTTGGTGGTAAATCCCCCGTTCTCGATGCGATTGCAATCATCATCAAACGGGTAGATGCCCTTGCCGTCGTTCTTCTGCATCCCGGAAAAATACAGGTTGGCTGTCTTCAGGAGGTCCGCGCGTGACATCCGCTCGTCCGCCGGCACCGTTTCGCGCCATGCGTACCCGAGCTCTTCGAAGCCCAGCCCTGACTTCTCATTCCTCTGTACGAGGGTCTCGGCCGCCGCGATCTTCCCGTCGCGTATTCTCAGATGGAGCGCGAACATCGCCGGCAGGTCCGCTTCCCGGATGGAGCCCAGAAACGCCACGTGTCCGGCGTCGACGTCGTCGACGAACATCCGGTACGTACCCTTGGCGGAGAATGTGCGCCACAGCCCGTCGCCGAGCTCGAGCTTCTGGCCGTTTTCAGTGAACTTCACGTCGGACGCGAACGGCGCCTTGTGAGGGTCGTGCGCAAGCATCGCATCGAGGTACTGGTCTACGATCCGTTCCAGACAGGTACGGTCGCACGCCGCCGCCCGGGCAGCGGATTGACCACCCGACAACAGGACCGCGCCGAGCAATCCAACAGCCATCTTTTTATTCATTGACTCGTTGTATACCACAAAGCGCATAGCCGCCACGACTAGACAGACTCCCGGTCATCTCACAGGTTGGACAGACCACACAGCGGATGGCCGCTCGCGTATCATCCCGACCCGCATGCGAAATAAAGAAACGACCGGTATGGTGCAAGTGCGCGGCGCGCGCGAGCACAATCTGAAGAACATTGATGTTGATATTCCGCGCGATTCGCTCGTCGTCTTCACGGGCGTATCGGGATCCGGAAAGTCCTCGCTGGCGTTCGGCACGCTCTACGCGGAGGCCCAGCGACGCTACCTGGAGTCGGTATCGCCTTACGCCCGACGGCTGTTTCATCAAATGGCCGTGCCTGAGGTTGACTCGATCGATGGCCTGCCTCCGGCCGTAGCCCTGCAACAGCAGCGCGGCTCGCCAACGACCCGCTCCTCCGTGGGCAGTGTGACCACCCTGTCGAATCTCCTGCGCATGTTGTACTCGCGCGCCGGCGACTATCCCCGCGGCCAGCAGTTGCTGTACGCCGAATCTTTCTCACCGAATACGCCGCAGGGCGCCTGCCCGAAATGCCACGGACTCGGCCGCGTCTACGAGGTCACCGAGAAGTCGATGGTTCCGGATGACACTCTGACCATCCGCGAGCGCGCCATCGCCGCGTGGCCGACGGCCTGGGGAGGGCAGAACCAGCGTGACATCCTCGTCTCGATGGGAATCGACGTCGATCGCCCGTGGCGGGACCTCCCTAAAAAGCAACGGGACTGGATCCTCTTCACCGACGAGCAGCCGGAAGTGCCGGTCTATGCCGGTCTCACGCCCGAGCAGACGCGCCGTGCCCTGAAACGCAAAGACGAGCCGAGCTATCAAGGCACGTTCTCGAGCGCACGCCGTCACGTCATGCATTCGTTCGCCAACACGCAGAGTCCGCTGATGAAGAAACGGGCTCTGCAATACATGCTGAGCACCGAGTGCACGTTGTGCCATGGCAAACGTTTGCGCCCCGAATCGCTGGCCGTGAAATTCGCCGACCTCGATCTGGCGGAGCTGTCGCGACTGTCGTTGAAAGAGCTCGCCCGCATCATGCAGCCTTATGCCGACGGCTCCGCCAGGCAGTTGCGTAAGGCATCGGTGGATCATCCTGAAAAGGCACTCGTGACAAAAAGGATCACACAAGACCTGCAGGCCCGCCTCGTGTCTCTGCTGGACCTCGGACTGGGCTACCTCTCGCTCGAGCGCAGCACGCCGACCCTGTCGCCCGGTGAGTTGCAACGGCTGCGACTCGCGACCCAGGTACGTTCCAACTTGTTCGGCGTCGTGTATGTCCTCGATGAGCCGTCCGCGGGATTGCATCCCGCCGATACCGAATCACTCCTCACCGCTCTCGAGCAGTTGAAGGCGTCCGGCAATTCGCTCTTCGTGGTCGAACACGACCTCGATGTGGTGCGCCGTGCCGATTGGATCGTCGATGTGGGTCCCGCGGCCGGTGAGAAAGGCGGCGAAATACTCTACAGCGGTCCCCCCGAAGGACTCGCCCAGATCGAACAATCGCAGACGCGGCGTTACCTGTTCGATTCTGCCGACGCCAGGCTGCACGAACGCACCCCGCGCACCCCACGGGGTTGGCTGCGCCTGGCTGGAGTGACACGTAACAACCTCGACCGGCTCGATGTCGCCTTCCCGAAGGGCGTGCTCACCTCGGTTACCGGTGTTTCGGGCTCCGGTAAATCCAGCCTCGTGAGCCAGGTCCTGGTGGAGTTGGTCGCGCAACGTCTCGGCCACGAGTTGCCGCCGGAAGAGGTCGAAGGCGACGAGCTCGAGCACACGGCGGTGGTGACCCTGGGCGGACAGATCACCGGCGGCATGGATGGCATCGCACGGCTGGTGCGGGTCGACCAGAAGCCCATTGGCAGGACACCCCGCTCGAACCTCGCGACCTACACCGGTTTGTTCGACCACATCCGCAGGCTGTTTGCACAAACACCGGCGGCGCGCGCACGCCACTACGATGCCGGCCGATTCTCCTTCAACGTCGCGAAAGGCCGTTGCCCTAACTGCGAAGGTGAGGGCTTCGTGATGGTGGAGTTACTCTTCTTGCCCAGCGTCTATGCGCCGTGTCCGGTCTGTCATGGCACGCGATATAACGCGAAGACGCTGGAGATCAAATACCGCGGAAAATCGATCGCCGACGCTCTGGGAATGACGGTCGACGTCGCGTGGGAATTCTTCGCCGACGAGCCCCACGTACGCCGCTCATTGAGCGTTCTGCGGGAAGTGGGCCTCGGCTACCTGCGGCTCGGGCAACCGGCAACGGAGTTGTCTGGAGGCGAGGCGCAGCGAATCAAACTAGCCACCGAACTGCAGCGGGCGCAACGCGGCGACACCCTCTACGTACTCGACGAGCCGACGACGGGCCTGCACCCGGCGGATGTGGAAAAACTGGCGGTGCAACTGGATGGGCTCGTCGAATCGGGCAACACGGTAATTGTCGTGGAGCACGACATGCGGGTGGTCGCCGGCAGCGATTGGGTCATCGACATCGGACCTGGTGCGGGCGAGGAGGGGGGGCGTGTGGTGGTGACGGGCCCCCCGTCCACCGTGGCCAAGGCAGGAGGCCGCACCGCCCCGTACCTGGCCCGCTTCCTCGGGGCACCCGCCGGACGTTACCATCAGAAATCTTAAGGAACTGTGAGTCCGCCCGCCCGCCGCCCGGGGGTCAGAACCCCAGCGTCATGTCAAGGGATTCGGGCGCAACAAAACGCTGGCTGACCACGCACCGGCGCATCTGCAACGCGCCTTGGGGAAACTTCCCCCGTTGTTTTGAGTCAACATTTTCTTTTGCGTGCGACAGCCTGCTTTCCCGCAACCCGACGAGTTAGAGTGCAGGGTAACTGTCACAATATCGAGCGCGAAATCTGGTGAGTACGTGGTGATGGAAAAAGACGAACAGGCCTTTGCTTCGGCGCCCCCGCAGGGCTTCCTGCGCCGTCACCGGAGCGTGATCATCACGGTCCTCGCGATCCTGGTGGCGGTTTTTCTGCTGGTGCGTTTCGTTCATTACAAGCAGCAACAACAGGCGCAGACAGCGGCGGCGAACCGGGGTGGCGGTTTCAGGCGCAAAGCCGGGACCACCGGCCCCACGGTCCAGCCGGTCGCCGTGTCCGTGGCTACCGTCGCTTCGGGTGGCATTACGGTGCGGATACCCGCGCTGGGAACGATCACTCCGCTCGCCACTGTCACCGTAAAGACGCAGATCAGCGGCACACTGCAAAAAATCCTCTTCACGGAGGGGCAACTCGTCAAAGCGGGCGACCCCCTCGCCCTGATCGACCCGCGCCCGTATGAGGCGGCGCTCGACCAGGCGCAGGGCAATCTGCGGCGCGACCAGGCGTTGCTGGTGGAGGCCAGGCTGGATTTAAAGCGCTATGAGGAGCTCATCAGCCAGGATTCGGTGGCACAGCAGCAGGTCGATACGCAGCGTTCTCTCGTGGACCAGGACATCGGTACGGTCGCCTCCGACGAAGCGAACATCAAGACCGCTAAAATCAACCTGGTCTACTGCCACATCACCTCGCCGGTCACGGGTCGCGTCGGCCTGCGCCAGGTGGACCAGGGAAACTATGTCACGCCCGGTGATGCGAGCGGTCTCGTGGTGATCACCCAGCTGCAACCCATCACCGCCATCTTCCCCATCCCCGAGGACAATGTGACAAAAGTCATGCAGCGGTTGCATGACGGCGCCACCCTCACGGCGGAGGCCTACGACCGCACCAACAGCGCGAAGCTCTCGGACGGCAAGGTCCTGACCGTCGACAACCAGATCGACGTCACGACTGGAACGGTCAAGCTGCGCGCCCTGTTCGATAACAAAGACAACACGCTGTTCCCGAACCAGTTCGTCAACATCCAGCTGGTCGTGGACGACTTGAAGAACCAGGTTGTCATGCCTAACGCCGCAGTGCACCGTGGTGCACCCAACGGGGTCACCTCCACTTTCGTGTACCTGGTGAATGCCGATGGCACCGTTTCTGTGCGTCCCGTGACCCTCGGCGTGGTCGATGGTGAAAATGTCGGGGTGACCGCCGGCCTTACGCCGGGTCAGGTCGTGGTGACGGAGGGTGGCGACCGGCTCCGCGACGGGGTCCCCGTCTCCGTGCCGGGAGCGACACCCCCGCCGGTGCGGGCTGCCGACGCCAATGCAGGCGCTGGCACGACACCTGTGGCTGGCACGCAAAAACACACTGGTAAGGGCCGCCGGAACCGCCAGAGCGGTAGCCAACCCCCAGCCCAGTAACCCGCGCAATGAATCCGTCACGCCTCTTCATCCTGCGCCCGGTCGCGACCACTCTGTTGATGGTCGCGATCCTGGTGGTGGGGTTTATCGCGTTCTTCCAATTGCCGTTGTCGGCGTTACCGGAGGTCGCGTATCCCACCATCCAGGTGCAGACCTTCTATCCCGGGGCCAGCCCGGAGGTCATTACCTCCGCCATCACGGCACCCCTGGAGAAACAGTTCGGGCAGATGCCGGGCCTGAGTCAGATGTCATCGACGAGCTCCGCAGGCGCCTCGGTCATCACCCTGACGTTCAACCTGTCGCTCGATATCGACGTCGCCGAGCAGGAAGTGCAGGCGGCTATCAGCGGCGCGCAGAACCTCGTGCCGCAGGATCTCCCGGCACCCCCGATCTACGCGAAAGTGAATCCCGCCGACGCGCCGGTTCTGACTCTCGGCATCACCTCGAACGTCATGCCGCTGACGCAGGTGGAGGACCTGGCCGATACCCGCGTGGCGCAGAAGATCTCGCAGATCAAGGGTGTCGGTGTCGTGAGCGTTACCGGTGGCCAGCGCCCCGCGGTACGCGTCATTGTGAACCCGCGTGCGCTCGCCGCCTACGGACTCAACATCGACGATTTGCGCACAACCATCAGCGTCGCGAATCAAAACGGCCCCAAGGGCACTCTCGACGGCCCCTCGCGCGCCTACACGATCAACACCAACGACCAGCTCCGGAGCGCCGAGGAGTATTCGAAGATCGTTGTTGCCTACCGTAACAACTCGCCGGTGCGGCTGCAGGATGTCGCCATCCTCGAGGAGAGCGCGGAGAACACCAAGCTCGGCGGCTGGATGAACAAGACTCCCGCCCTCATCGTCAACGTGCAGCGCCAGCCGGGGGCGAACGTAGTCGATGTCGTCAACCGTATCCAGGCCATGCTCCCGGAGCTGAAATCCTCGCTGCCATCGGGCGTGGACGTGGCCGTACTAACAGACCGCACGACCACGATTCGCGCGTCGATTCGCGACGTGGAATTCGAGATGGCGCTCGCTGTGGCGTTGGTGGTGTTGGTGATCTTCCTCTTTCTCCGCAACATCCCCGCGACCATCATCCCGAGCCTGTCCGTGCCGCTGTCCCTGATCGGCACCTTCGCGATCATGTACCTCGCGAACTTCAGCCTCAACAATCTTTCCCTGATGGCTCTCACGATCGCGACTGGATTCGTGGTCGACGACGCGATTGTCATGATCGAGAACATCACTCGCTATATCGAAGCGGGCGATCCTCCTCTCGAGGCCGCGCTGAAAGGCTCGGGCCAGATCGGGTTCACCATCATCTCCCTGACGGTCTCCCTGATCGCCGTGCTCATTCCCTTGTTGTTCATGCAGGACGTCGTAGGACGCCTGTTCCGGGAATTCGCGGTGACCCTCGCCGTGACGATCATCATCTCCGCGGTCGTGTCCCTCACGCTCGTCCCCATGTTGTGCGCGAAGTTGCTGAAACACACGCCAGCCGGAGAAAAAGGTCACCACAATGACAACGGTGGCTGGTTCGGCAAGCTCATCGAGTCGTATGGCCGCAGGCTGACGTGGGTGCTGGATCACCAACGACTCACGCTGATCGTGGCGGTTGCCACGCTGGTAATTACCGGACTGTTGTACTGGCTGATTCCGAAGGGCTTCTTCCCGGATCAAGATACCGGCCTCATCCAGGGCGTCTCGGAGGCGACGGAGGCGGTCTCGTACGAGGCGATGGCCGAGCGTCAGCAGCAACTGGCGGCGGCGATCCTCACCGACCCGGACGTGCAGAGCCTGTCCTCCTTCATCGGCGTGGACGGCAATAACGTTACGCTGAACAGCGGGCGTTTCCTGATCAACCTGAAATCCCGCGACCAACGAACCGCGACCGCGACGCAGATCATTCGTCGGCTGCAGACGGAGACGACCGGCCTTCCAGGCGTCACCCTATATATGCAGCCCGTGCAGGACCTGACTCTCGACAACACGGTCAGCCGTACGCAGTATCAGTTCACGATGGAGAGTGCGGACTCGGTCGCGCTCTCGACCTGGACACCAAAGTTGGTCGCCGCACTTCGCGAGCAGCCCGATCTCGCTGACGTTGTCAGCAACCAGGAAGACAATGGCCTGGCCGCGTACGTAACGATCGATCGCGACAGTGCAGCACGTCTCGGCATCAGCGTCGGCACCGTCGACAACGCACTGTACGACGCGTTCGGGCAACGGATCGTCTCCACGATTTTCACGCAGTCGAATCAATACCGCGTCATCCTGGAAGCCGATCCCGCCTCATACACCTCGGTCGATTCACTGGCTTCGATCTATGTGCCCTCGGCGGCCGGCGGCCAGGTGCCCCTCTCGGCGATCGCCAAGGTCGACATCCAACAGCGGCCGCTGCTCATCAATCACCTGGCGCAATTCCCGGCTGCGACGGTGTCATTCAACCTTGCGCAGGGTGCATCGCTGGGCGCCGCGGTGGACGCCATCGAGAAAGTCGAGGCGAGCCTTGGCATCCCCGATAGCATCCGGACGACTTTTCAGGGCGCGGCGCTCGCATTTCGCAGTAACCTCTCGAACGAGCTACTGCTGCTGGTGGCCGCAGTGCTCGTCATGTACATCGTTCTGGGCGTGTTGTACGAGAGCTTCATCCATCCGATCACCATTCTTTCGACACTCCCGTCGGCGGGCATCGGCGCGCTGCTGGCGCTGATGTTGGCCGGCAGCGACCTCACCATCATCGCGCTCATCGGCATCATCCTCCTCATCGGCATCGTGAAGAAGAATGCGATCCTGATGATCGACTTCGCGATCGAGGCGGAGCGCGTGCAAGGGCTGTCGCCGCGGGAGGCCATCTACCAGGCTTGTCTGCTGCGCTTCCGGCCGATTCTCATGACGACGGTCGCCGCCATCTTCGGCGCGCTGCCGCTGATGTTCGGCACAGGTACCGGATCCGAACTGCGCCATCCGCTCGGCGTGAGCATCGTGGGCGGCCTGCTAGTCAGCCAGGTGCTGACGCTCTTCACGACACCTGTTATCTATCTTGCATTCGACCGGCTCGCGAAGCGCACGTTTGGCCATGACCATAGCGAGCCGCAACAGCCGGATCTGGCGGACCACCCGGCGTGAACATCTCGGCTCCTTTTATAGCGCGCCCGGTAGCGACGATACTGCTGACGTTCGGTGTCGCGCTTTGCGGTATCGCGACGTTCAGGTTGCTGCCGGTGGCTCCGTTGCCTCGGATCGACGTGCCCGCGATCTTCGTGTCCGCGTCACTCCCCGGAGCGAGCCCGGAAGTCATGGCAAGCAGCGTTGCGACTCCGTTGGAGCGTCACCTCGGCGCCATTTCGGACGTCGACGACATGACTTCCACGAGCAGTGTCGGCTCGACCAACATTCAGCTCACGTTCGGCATCGATCGCGATATCGACGGTGCGGCACGCGACGTGCAGGCGGCGATCGTAGCGGCGCATGCCGACCTGCCGAGCTCGTTGACGCGCAATCCGTCCTACCGGAAGCTCAACAGCTCGATGTTTCCGGTCATGAACATCGCCATGACCTCGGACACCCTGACACAGGGGCAGATCTACGATGCCGCCGATGCCGTCATCTCCCAGCGCCTGTCACAGATAAAAGGTGTCGGCGGCGTAAACGTCAATGGCAGCGCGCTGCCAGCGGTGCGCGTGGAGATCAATCCGCTTTCTCTTTCGAAGTACGGTATTGGGTTGCAGGACATCCAGGCCGCCATCTCGAATGCCAACGCCAACGCGCCCAAGGGCGCGATCGAATCGGACCAGCTCCACTACCAGATCTACACGAACGACAACGCCCGGGACGCGGCTCCCTACCGTAACCTCATCATCGCCAACCGCAACGGTGCCACCGTACGCCTCGGCGACGTCGCTGAAGTCCTCGATATGGAGGATGGGGCGACTGAGAACATCCGCACCTATGGGCTCTACAACGGCAAACCCGCGGTCTCGGTGCAAGTGTTCCAGCAACCGGGCGCCAACATTGTTGAAGTCGTCGACGCGGTGAAAGCGCAGTTGCCGCTGCTGAAAGCCTCCATTGATCCGAAGATCGACCTGGTGGTGACTTTCGATCGCTCGTTGACCATCCGCGCCTCGCTGCGGCAGGTGGAGCAGACCCTGCTGCTGGCGGTGGCGATGGTGATCCTCGTGGTCTACATGTTTCTGCACAGTTATCGCGCCGCACTCGTGCCCGCGTTGGTCGTTCCGGTATCACTCATCGGAACGTTCGCGGCCATGTACCTGCTCGACTACACGCTCGACAACTTCTCCCTGATGGCGCTGACGATTGCCACGGGATTCGTTGTCGACGACGCCATCGTAGTGATGGAAAACACCACGCGACATATCGAGGACGGCATGACGCCGATGAAGGCGGCGCTGCAGGGTGCGCGGGAAGTGGGCTTCACCGTGGTTTCCATGAGTCTGTCGCTCATCGCGGTCTTCCTGCCTTTCGAGCTGGCGGGCGGCATCGTGGGCCGGCTGTTCCGTGAGTTCACGATCACGTTGTCGGTGTCGATCCTCATTTCACTCGTGATCTCGCTGACGACCACTCCGATGATGTGCGCGCGCCTGCTGCGTCTCGAGCCCAATCGCAAGCTCACCTGGTTCGGCAGAGGTTTCGAGCGCGGCTTCCAGGCGATGCGCAGCGGTTACGAACGCTCCCTCGGCTGGGCCCTGGACCACCGGCGGATGATGCTGCTGATCCTCGTCGTGACCATTGGACTGAATGTCTACCTCTATATCGTCGTGCCCAAGGGATTCATGCCCCAGCAGGACACCGGACAGCTCCAGGGGGGCATGCGCGGCGACGCCTTCGCGTCGTTCCAGTCCATGAAGGCCAAACTCCAGACGGTCGCCACCATCATCCAGAACGATCCGGCGGTGGCGGCCGTGACCGGCTCGGTCGGCGGTGGCGGCGGCTTTGGGCCGGGGGCCGGAGGGGGCGCCTCGGCCAATGTCAGCGTGACACTCAAACCGCTGGAGGAGCGCGGGATTTCGGCTGACAAGATCATTGCCCGCCTGCGGCCGCAGCTGAACGAGGTGTCGGGAGTGGCTGTCTTTCTGCAGGCTGTGCAGGATTTCGGCGGCGGCGGCGGCCGTTCCTCCAACTCCCAGTACCAGTACACGCTGCTCGGCGACGATCTCACCGAGTTGCGGACGTGGTCGACGAACCTGCGCCGCGCGTTACAGGAGAATCCCGAAGTCGAGGACGTGGATACGGATCTCCAGCCGGGCGGGTTGGAGGCCGATCTCATCGTGGATCGCAACAGCGCCTCGCGGCTCGGGCTCACCGAGGCTCAGATCGACGCGACGCTCGGTGGGGCGTTCGCGCAGGCACAGGTTTCGACGATCTACAATCCCTTCAGCCCGCAGCAGTACCACGTCGTCATGGAAGTGGCGCCCGAGTTCTGGCAGAGCCCGGAGGTTCTGAAAGAATTATATGTGAGCACATCCGGTGGCGCCGTGAGCGGTACCCAGGCGACCCAGGCGGTGGCCGGCACGACGAAGTTTAAAACCAACTCGGGTAGCACGGTCTCCGCCACCAACGCCGCTGTTGCCACGGATGTGGCGCGCAATCTCGCATCCAACTCACTCGCCAATTCCGGTCGCGGCAACACTTCGACCGGTTCCGCGGTCAGTACGAGCAAGGAGACCGTGATTCCATTCTCGGCGTTCAGTCACTACGCAACCAACAATACGGCCATAAGCGTCAATCATACGGGGACCTCGGTCTCCACCTCGATCTCTTTCAATCTGCCGGAAAACGAGTCGATCAGCACCGGGTTGGACTCGATCGAAAAGACCATGGAGCGGATCCATACCCCGATCAGCATTCACGGCGGCTCCTACGGGACCGCGAAGCTGTTCCAGCAGAACGCCAGCAGCCAGCCGCTCATGCTCGCCGCGGCGCTTCTCGCGATCTACGTCGTCCTCGGCATGCTGTATGAGAGTTACAGCCAGCCGCTCACGATCCTGTCTACGTTGCCCTCCGCGGGCCTCGGCGCCTTGCTGGCGCTCATGGCCGTCGACATGGAGTTCAGCTTGATCGCCTTCCTGGGCATCCTGCTGTTGATCGGTATCGTGAAGAAGAACGCCATCATGATGGTCGACTTCGCCCTCGAGGCGGAGCGCACACTCGGCCTCGACCCGCGCTCGGCCATCGCTCGCGCCTGCTCGCTCCGTTTCCGGCCGATCATGATGACGACGTGCGCGGCGATCGCGGGCGCGCTGCCCCTTGCCCTGGCGTACGGCAATGGGACCGAGATGCGTCGCCCACTGGGTGTCTCGATCGTCGGCGGCCTCATCGTGAGCCAGCTTCTGACGCTGTATACGACGCCGGTCATCTATTTATACATTCACAGGTTTTCACGAAAAAAGCAGCCCCGCACGACGACGCCACCTCCGGCGCTCGGCATAGCTGGAGGCACCGAGGGTCCCGGGTCCATGCAGGCGAGTACAAGATGAATTGGTTTCGTGGCGCGGCGCTCGTCTGTCTGTCCGCTGTCCTGACTGCCTGTGCTGTAGGTCCTGACTACAAGCGTCCCGCTGTCGATGCGGCGCCGGCCTTTAAAGAGCAAAACGGCTGGAAGCCCACCGAACCCGCCGATGCCTTGAGCCGCGGACCGTGGTGGTTGATCTACCACGACGATGTGTTGAGTGGACTCGAGGACCAGATCGACATTTCGAACCTGAACGTGAAGGCTCAGGGAGCCGCGGTCGAGCAGGCGAGGGCCCTGGTGCGCGAGGCGGAGGCTGGCTTCTGGCCAACTCTTTCAGCGAGCATCGGCCGCGATCGCACCCGTCAAGGCGCTACGCCCCCCCGCTGGGTCAATAACGCGGGTGGCTCCATTAACTGGCCGCTCGACATCTGGGGACAGGTGCGTCGGCAGGTCGAGAGCAGCAAGGACTCCGCGCAGGCCGACGAAGCTACCCTTGCCTCGGCACGCCTGGCCGCGCAGGCTGATCTCGCGTCGGCCTATTTTGAGCTCAGGGGCCAGGATCAGCTGCAGGCGCTCCTCGACGATACGGTCAAGGCGGACCAGCAGGCTCTGCAGATTACCGAGAACCGCTATCGCGTGGGTGTCGCCGCCAGGGCCGACGTCGTCACCGCACAAACCCAGCTGTTGTCCGCGCAATCGCAACAGGTGAGTGTGGCGATCCAGCGAGCGATTTTCGAGCACGCGATTGCCGTTCTCGTCGGCAAGCAGCCCGCTGCTTTTTCCGTCGCGTCGGTGGCGATTAGAACCGATGTGCCGACAGTGCCGAGCGACGTTCCTTCGACATTACTCGAAAGACGTCCTGACATCGCCGTAGCGGAGCGCCAGGTCGCCGCCGCCAACGCGCAAATCGGTGTTGCCAAGGCCGCTTACTTTCCGTCGTTGTCACTGTCGGGCTCGGCGCAGTACTCGAGCGGGGGCACGCTCGGTCAGCTCTTCAGCGTTCCGAACCAAATCTGGTCAGTGGGACCGAGTCTCGCACAAACATTATTCGCAGGCGGACTGCACCGCGCACAGGTCGCCGCCGCGCGGGCGGCATGGGAGCAGTCCGTCGATAACTACCGTCTGATCGTGCTCGAAGGGTTCCAACAGGTCGAGGATGAGCTGGTCACACTGCGCGTGCTCGAACAGCAATCGACAGTTGAAGACAAGCTCGTATTGGCTGCTCGCGAAGCGGAAAAGCTGACCCT
This sequence comes from Gammaproteobacteria bacterium, assembly GCA_028293725.1. Next base: position 3,126 of record JAQGOE010000074.1, on the reverse strand, counting down.
GAACCAGTACAAGGCGGGCACCGTTCCTTACAGCAGCGTGATCACGGCCCAGACGACTCGCCTCGCCAGCGAGCAGTCGGCGCTGACAGTATTTACCAACCGGCTCACCGCGAGTGTCGTGCTCATTCAAGCGCTCGGCGGCGGTTGGAACGCTTCGCAGCTGAAGTAAGCACGCACGACTGCCCGTCCGCATCGGATCCTTCCGGGGCGGCCGGTTGCCGTTCAGCCAACCGCTTTCGGCTAGCGGCGCTTCGAGCTACTGAGGCTTCTTCGCTTCCGGCTTGAGGTTCATGTCCCGCTCTTTGCCCCCCTTGGAGTGGGAGCGGCCCTCGCGCTCGGCTTCGTCCATCTCGCGCTGCTCGTCGGGTGATTTCGGCGCCGCATCATGCGCGGCCTTGTCGATGTCCGCCGAGTCGACGTAGTCCTTCACTTCTTTGCGGTAGCGGCGTGCGGCATCGTAGTCGCCTTCGCCCTGCACATCCGGCTTCTCAGTGTTAGCCATCTCATCGCCCCTTACTGACTTGCCTAAGCCCTGCGCAAGAACGTGATCAGGGCCAGAATCAAGAACACGAAGAACAGCACTTTCGCGATGCCGGCTGCGCCCGCCGCAATACCGCCGAACCCGAGCACTGCCGCAATGATCGCAATAATGAAAAACACAACAGCGTAGTGAAGCATCTCCGTAATCTCCCCAAGTGCGCTCGCGGAAGTGGAGCGTCAACTGGGAAGCAACTCTGAAGCAGCCGCCGTGGCTTGGTTATAGGCCAAGGACCCGCCTTCTTGTAAGACACCTCCCACGCGAATCTCCCACGCGGCTGTCGCCGGTGAAGACCCGGCCCGGCCGCGTCAAGCCCCGAGCTGCCACGGCATGGGTCTTGCTAGGTGGGACACTCCACACCTGCCCAGATTTTCGCAACGGAGCGCAGTACATGAGACGAGTCGCGGTTCGGGAGGGGCGGCCGTTTCCGCTCGGCGCCACGTGGGATGGCCTGGGGGTGAATTTCGCGGTCTTTTCCGCCAATGCGACCCGGGTGGAGGTATGTCTATTCGACAACGACGGCAACACCGAGACCGAGCGATTCGACCTGCCCGAATACACCGACGAGGTCTGGCATGGTTACCTGCCGGACGCCCGGCCCGGCACCGTCTACGGATTCCGCGTCCACGGCCCCTACGAGCCTGACGCCGGGCACCGCTTCAATCCGCACAAGCTCCTCATCGATCCCTACGCCAAGCAGCTCGTGGGCACCCTGAAATGGGACGACGCGCTGTTCGGCTATACCATCGGCTCCAAGGACAAGGATCTGTCCTTCGACGAGCGCGATAGCGCGCCATTCATCCCCAAGTCCCGCGTCATCGATTCGGCCTTCACCTGGGGCACGGAGCGGCGACCGCAGATCCCCTGGGATCAGACGATCATCTACGAGATGCATGTCAAAGGGTTTACCCAGCTCAACGAGCGCGTCCCCGAGGAGCTCCGCGGGAAGTTCTCGGCGTTGGGCGACGCTCGTGTCGTGAACTATCTGCGCAGTCTGGGTGTGACATCTCTCGAGCTGTTGCCCATACACGCATACTTCGATGATCGTTACCTCGTCGACAAGGGGCTCTTCAACTACTGGGGCTACAACACAATCGGCTTCTTCGCACCCGAGCCGCGCTACATGGCCACCGGCTTCGCGAATGAAGTGAAGGAGATGATCAACCAGCTGCACGCCGCCGGACTCGAGGTGATTCTCGACGTGGTTTACAACCATACGGCGGAAGGCAACGAGGGCGGCCCCACCCTGTGCCACAAGGGCATCGACAACGCCAGTTATTACCGGCTGCTGCCGGACAAGCCGCGTTATTACATTAACGATACTGGTACGGGTAACACACTCAACCTGAGTCATCCCCGCGTGCTCCAGATGGTCACCGACTCCCTGCGATACTGGGCCACGGAGATGCACGTCGACGGGTTTCGTTTCGACCTGGCCACCATTCTTGCGCGCGAGCCCTATGGGTTCGATGAAGGCGGGGGCTTCCTGGACTCCTGCCGGCAGGATCCGGTGTTATCTGCAGTGAAGCTCATCGCGGAGCCCTGGGATGTGGGCCCGGGCGGCTACCAGGTATCTCGATTCCCTCCGGGCTGGGCCGAGTGGAACGACAAATACCGCGATGCCGTGCGCGCCTATTGGAAAGGCGACGAAGGCAGCATGGCGGAGTTCGCGCGTCGTGTAGCCGGCTCCGGTGACATCTTCAACCAGCGCGGCCGCCGCCCCTGGTCGAGTGTGAATTTCATCACCGCCCACGACGGCTTCAATCTCAACGACCTCGTTTCGTATGATGGCAAACACAACGAAGCGAATGGCGAAGACAACCGCGACGGAACCGACAACAATCACTCGTGGAACCACGGCGTGGAAGGGCCGACAACCGATCCCGCCATTATCGCGTTGCGTGAGCGGCAGAAGCGCAATCTGCTCGCAACCCTATTGCTCTCGCAAGGCACGCCCATGATCCTCGCCGGCGATGAGCTCGGCCGCACACAGAACGGCAATAACAACGTCTATGGACAGGACAACGAGCTGAACTGGATCGACTGGGGTGCCGTGACCACGGACGGACGACGGCTACTGGAGTTCACCCGCAAGCTCATCGCCCTTCGCAAGTCATACCCGATGTTACGTCGTGGCCGCTACCTGGTAGGTCAGCACAACGCCGAGTTGGATGTAAAAGATCTTGCGTGGCTGTCCCCCTCAGGCGACGAAATCACCGAAGAGCAGTGGAACGATGGCCGCGCCAAGTGCTTCGGGATGCTCCTCGATGGCCGTGCTCAGCCGAGCGGTATCAAGCAGCGAGGCTCGGATGCGACGTTGCTAATCGTTTTCAACGCGCATCACGACGTCGTGAAGTTCATGTTGCCGGAGGTGCCGGAGGGCAAGCGCTGGACGCGCCTCATCGACACCAACCTCCCCGCGGGCTTCGACACACCGAATTTCGACTTCAATACGGAGTACGACGTGACGGGGAGGTCGCTGCTGCTATTCGTACTGAATGTGGAGAATCGGCGCGCGAGGTCGACGCGCACCGGCTTCGGCGCCGTGCTCGATATCATCGAAACACCGATGGAGGGTGAGGTATGAG